>NZ_KI271040.1 GCF_000469305.1 Faecalitalea cylindroides ATCC 27803
TTAGACAGAATGAGAGAAGAAGCGAGTAATAAAGGTTTTATAAAGGGCAAAATTCAAGGTAAAACCGAAGGTATACAAATTGGAAAAGAAGATGGTGTTTTAATGATTTTAAAAAACTTATTAAAGAAAGGAATATCGGATTCTTATATTTTGGAAATCACCGGAGTTTCTTCTGAACTATTGATAAAAGCTAAACAATCATTGAATTAGAATGTTAAAGGGAAAGTCCATTATAGCTTTCCCTTTTCTATGTTCATCTAATTTATCTCTATACAAAACATTTGATATACAATCAAAATTATTTAAATCAAAAATCCTATACTAAAGAACTTAAAAGTATTAGTTGCTAATTTAAAGATTTAACAACTTTTTTTATATCAAAATAAATTTTATCCAAAAACAAAGCTAAATCAACTGGCCTTCTTAAAATATCCATTGCTTCCACTAGAATCGTTTGTATTTTAACACGCTTTGCCAAAGATAAATTATTTCCATCCTTTTTTAATTCATATAAGACCCATTGGATCCATAATCGAATCCATTCTTTTTTCATTAAAGAACCTTTTGCAATAAACACTTCACTTTGTAAAGAAAAAATTTCATTCATAGAGCCCATATTCTTTACATAATCTTTGGCAGCTTGTCGAATAATAGAAAACTCCTCATATTCAAGAAGCTCGCAAGCTTTGTTGTAGGTATATCCACTATTGGCCAACATCTGTGCTGTGTCTTGATCACATTTTTCAATGAGCTTATTCACAACATCCATTCTTGAAGCAGGTCTAAAATGGATCCATTGACAACGCGATTGAATTGTTGGAAGAATATTAGATTTTTCATCCGCAATCAAGATACCAAAGATTCCCGAAGCTGGCTCTTCCAAAAATTTCAAAAGACTATTTGATGCATCAACAGTTGCATCATCAAATCCTTCTAAAACATAGATCCTGCGATCTTCTATTTCAGCACTTGTTGTTTCAAACAACTCTTGAATTTTTAAAACATCATTTTTCTTGATTCGATTCTTTGTACCATCGATCCATTTATAATCAATAGCTTCTCCATGCTCAATTCGTTTACATGCATCACATTCCTGACAGGCAAAACCATCTTCATCTTTGTGTTGACACACCAAACTTTGCGCAAACAATAAAGCTGTTTCTTTTTTAGGAGCACTCTTATCTCCTTCAAATAAATATGCGTGTGCCAAATGATCTTTGGTCAAAGCATTCGATAGTGTTTTATAAACTACAGGCTGTGTTTCCTTTAATAATTTCTTATTCATATTCATGAATCACTTTCATTACTTCATTTAAAGTATTCTTTACAACAACCTTTAATTCTGGTTCTGCATCGATGACGCAAATTCTTTCTGGATACATTTCAATTAATTTCGCATATCCTTCTCTAACTTTTTTATGAAAATCACTTTGTTCAAGATCTAAACGATTTTTATCTCCTCTTAGATCCATGCGTTTCTGTCCGGTTTCAATACTGACAGAAAGGAAAAAAGTTTTTATTGGCATACATCCATCAATCGCAAATTGATTAATATCATAGACTTCCTGCATACCTAAATCTCTTGCATATCCCTGATAAGCAAGACTTGAATCTACAAAACGATCACATAGTACAATTGATTTATTCTTTAATGCTGGTAAGACCCTGTCTTTTAAATGTTGTCTTCTGCTTGCAGCATACAATAAAGCTTCTGTTCTAGGATCCATACCTGTATTTTCGACATCCAATAATATATTACGAATTGATTCAGCTATTTTAGATCCTCCAGGCTCTCTTGTATATACAACATCATATCCTAGTTTCTTTAGTTCTTCACAAATAGCTTTACAAACCGTAGTCTTACCACTGCCATCATTTCCTTCAAATGTTAAAAAGACTCCTTGTTTCATAAAATTCTTCTCCAATCATCCTGAATTATATCATATTTGCTTGATATTTTTCTTACATCGATTGAATATGATTTTTTATCTTTTTATATTCTTCTGGTAATTCTTCAGCACTTAATGAACGAACTCTTTCTTCACTTTGATCCTGGATCGCCATTTCATAATACCAGCATTTATATTTTAATAAATCCAGCGTTTCTTGAAGTTCTTTCATTTGTCTTTCTACATCTTTTTTTCTCTCTTCAAACAACTGTAACCTTTCTTCAAGCGAATCATCTCCTCTTTTTGTCATATCTATATAAGAGCGAATTTCTTTGATCGATAAGCCTGATTTCTTCAAACACTCAATTATTTTGAGCCATTCATAGTCTTTATCACTAAACATACGAATTCCACTATTTGATCTTTTCACAAAAGGTAATAAACCTTCTTTATCATAATAACGTAATGTTGATGCCGAAACATTTAAAAAACGAGCCATTTCTCCAACCGTGTACAACATAATTTCCTCCTTTAAATTTTTTTAATTTTGTTATTGACTTAAAGTTAACTTTAAGTTGTATTCTTTACATGAACTTATTATATATGGTTCAAATAATAAACATCAATAGAATAGGAGGAAATATTTATGTCCAATATCTTAGTTGCTTATTTCAGTGCCAGTGGTACAACCGAAAAAGTAGCCCAAAAGTTAGCCAGCCAAATTCATGCAGATCTTTTTAAGATCCAACCAAAACAAGTGTACACACGTGCTGATCTTAATTGGAATGATTCACATTCAAGAAGTACATTGGAAATGAAAGATCCAAATTCAAGACCAGAAATATTAAATAAAGTAGAGAAGATGGAACAATACAATACTGTATTTGTTGGTTTTCCAATCTGGTGGTATAGAGAACCATCTATTATTGATACCTTTATTGAAAGCTACGATCTTGTCAATAAAACAATCATTCCTTTTGCGACATCTGGAGGAAGCGGGATGGGAAAATCTTCTACGTATATCCAAAAATTAGCGCCTAAATCAAAAGTAACACAAGGCAAAAGATTGAGCTTCTCCATTACTGATGAAGAGTTGAATACATGGGCATGTTCCATGATCAAATAGGAATAAGGATACAACATGTCAAATTATATTTTTTTCTGTCCAACAAGAGTTTTATTTGGACAAGGTTCATTAAATGAATTCCATAAACAACCAATGCCAGGTAAAAAAGCATTATTGGTTATTTCAAATGGTCAATCTACGATTAAAAATGGTTCTTTAGAAAGAGTAAAAAAAGAACTTGCTGCTGCAAATTGTGAATATGTTCTTTTCAATGAAGTAGCAGCTAACCCACTTAAATCGACAGTTGAAAAAGGTGCACAGGTAGCTCGTCAAGAAAACTGCGATTTCGTCGTTGCACTTGGTGGAGGAAGTGTAATGGATGCAGCTAAAGTTATGGCTATGTTCATTCCTCAACCATCCGATGATTTATGGGACTACGCTGGTGGAAAAACAGGTAAATTAAAACCATTGGATAAAGAACCTCTTCCTTGGATCGCAATCACAACATCAGCTGGAACAGGAAGTGAAGTGGATACAGCCGGTGTCATCACCAATCCAGATACAAATGAAAAAATTGGTGTAGGCGGTCCCGATTCTTTATTCGCTAAATTTGCGATCGTGGATCCAGAATTAATGAAAACTGTTCCACCTAAATTTACAGCTTATCAAGGCTTTGATGCCTTATTCCATTCTCTTGAAGGATATATTTCATGTGTGCATAATCCAATGAGTGATCTAGTTCAAAGAACTGCTATTGAAAACATTGGTAAGTATTTGCCAAGAGCTGTTAAAGACGGTAATGATATGGAAGCAAGAGAAGCCGTTGCCTTTGCGAATACACTTTCCGGATATTCAATGATTACTAGTGCTTGTACTAGTGAACATTCCATGGAACATGCAATGAGTGCTTACCATCCAGAACTTCCTCATGGAGCTGGTCTGATCATGATTGCTAAAGAGTATTTTACTTTCTGGATCAATAAACATGTATGCGATGATCGTTTTATTGATATGGCTCGTTTCTTAGGCAAACAAGAGGCTAATGATCCAATGGATTTCATCGATGCTTTAGTTAAACTTGAAGAAGATTGTGGTGTATCCGAATTGAAGATGTCTGATTATGGTATCAAAAAAGACGAATGCATGACCATGGCGGTTAATGCTAGAGAAACTATGGGTGGTTTATTCATGGCTGATCCTGCCAAAACAACTCATGAAGAGATTGCAGAAATCTATCGCCGAACATATAAATAAAACATATGAAGATTCTATTATTATTTGGAAGTCCTAACCTCAATGGATCATCCAGGATTCTTGCCGATAATTTTATTCAAGGAGCTAAAGAAGCTGGACATTCTGTTTCTATGCTGGATATAGCTCATGCCAATATACACCCATGTACAGGATGTCTTCATTGTGGCTATGAAGGTCCTTGTATTCAAAAAGATGATATGAAACAGATTCGAAAACAAATACTTGATACAGACATGATCGTCTTTGTTAGTCCACTATATTATTATGGATTTTCTGCACAATTAAAAATTTTAATTGATAGATTCTGTTCGTTTAATACCAGCATTCATCAAAAACATTTAAAATCGGCCTTGTTGAGTGTTGCATGGAATGCGGATAACTGGACCTTTGATGCTTTAGAAAGTCACTACAAGACCCTTGTTCGTTATTTAAATCTGGGTGATCAAGGAATGATCTTAGGTTATGGATGTGGCACACCATCTATGACAAGTCATAGTATATATCCAAAACAAGCATATCAATTAGGACGAAATCTTTAAATCATGTATAATTGTTTTGGTGATACTATGTGTTCTTCAATTAAAATAAATCCTGAAGATGTGAAAAGCTTAAAAGAAAAGTTTAATGTTCCTTTCGATATCCCTACAGATACAATAAAGCCTAATGAAAAAGCCTTAGTTTTATATAAAGAAGGAAAGATCCTGCCAAAACTAATGAGCTTTGGATGGAATGATAAAGTTTTTATAATCAATGCCAGACAAGAAACCCTATTGGAAAAACCAATTTTTAAAAAAGGAAAACGTTGTGTTATACCCGCCAGTCTGTTTCATGAGTGGAGTTATGCGAAAGAAAAAGTCACTTTTCACTCAGATAACATTATGTATTTAGCCGGTCTTTACAATCAAGATAATGAGTTTTTGATCATTACCACAAAATCCAATGATTCTGTAAGAAGAACTCACGATAGAATGCCTACTATATTAGAGCACTCTCAACTCGAAAATTGGTTTAATGATACAAAATTCATTTCATTATTAAGACAGGAACCTAAAGAATTAGAACACGAACAAAAACTGGAACAATTATCTCTATTCTAAAAAAGAAGTAAGTATTTATTGAACACTTACTTCTTTTTGTTTTGACTTTCTTGAATTTTTATTGATATTCCAAGTTCCGATTACTTCATTAACTGTAGATACTGTAACAAACGCTTTGTAATCTGATTGATGAAGATAATTTAACAACTTCTTATATTCACTAGTTGTCATGATCGTTACAACTTCTATTCTTGGTGTTTTATCAAACCCGCCAACTGCTGAATAAATCGTTACTCCACGATTCATATCCTCCATAATATACTTCATGATTTCTTCATAGTGTTCACTTAGGATACAAATACGTTTACGCTTATTAAAACCACCAACAAAATAATCCACGGCTTGACCATTGGCATATGTACCAATCAAACTTACAATCATAGTAGAGATATCATACACAAAAATTGAAGTAGCTGCTGTAATCATTCCACATACAGTCAAAGCCTTTCCGATTTCTAAATGTGTGTACTTGCTAATGATCTTCCCTACAATATCTAATCCTCCACTTGAAGCATTGACATTAAATAACATTGCCTGACCGAAAGCGATAATTAAAGTATAGGAAACAAGATCATATACACTATTATGTGTTAAAGATTCACTTAAAGGACATATTTTTTCAAAAATCGCCAAAAACACTGGCAATAAGATAGACGTATATACAGTTTTAGCCCCAAATTCTTTTCCTATAAAAATAAATCCAATAACTAATAGACCTATATTTAAAATAAAAGTTATCAAAGAAATTGGTAAGTTAATTACTTGATTCAAAACCATAGATAGACCGGAAATACTTCCAACTACGATTCCACTAGGAATCAAAAAGAAATAAATTGAACATGAAATAATAAACATCGCAAATGTAATATAAGCAAATTCATAAGCTGTTTTCTTTGTCATAATCATCTCTTTCCTTTCCGCAAACGCACTCATTATAACAAGACAAGAAAGGAAATGATAGATATAAAAATGCTTTTTTACTATAAGAAATTTAAAAATCTAAATCATCCAATTTCTACCTTCATTTTTAATTTATATATCTAGTGTGATTAATAAATCATTCTCTTAAGTTTGTAATTTTGTTTCACTGTTTGAAAACTATTAATTGTTAGCATAAGGGTATATTCACATGAAAAAGAAAAGCTTTAAATAGACTTTCCCTTTTTAACATTCTAATTCAATATTTGTTTAGCTTTCATTAATAATTTAGAAGAAACTCCGGTTATCTCCAGGATATAAGAATCCGAT
>NZ_KI271041.1 GCF_000469305.1 Faecalitalea cylindroides ATCC 27803
GGCGGCACGATGTTATTAAAGGGACTGGAATCTCTGAGCTTCTCTGCGATCAGTATGAATGAAATGGGGAAATAATAATATGCAGGAAAACGCAGTTATTTTATCGAATACAGAAATTGCCAAAGATATTTGGCGTATGGAAATAAAGACAAATCTTGCCAAAGAGGCAAGACCTGGTCAATTTATTGAAATTAGTGTTCCAGGATTTTATCTTCGTAGACCAATTTCAATTTGTGAAATAAAAGATGAGAGCCTTATCATTATTTATAAGATCTTAGGGCAGGGTACTGAAAAAATGACAGAGCTGACATCTAATGATCTATTAGATATCTTTGGGCCATTGGGAAATGGCTTCCCGATTGAAGACCAGGATAAAGTTCTTCTAGTTGGAGGTGGTGTAGGTGTACCGCCTCTATATGAAACAGCCAAACAATATCGTCTAAAAGGATCAAAAGTAGATGTTGTACTTGGTTTTAATGACGAAGAATCTATTTTCTATAAAGAAGAATTTGAACAGCTTGGATGTAATGTAGAGATTGCGACAATGGATGGAAGCGTTGGTACAAAAGGTACAGTTCTTGATGCGATCCAGGCTAAAAATATCGATACGGATTTCATCAGTGCCTGTGGACCATTGATGATGTTGAAGGCATTGGATGCTACATATACAAAAGGATATATTTCTTTAGAAGCGCGTATGGCCTGTGGTTTAGGTGCATGTATGGGATGTGTAGTAAAAGATAAAGAAGGAAATTCTTTACGTGTATGTAAAGATGGTCCTGTCTTTGAAGTTGGAAAGGTGGCACTATGATGGATATTTCAGTTAAATTACCTGGTTTAAATTTAAAAAATCCTATCATTCCTGCCAGTGGATGTTTTGGGTTCGGTCGTGAATATGCAGAATTATATGATCTTAGCCTTTTAGGTGGAATTGCGATCAAAAGTGCAACACCACAGGAGCGCTTTGGAAATCCAACACCACGAATTGCCGAAACACCAAGTGGTATGTTAAATGCGATTGGATTACAGAATAAAGGTGTTGAAGTAATCAAAGAGAAAGAATTGCCATTTTTAGCACAATTTGATACTGAAATTATTGCCAATGTAGCAGGTGCAACAGAAGAAGACTATGTTAAAGTTATTGAAGCTTTAAATGATAGTGAAGTGATCAAAGCTTATGAGTTAAATATTTCCTGTCCAAATGTTAAACATGGGGGTATTGGCTTAGGTACAAAACCGGAACTTGCAGCTCACGTGACAAAACTTGCCAAAGCTGCAGCTAAGAAACCGGTATATGTAAAACTTTCACCAAATGTTACAGATATTGTTGAGATTGCCAAGGCAGTAGAAGAAGCTGGAGCGGATGGTTTGGTCTTGATCAACACTTTGATGGGAATGCGTATTGACCTAAAAACAGGAAAACCATTACTTGCCAATATTACAGGGGGACTTTCTGGACCAGCCATTAAGCCAGTTGCGATTCGTATGGTTTATCAAGTAGCACAGGCTGTTAATATTCCAATCATTGGTGTTGGTGGTATCACTAGTGCTGAAGATGTACTTGAATTCTTGAATGCAGGAGCTAGTGCAGTCGAAGTTGGAGCTCAGAATTTTGTGGATCCATATGTTTGCCCTAAAATTATTGAAGATTTACCAAAAGTATTAAAGAAATATGGATATAATAGTGTTAGTGAAGCTGTAGGAAGGAGTTTTAAATAATGTCACGTACAATCGTAGCGCTGGATTTTTCCAGCAAAGAAGAAGTAGTGAACTTCTTAAATAAATTTGACAAGCCAATTTATGTAAAAATCGGTATGGAATTAACATATGCCTGCGGGTTGGATATCATTCAGACTGTAAAGGCAATGGGACATCACATTTTCTTGGATCTAAAATTGCATGATATTCCAAATACAGTAAAAGGTGGAATGAAAAACCTTGCGAATTTGGGCGTTGATATCGTGAATGTTCATTGTGCTGGTGGAATTGCGATGATGAAGGCAGCTGTTGAAGGTCTTGAAATTGGTGCAAATGGAAACAAACGTCCATTGTGCATTGGGGTAACCCAGTTAACATCTACATCTAAAGAAATGATGAATGAGGAATTGGGAATTCCAGGCGAAGTAATGGATAGTGTTATCAAATACGCTAAGAATGCTAAAGCAGCTGGTTTAGATGGTGTTGTATGTTCTGTTCATGAGGCAAAGGCAATCCATGAAGCATGTGGAGATGATTTCTTAACAGTCACTCCGGGTATTCGTTTGGCATCTGATTCAAAAGATGATCAAAAACGTGTTGCGACACCAGATTATGCTAATGAACAAGGTTGTGACTATATCGTTGTAGGACGTTCTATCACTAAGAGTGAAGATCCAGTTAAAACATACGATTTAATTGAAGACATGATGAAATAATTAAAAGATCCTTAGGGATCTTTTTTTAATGAAAATTTAATTGATGTTTCAATGACATCTAGGTTATGAATAAATAAAAATAATGGCTTGAATTAGTTTAAATATCTTTGATATTTAATAAAGAAGTACTATATATGTTATAGAATAAATCGTATATTTTTTAATTTTATATACCCAAATAGGTCCATATGTGCTAAAATCCAAGTAAAGTGAAAGGGGTTACATAAAGGGTTAAAAAATATGGAAAGATGCGCGGGTGTGTTATGCCCTATGTTTTCAGTTCCAGCGAATCAGGGGATAGGAGATTTAGGACAAAAAACGGTAAGAATGATCGATTGTATTGCGGATTCAGGTTATCATGTTTGGCAGATATTGCCTTTACAGGCAAAAGGAAGATCCCATTCTCCCTACCATGCGCTCTCTAGTTTTGCCGGTGATCCAATTTATATTAATTTAGATAGACTTTGTGAGATGGGATTATTGACGCAAAGCTCGATAACGAATTGTAATAAATTTAAAGATAGAGTGGATTATGAAACGGTTAGAGTATTTAAGAACGAATACTTTAGACGAGCTTTTAAAGCATTTAAGAAAAACTATGACTCATTTAAAGAAGACTTTGAATACTTTGAAAAGACAGCTTTCTGGTTGGAAGATTGGGCAGTTTATCAGCTGTTTAGATCATTGAATAGTGAAAGGCCTTGGATTGAATGGGATGAAGAATATCGCAATTATCCATTATATAAAGAAGTGGATCTCTCTGAATATGAAGATGAACTTTTCTATACCAAGTTTCTACAGTTTATATTTTATAAACAATTTGATGATATCGTAATGTATGCACATGCCAGAGAAATTACTCTAATCTCGGATGTAGCATTTGTGAATTATGACAGTGCGGATGTATGGACCAATCGTTTTGATTTTCTTTTAGATGAAAACGGTAATCCTAAGGCGCTCAACAATTGTACATATCATATGCCAATACATGATTTTAAAAGGCAATTGATTGATGGCTTTAGTTTTTGGAAAAAACGAATTCGTTGGCTTAGTCGGTGTTTTGATGTAGCCAAGATCGATTATTATACGATTATCAATGATTATTTAAAAATTGATGAAATGGTAGATTATGAAGAATTCAAAGATTTGATTCACTCATTATTGATCATGATCAAACATGAATTTCCAGGTTTTCATTTAATTGTTGAAGGATTGGAGAAGATATGTGATGATTTTGAACTTGGAATGACAAATGTAGATGTACTTTTAGACAGGATGAAAGTAAAGGAGCTTAAAAAGAGCGTAAGAAAAGATTCAGTGCTGTATACAAGTACGCAAAATCATGAAACCATCAATCAGGCTTATTATGGATATGATAATAATCATCGTATAAGCTTGAGGCGTTTTTTGAAAAAACAGGGTTATACAGAACGTAATTTCAATGATATGATTTGTCACTTTGCCTTAGATTCTGCAGCTGATATATGTATTCTGCCTATATGGGATATATGTGGTTATAAAGAAGAGGCAAGATTAAATAAACCTAATGAGGAAGATGAATTGAATTGGACATGGAAGTTAAAAGATTTTAAAAACTTTCCTAAAGATTTAATGAAGACAAAAGAATGGATACAGAAAGCAGGAAGATGATGTTCCTGTTTTTTTATGCATAGAAATCACAAATCAAATCTTAATAAAAAAAGTGGAGAATTTACTCTCCACCAAGTTTACTTGCAACGACCCAACCTAATACAAATGTTACAATACTAATAAGAATTGTAATTAAAGAGATACTAGCCCAATTTGTTTTTAATAGAATAGCGATCGGACTTGCAACGATCAATCCGATAATAGCGTAATAAGCTTGTGTTTCCCATTTAGAGAAGATCCACTCAATTAATTTGGCAATTAAGAAGATACCTAGGATCACTCCAATACCAAAAGGCAGCAGCACTAGAATACAACTCATTAAATCGCCTATATTGAACGATGTCAAAGCATCTACAGTGCGGTTGATATAAGCTAAGATCGTTTCATAATAACCTAACAACATTAACATCATGCTTCCACTGACACCAGGGATGACCATGGTTGCAGCTGCAATGATACCAACAACTAATAGTTTTACAATTTCAATGAAGTTAAGATCAATCGTCGATGCGACACCTTTAGCTTCTCCCATTACTGCCATTAATACAACGATTGCGAAGAATATGATCAAAGGAATCATATTGGAAGCTTTTGTAGGATTTGATCCTTTTACTTTCTTTAGTATGAAAGGCAGGCTTCCGGCAATTAAACCACAAAAGGCAAAATTTGTTGGAATTGGATGTACTTCTAATAGATATTCAAACAATCTTGAAAGAATTACGATTGCTAATCCAGCTCCTAAAAAGATAGGGAATAAAAGCTTTAAGCTTTCTTTCAATTCAGATTTAATGTGAGTGATGGAATGAATTAACTTATCATATAAACCCATTGCGACCATCATGGTTCCACCGCTGACACCAGGAATGATGTTTGCAATGCCGACAACCATGCCTTGAAGAATCGATTTTATCATGTTTATTATCTCCTTTACACGTTCAAAAATATAACATATATGGCGCTAAGTGTAAAATTTTTTAATGTTTTTATAATTGTGTATTGCATCTTGATGCGTTTTATGTATAATTGTCTTGTGTTTTCTTAAATAAATTTAAAGTTTAGTAAAAGTAAACAAATGAGGGAGGGGATGCCGTGCAGATAGGAGCAAAGATTAAAGCGTTGAGAATTGCCAATGATCTAACACTGGAAGAATTGGCGTCAAGGTCTGAATTGACCAAAGGTTTTTTGTCACAGTTAGAAAGAGATCTAACGAGCCCAAGTATTTCAACTTTGGAAGATATCCTAGAGGCTTTAGGCACAAATCTATCGGAATTTTTTGCTGCAGAACCGGAAGAACAGATTGTGTTTCATCAAGGAGATTTCTTTATTGATGAAGGCGAAGATCATACGATCGAATGGATCATTCCCAATGCACAAAAAAATGCGATGGAACCCATTTTGTTGACGATAAATCCGCTAAAAAAATCGCGAACGATAAAAAGCCATGAAGGCGAAGAGTTTGGCTATGTCTTAAAAGGAAAGATCGAACTTGTTATGGGCAAAAAGCGCTATAAGGTCAAAGCTAAGGAAACATTCTATATTTCAGGAAGGAATTCACACTATTTGTACAATCCATCCAATACACCAGCTAAGGTATTATGGGTTTCAACACCACCAAGATTTTAGACGTTAGAAAGGGACACGATTATGGAGATGGAAAAAAAGAAAATTATTCAGTTTAAGAATATCGTTAAAGATTTTGATGGACAGATCGTTTTAAAGGGCATCGATCTAGATATTTATGAAAATGAATTTGTTACATTGTTAGGACCTAGTGGTTGTGGAAAAACGACTTTATTAAGAATATTAGGTGGTTTTATCGAACCAACAGAAGGACATGTAATTTTTGACGGACAAGATATCTTAAAGCTACCTCCTCATAAAAGAGAATTGAATACAGTTTTCCAAAAATACGCATTATTTCCTCATATGAATGTATATGATAATATTGCATTTGGGTTAAAAATAAAAAAAATGAATAAAGACATTATTGAACAAAAAGTAATGAAGATGTTGAAATTAATTAATTTAGAGGGATATGAAAAGAAAAATGTAACGGTTCTCTCGGGAGGTCAGCAGCAACGTGTCGCGATAGCTAGAGCTTTGGTAAACGAGCCTTCAGTATTGTTGCTGGATGAACCATTGGGAGCGTTGGATCTTAAACTACGTAAAGAAATGCAGTATGAACTAAAACGTATCCAACAGGAAGTAGGAATTACTTTTATTTATGTTACGCATGATCAAGAGGAAGCATTAACAATGTCGGATAAAATTGTTGTTATGAAAGATGGCGAAATACAACAAGCTGGAACTCCGCAGGATATTTATAATGAACCTGTCAATCGTTATGTAGCAAACTTTATAGGAGAAAGCAATATTGTTTCAGGACGAATGTTAGAAGACAAGAAAGTGTGTTTTGATGATATTGCTTTTGATTGTGTAGATGTAGGTTTTAAAGAAAATGAGCCTGTAGATGTGGTAATTCGACCAGAAGACATTGATATTGTACCTGTAGATCAAGGGAAAATGACAGGAACTGTTGAAAGTGTATTGTTTAAAGGGGTTCACTATGAAGTTATGGTCGAAACGGTTCCGGGCACTCATGTTACGGTTAACATGCATGTAAGAAATAATCAGAATATTTTGAGTGATGATAGAAAAGAAGCAATCAGTGCAAATGATTTTTATCTAGATTTGGAAGATATGAAAGACATCGATGATAAAGAAATTGTCGCCCGAGCAGATGCGCAGGCATGGAATCCGGAAACAGATGAATATTTATCAATCAAGGTAGAAACAGATTTAAAAGAAGAAATAGGTGAATATAATGTTAAGTTTTCAACTAATTCAGGACTTCAAATCATTCGTAAAATCTGGGTGGTAGATCAAAGAGTTGTTGAAAATAAAAAAGCAAATGAAGCTGTTAGTGCTTTTAACTTCTTCAAATCTAAAGATGAAATTATGGAATCTCATGCTTTAGATACTGATTTAAAAACTTGGGCAAATGCACAAGGATGGAAATTGAATAATGAAGATGAAGGTGTAGATTTAAGTGTAGATTATGATTTCGATCCAGAAAAAATAACAGAAGGTATCTATAAGGTTACATTCTGGACAACAGGACGAGAATTTAAGATCCATACAACTGATTATGTAGAAGAAGGTAAAGAGGTCGGATTATCTTTCTTCCCTGAGGATATTCATGTAATGGAGAAGATGGAATTCTAATGAAAAAATTTAGTCAGCTAGCATTTCCGTATGTAGTATGGGTTGTATTAATGATCTTATTACCGATGCTTTTGATTTTATTTTACTCTTTGACAACACAAGGTAATGAGATTGTAAATTTTACGTTCACTTTAAATAACTACATTCGTTTTTTTACCGACCATGATTTTTTGATGATTTTATGGCGTTCTTTGGTAATAGCCTTTAAAACGACCATAATTTGTGTATTATTAGGGTATCCAATAGCTTATTTTATTGCTCGCAGTCCTGATCGAGTTCGAAATACATTAGTATTGGCAGTGACATTACCGACATGGATCAATATGTTGGTACGTACGTATTCTTGGATCGGATTGTTATCCGAAGGTGGTATCATTCAAACTTTGTTTGGATTACAAGATACAGACTTGCTGTATACTGAGGGGGCAGTGTTGTTAGGAATGGTTTATAACTTTATTCCTTTTATGATATTGCAAATTAATACCTCGTTATGTAAAATGGATCATTCCTTACTGGAAGCTAGTGCAGATCTAGGTGCCAATAAGGTTCAGACATTCTTGCGCGTGGTTTTCCCTCTGTCTTTATCCGGTGTTATCAGTGGAATTGCCTTGGTATTCTTACCGGCAGTCAGTTCTTTCTTCATTCCTAAGTTATTGGGAGGAGGACAGTTCTTCTTGATTGGTAATGTGATAGAAAATCAGTTTATTACAGTAGGTGAATGGAATTTTGGTTCTGCAATTTCTATGATCATGGCTGTTATTATGATGCTTTGCATGTATTTGATTCGTCGTGTTGATGAGCATAATAGCGGTGGGAGGAAGTCGTCATGAAAAAAGAAAAACGTATTTTTGGTAAAGCGCTGATGATTCTTTCCTTATTGTTTTTCTATATACCAATTTTATATATGATCGTATTTTCGTTTAATTCGGGAAGATCATTAACAAATTTTGAAGGCTTTAGTTTGACATGGTATGAACATATGTTCAAAAACCGAGATATGATGGAATCGCTTTATACCACAATAACTATAGCTTTAATTGCGACGCTTGTTGCTACTTTATTAGGTACTATAAGCGCAATCGGATTATCAAAAAGTCGAAAATTTTTAAAGAGCTTTGTTTTACAGTTAAATGATTTTCCAATTATGAATCCGGAAATTGTTACTGCAATTGGATTTATGTTATTGTTCATTACATTTCATATAGAGCGAGGATTTATGACAATGTTATTGGCACATATTGCTTTTTGTACACCATATGTTATTTTAAGCATAATGCCTAAAATTCGCTCTTTAGATCCAAATTTAGCAGATGCAGCGATGGACCTTGGTGCTACACCATGGCAGGCATTGACCAAGGTTTTGGTACCGCAAATTATGCCGGGCATCTTTTCGGGAGCTTTGATTGCCTTTACGATGTCATTTGATGATTTTATCATTTCGTATTTTGTAACCGGAGGAGGCGTTAAGAATCTAAGTATCATGGTCTATACTATGAGCAAGCGCATAAATCCAAGTATTAATGCAATATCTACACTTGTTGTAGTATTGATAACGATAGTCCTGGTGATTATCAATGTTATACCTATAATTAGGGAGAGAAAGGAAAAGAAACATGAAAAAATTATTAACTAGTACATTGATCGGTGCATTAGCATTGACACTTGCCGGATGCGGTTCAAACACACAAGAACGTGAATTTGAGGGTCAGGAACTTCATCTCTATAATTGGGGTGAATATATGGGAGAAAACCTTATTTCCGATTTTGAAGATCAAACAGGGGCAACAGTAAATGTAGATTATTTTGAGTCAAATGAACAAATGTATATCAAGGTTGCCAATGGAGAATCTTTTGATGTTTTGGTCCCTAGTGATTATATGATTGAAAGATTGATAAAGGAAGATTTACTACAGCCGCTTGATAAAGAAAAATTGAATAATCTGGATTTACTTTCTGAAGATGTAATGGGATTAGATTATGACCCTGAAAATGAGTATTCTATTCCTTATTTTTGGGGAACTGTAGGAATAGTATATGATAAGAATAAAGTGAGCGAAGAAGATCTTGAAAAAGAAGGATACAATATCTTTTTAGACACAAAGTATAAAGGGGATATCTATCTATATGATTCTGAACGTGATTCTTTCATGATGGCTTTAAAAGCATTGGGGTATTCTATGAATACGACAAATGAACAGGAGTTACAAGAAGCTTATGAATGGTTAGTTCAAGCTGTTGAAACAATGGAACCTGAAATCGTAACGGATGAAATTATTGATAATATGGCACAGGGAAGAAAAGCTCTTGGTTTAATTTATTCTGGGGATGCTGCTTATGTAATGTCAGAAAATGAAGATATGGGATTCTATATGCCTGAAACTGGTACGAATATTTGGTCAGATGCAATGGTAATTCCAAAAAATGCCGAGAATCCTGAATTAGCACATGCATTTATTGATTATGTATGTACATATGAGGCTTCAATGGATAATTCAAGTTATGTAGGATATACTTCTCCAAATAAAGAAGTTATGGATGAATTAAGTGGCGAAGGCGGAGATTATGAAGGAATCAATGCTTATATTCCTCGCTCTGGAAATGATAATGACGAAGTATTTAAATATGATGAAAATATTCGTGCAATCATTGCTGATTTATGGTCACGTGTTAAAGTTGTTGCCAGCAACGCAGAATAAGGGTATCTTCGGATACTCTTTTTTTATCTCTTGAATTAATTCTTATATAGTTTATAAAGAAAAAATACCAACTCATTTTTGAGCTGGTATTTTCACCTTATAAAAAGTTTAAATTTAAATGGCGGCCTCTGTAGGAATCGAACCTACAATTAAATCTTAGGAGGATCTCGTGATATCCATTTCACTAAGAGGCCATACTGGCGCACCCGACAGGACTTGAACCTGCAACCGCTTGAATCGGAATCAAGTACTCTATCCAATTGAGCTACGGGCACTCATACCAATTCATTATACCCTAAAATCAAATATTATGGTATAAATAAATGGGTTTTATAGAAAAGGAGAAGATTATGGCTAAAAGAATTATACAAGTCGAAGAAAAAGTTCCTTTTAAGTTGATGTTGCCTTTAAGTATCCAGCATATGTTTGCGATGTTTGGGGCTTCTGTATTGGTTCCATTCTTGTTTGGAATTAATCCAGCTATCGTTTTGTTGATGAACGGTATTGGAACTTTGTTGTTTATTTTAATTACGAAAGGAAAGGCTCCTGCTTATTTAGGAAGTAGTTTTGCCTTTATTGCTCCGGCAAATATCGTAATTGCACAGTTTGGGTATGAATATGCTCTTGGTGGCTTTGTCGTAGTTGGTTTCTGTGGATGCTTGTTAGCCGCTTTGATCAAGAAATTTGGTACAAAGTGGATCGATGTTGTTCTTCCACCGGCTGCTATGGGGCCAGTTGTTGCCTTGATTGGTTTGGAGCTTTCAAGCAGTGCAGCAAGTACAGCTGGATTGTTGGATGAAGTTGTAGATCCAAACAATGTAATTGTGTTTGGAGTAACTTTAGGTGTTGCGATCATTGGCAGTGTATGTTTCAAGAAGTTCTTGAGCGTTATTCCTATTTTGATTGCGGTTATCTGTGGTTATGTTGCCGCTGTATTTTGTGGAATGATCGATTTTACACCAGTTATGGAGGCTAGTTTCTTTGCGCTTCCTAACTTCACATTCCCTAAATTTGACATCAATGCGATCTTGATGATCTTGCCGGTTATCTTAGTTATCGCATCTGAGCATATTGGGCATCAGATTGTTACAGGTGAAGTTGTTGGTCGTGATTTGATCAAAGATCCAGGTCTTCATCGTTCTTTGTTTGCGGACAACTTCTCAACGATGTTATCTGGTTTCATTGGTTCTGTTCCTACAACGACTTATGGTGAAAACATTGGTGTTATGGCAATTACGGGTGTTTATTCTGTACAAGTAATTGCAGGTGCAGCTATTCTTTCTATTATTTGTTCATTTATTGGTCCTCTTGCAGCTTTGATCCAGACGATTCCAAATCCTGTAATTGGTGGAATCAGTTTCTTGTTATATGGAATGATTGGAACTAGCGGATTAAGAATTTTGGTTGATAAAAGAGTTGATTATGGTAAGAGCGTTAACTTGATCTTAACTTCTGTTGTGTTTGTAACAGGATTGAGTGGTGTTGTTGTTCAGGTTGGTACAACTTCATTAACAGGTATGGTACTTGCGTGTATTACAGCAATGTTAATGTCTTTGTTGTTCTATTTATTTGATAAGTTTAATCTATTGAATAAGGAAGAAGAATAAACGCTGTATCATAAAGTATTTTATTAAAACATTGTTGGTGATAGGATATACATTTTATATGCATATCTTGTCATCAACTTTTTTTTGAATTTAGATAATTTAATATAGAAAGAAAAACAGTATCTAGATTATAATAATCATGCGAAAAGATAAGGGAGGATGACTATGATCAAAGCGGTTATTTTTGATATGGATGGTTTAATGTTTAATACAGAAATCATGTTTAAAAAGCAATTTAGACAAGCTTTAGATAAGGCGGATATACATTGTCCAGATAGCGTGATTGAGAGAATGATCGGGTGTGATTCCAGGGAAATCATAGAATTTGAAAATACATATCCTGGAATTAGTGATGTAATGTCATATTGTCAGAAAACACGTGTGAATTTTTTCTTTGAATTTTTTAAAAATCCAGGTGATGCCAATATGCCAGGTCTATATGAATTGATTCAATATTTAGAAAAGAAGCCAATGGATTATGCGATTGCATCCAGTTCAGCAAAAGAAGATATCTTAAAGTTTATCAATTATGCTGGATTTGAGTTGCATCCAAAACAAATTGTGAGTGGAAAAGAAGGCTTTCCTTCTAAACCGGCACCAGATATCTTTTTAGCTACTGCAGACAGAATGGGATATAAACCTGAAGAATGTTTAGTTTTAGAAGATAGCAAGCATGGAATTACAGCTGCTTACAAGGCTGGAATGAAATCAATCTTTATTCAAGATCAGATCGCTCCAGATGAAGAAATGAAGCAGTATATTCAAGAGAGTCGAAATGATTTGAGTGAAGTAATTGATTATTTAGAAAGAGCGTAAATACTATAGTGGTTTTCGTTGTAAATAAAGACAAGCTATTTTATAATTAAGGTGCTTTTAGGAGGGCTAACATGAAAAAAGAATTGGTAATCGTTCTTGATTTTGGTGGGCAGTATAATCAGTTAGTTGCACGACGTGTTCGTGAGTGCAATGTTTATTGCGAGATTTATTCTTATAAAACCGACCTTGAAAAAATCAAGGCCATGAATCCGAAAGGAATCATCTTAACAGGTGGACCTAACAGCTGTTATGAAGAAGGAGCTCCAACATATTCAAAAGAATTGTTTCAATTAGGAATTCCGGTATTAGGTTTGTGCTATGGAGCGCAGTTAATGATGCATGTTCTAGGCGGTACTGTTGAAAAAGCAGATGCTCGTGAATATGGAAAAACGGAAGTAATCGTTGATAAAAAAGAATCTAGAATTTTTGAAGGTGTATCTGAAAAGACAATTTGTTGGATGTCTCATTTTGACTATATTTCTAAAGTTGCACCTGGTTTTGAAATTACATCTCATACAGACAATTGTCCTTGTGCTTCTTGTGAAAATACAGAAGCTGGATTGTATGCGATCCAATTCCATCCAGAAGTATTACATACAAATGAAGGAACAAAAATGTTGTATAACTTTGTTCGTGGTGTTTGTGGATGTTCTGGTGATTGGAGAATGGATTCATTCGTGGATGAACAGATTAAAGCAATTCGCGAAAAAGTTGGAGATGGTAAAGTATTATGTGCACTTAGTGGTGGAGTTGATTCCTCTGTTGCGGCTGTACTTTTATCCAAAGCAATTGGTAACCAGTTGACTTGTGTGTTTGTAGATCATGGTTTATTGAGAAAAGATGAAGGCGATGAAGTAGAAGCTGTATTCGGACCAGAAGGACCATATGAGCTAAACTTCATTCGTGTGAATGCACAGGAAAGATATTATAAAAAACTTGCTGGTGTAGAAGAACCAGAAGCAAAACGTAAGATCATCGGTGAAGAATTTATCCGTGTTTTTGAAGAAGAAGCTAAGAAAATTGGAGCTGTTGATTTCCTTGTTCAGGGAACGATTTATCCAGATGTTGTAGAGAGTGGTCTAGGTGGAGAAAGTGCTGTGATCAAGTCTCATCATAATGTTGGTGGTCTTCCTGATCATGTAGATTTTAAAGAAATTATCGAACCATTACGTGACCTATTTAAAGATGAGGTTCGTAAAGCAGGTCTTGAATTAGGAATTCCTGAAAACTTAGTATTCAGACAGCCATTCCCAGGACCTGGATTGGGTATTCGTATCATTGGTGAAGTAACAGCTGAAAAAGTACGTATCGTACAAGATGCAGATGCGATCTATCGTGAAGAAGTTGCCAAAGCTGGTTTAGATAGAAGCATTGGACAATACTTTGCGGCACTTACAAATATGCGTTCAGTTGGTGTCATGGGTGATGAAAGAACTTATGATTACGCAATTGCGCTAAGAGCTGTAAATACAATTGACTTCATGACAGCAGAAGCTGCAGAAATTCCTTACGAAGTCTTAAATAAGACAATGTCAAGAATCATTAATGAGGTTCGTGGGGTTAACCGTGTAATGTATGACCTTACAAGTAAACCTCCTGGAACCATTGAGTTTGAATAGTTGAAGCTGAGCTGTAAAGCCTTTGTTTACAAGGGTTTTACAGCTTTTCCTTTATAGGATTGCATTTTCATTGCATTATTTTTCTTCAACTGCTCTGTGATAGATTGCTGTATGTTGATTGCTGGTATAATTAGCAATGCTTTCAGTAGCAGATTGTACTTGTAATATTCCAGTCAGCTTTTTAGCAACTTCAAGATTCGTATTTGGATACAGATGACCATAAGTGCCGAGTGTTGTCTGTATTTTTTCATGTCCTAAACGTTCCTTGATAAGTAAAGGATTTTCGCCCATGCTGATAAGCAATGAAGCGTGTGAATGTCGCAAGGCATGAATTTTAATATGATGAACACCTGCTAAATTTGACAACTTTTCCAAAGCTCTGGGAAGCGTTGTTTTACTGGTTGGAGTTCCGTTATAACTTAGTACAAGTGGACAATCGGGAAGAACCTGTTGCTGAACACTTTGCCAAGCCTTTAGCTCATTGAGTGTATCTGAATCAATATAAATAGTACGGATACTTGCCTGTGTTTTCGGCTCAACGAATTTATAGTCCGTCATTGTTCGGTAATATAATGTTTTGGTAATGCTAAGCAAGCCTGTTTCAAAATCTATGTCTGACCAATGTAATGCTGACGCTTCGCCAATTCGCATACCAGTCATAAATAATAACCAGAACGATATAAACAGATAATGTTCATAATAGTCTTTCTTACAGAGTAAGGAAATAACCTTTTGAAATTCTTCTAATGTCCAGAAATCAACTTTGGTTTTCTTGCTTTTGATATTGCCTATCATACGAGAAGGATTTTTCTTCGCAATTCCAAGAACAATAGCTCTGTCAAATGCGATAGAAAGCATTCCCTGTACGATACGAATGTAATTAGGGCTAAAATCTTTTGCAAGTTTCAACTGCCAGTTTTGAACATGGATAGGTTCGATTTCGTCTGTTTCCATTTTGTAGAAATAGGAAAAATGTTTCTTGATGGTAGTAGCACGATTAAGATAAGTGCTTTCTTTTACCTGTGTTTTATACCATGGCAGGTAGGTTTCTTCTATAAATTGCTGAAAAGAAACGCCATCTTTTTTTGTTGTTAATTCTTCGGTAGAAGCTAACACCAGTTTTGAATATTCTTCCTTTGCTTCTTTTTTCGTTCTGAATCCACTTCGGTATTTCTGTATCTGTTTTCCGGTAATGGGATTGTAGCCTAAATTAGCTCTGAAATAATAAGTTCCGTTATCTGCTTTCTTAATAGGGTCTTTTGCCATGATTTCACTCCTTACATGATATGCAAGAAGTACAATCAATCGTTTGTGTCTGATAATGTAATCCCTAATAATTCTTCCACGGCTTCTTTGGGTACTCTGTCCAATTTACGGGATTGGTAATAAGTATGCCCTTTTTCAATCATAAGTTTTTTTGCTTTTCTTATGATGTCTGCCGAGAAAGAAGTTCCATAACCTAGTGCTATGAGGTCTTTTTTTGTTACGGTAATCATAATCCTCCTTTCCATAGACCAGATAAGGAAATCTCAATATCTTGTCTATCAGTATATCAAATGATGAGCAAAAAAGCTCTATTAAGATGATTTTTTCTTGCAAAATCGTTGTTAGATAGTTTTACAAGCAATCAGACGGCTTCGGCAAGCTCCGCTGGTATCTCAACCATTCCCATTCCTGTGGGCTGAACCGTGTCATACGGGTGTATCATTATCCTGTGTTGCAGGTCATGGCAGAACGACTTTTCCAACGGTCGCTCCCAGATCATTGCATGAATCGCTATCTCCCGATTGGAAAAGTCACGGCGTACAACCTCTGATGGCTCACTGCAAGCACAAACGTATCTGACTGCTTTATTCACTTGTCAAAGAACTGTTAGGCTCTTGTCAGCCTGTATCAATTCATTTTTACAAATGGACTGATACAGAATGATAAAAAAAAGCGGAACAGGAAAGAGGGGAGTTTATTAAATCATGCTCCGCTCAAATATTACTTAATGTTCGTCTATTTCAAATTCACATATCATTTTCAAAAGGGCTTCTCTGATACGTCCCTTTAATTCCATATCAACCACAATGTATACGTTGCCGTATTCATCGTAAAACGGGCGTAAACAGCATTTTGATATATAGGCTTCATAGAACAGCAACAGCTTTTCTATGGCGTTTTCGTTACCGTCCACGGCTGATGATATGAGAAAAAATGATGGAAGTGTGTGTTGCTTATTCTTCATTTGTTTTCTTCTCCTTTAACTGCTTTCTGATTTCTTCAAGTGAATTTCTTCTGTGCCTATATGATGTGCTTCGGTTGATATTCAGCTTTTCGCCTATCTCCGAATCGCTCATATCCAAGAAGAAAAACATCAATACAATGTTCCGGCTTTGCTCCGGCAACTGTTTCAGTGCTTCTGCAAGTTCTTCATCAAGTACACGGATTTCTGTACCGCACACATCGAACGTTGTATATTCACTTTCGTAATCGTCCCATACAATCAATTTCTCAACAACAATTTCTGGAAGCTCACAAAAGGATACTTCCTTTGTCTGTCGTCTGGCTAATTCCTTGCGGTAGTTACGGACAATGCCTTTCACAACCTTTTTGAGCTTACAGTCAAACTGACATTGTATTGTCTTTTGGAAGTCTGATGGTTTCAAAATCACACCCCCCTTTCGCTATGAAGTGAAAAGTATGTATCCCTCTTTCCGCACCATATCTGTACGGCAAGGTGTGATTTGTTGCAGGATTGAAAAAAATTTTTGTAAATATGAAAACAGCCTATTTGCATCAATAACAAATAGACTGTTTTTAAAACATCTGATATATGAGTTTTTAATTCATGTTCAAGGACTGATGATGTACTAAGAAAAAAATGGAATAAATTCGGTTGTTGGTATAGACTGCCTGTTTTACTTAGAATCACAAATTGCTCCTTGACCAGAGCAATCCTGTGAAAATAGAAAAAGGACAGCTCTGGTTATACCAAAACCGTCCCTATATTTTTGGACATTATAAAAGAGATTACCCACAGAACGGTTTTTTTTATTTACCGAACTAGGTAATACTTTATTTGAATTTATAGTGCATATAATATGAGTTTTTAATACATTCTAATCGCACAACATGAAGTATAAACTCATGCTAGGTGATTAAAAATGAGAAAAAAGAAAGATACACACAGCTTTGATTTTCGTCCTTTAGGACTGGCAATCAGAGAAGCCAGAGAGAAAGCAGGGCTTTCCAGAAATGATTTAGGCGATAAAGTCTTTTACGGAGAACGTCATATCGCAGATATTGAAAATATCGGAAAACACCCTAGCTTTCAGTTATTCCATGATTTAGTTACAATGTTCAATATATCTGTTGACGAGTATTTCTATCCAGCGAAGAATGTTGAGAAAAACACAGCCCGCCGTCAGATAGATTCGTCACTTGATTTATTGAGTGATAATGAATTAAAAATCATTCAAGGTACGATTGACGGTATCTTGAACAGCAGAGAGAATAAGAAGTGATTTGCTTCTTGTTTTCTCTGTTTTCCTATACAGATTCTTCAACATTTATTTGTTGATCTGCTCCGCAGGCAACAAATAAGAGCCGACTATCCTTATTTCTTTATCGTAAATTTACTTGTTACACAGTAATAAAAAAAGCCAATAGTTTGTAACTGGACTTTACAAACTATTGACTTTACATTTTGATGTCCACTCTTCAATGAATTATCATACGAATATATCTTCAATACTTTATAATTCAAGAGTAATAATAAGGCTATTGGCATGTACTTTTGCAACAATATTTCCGCCAAGAATGGCAACAAGTGTTTTTACTACCGCAAGTCCCAATCCTGTACTTCCATTATGTCTTGATTTATCGCCTGTATAAAAACGGTCAAAAAGTCGATTGCAATCAATTTCTGAACTGTCACTCATTGGATTTTCAATGGTAAATATAATATTATTATTTTCTTTCTCCATAAGTGTTATTTTTATCGTTCCAACAGAATACTTAATTGCATTTGTCAACAGATTTTGTAAAATTCGTTCTACCATATTTTTATCAGAATATACGTATATTGAATAATCTGGGAGATTTATTTCGGGTAAAATATTCTCCTTTTCTAATGCAACGGCATTTTCCGTAATTAAATTTATTAACATATTAGATATATTAAACTTTTCTTTTTCTGGAACTGTCTGCTGTTCCTCCAAAATAGAAAGGTCATAGAATGTTTCTACCAATTCTTTCATTTTTTCGGCTTTGCTAAAAATCACTTTTACACGCTGTGCTTGACTGGATTCCAAATTTTCTTTTTGCAATAATTGTAAATGACCAAGAATGACTGTAAGAGGTGTACGCAAATCATGTGATATATTAGCAACAGATTCTTTTAAATACTCTTCATTGCGTAATACGCCTGCAACAGCCTGTCGTTGTCTGATATTATATTGATTCAATATACCAGCCAGTCTTTCTAAATCTTTATCAATCAACGAAATGTCTAACATCTGCTGTGAATTTCCAGAATTCAATTCATTAACTTGATCCGCAAGATTACGGATTTGTTTTTTTAATTGAATATATCGAAATAGCAGTATTACTAAAAATATTGTTATGATAATTAAAATCCATTCTATGTTAGACATTTTCTCCACCTATTTAAAATCACATTTACAAAATTTTATCCACGAAAGCAATACCAATATACCAGACCATATACATCCTACTAAAATAGCTATCGGTTGAAAAAAGGTTTTCATGCTGACAACGATTCTGATTTGATAAGTAGGTAAAAAACCGACTGGTAATCTCAACATCATTCCATAGCCAAGATATAAGCTAAGACCAAAAATAATAATTGCTGTAACCGAAGTTGCTTTTACAGCATCCTGTAAATAGCAACAAATAAGTATTGCAATTAGAAATATCGCACTATTAAGCAGACAAGAATAAATGATTGCTTTTATAATATTGTAAAAAAACATTCCCACGTCTGCAACACCAAAGCGTCCAAATTCCCTTATGCACCCTGAAACTGGATAGACAAGAGCCATAAGATTAAAAGCAATTAAATACGATATTATTTTACTTGTAAAAATTTGTTTTCTGGAATGTCCAGCACTGACCTCTAAGTTTATTGTTCTCTTAGAAAATTCCTGTCCTAAAATCAATGCAAGTATAGCCGACATGATGATAAGAAGAAACGTAGAATCATACACCATTCCATTAAAAATATCAGCAAGAGAAGAAACAATTTCTTCTGTCGGTCCCATGACCTCTGTAACATAAGTATCTGCTGTAAAAAATCCTAAAATAAATATTCCAATCATACCACACCAGTAAATAGAATTATGTAACAACTGATATTTTTCCAGTTTTAATAATTTATCCATAAAAAACACCTCCGGTTATTTCAAGTCTGTATGTAAAAAAGCACTACCTGCAATGAAATATAAAATAAAATTCCATAAAAAATCTACAAACAAGCAAAAGTTTGTCGAATAGACCTTTTGCAATGAAATTAACCTAAGTTGTCCCATTGGTATTATTCTGCTGATTATTTGTGCAGATTCACTGTTCAGTAAAAAAATCATAACAAAAAATAAAACCATTGAAACTGTCAGTGTTTTCCCCATATCACGAAAAATAAAAGCAAAAAACATCGGTAATGCACACAGTGTTATCGTGGCAAACAGAGTTAGTAAAACCATAGTATATGTGCTATCATTCCAAAAAAGTTTTTCTCCAATATAAAATTGACTAATAATTCCATGTACAAATAATGGAAATATCAGAATGATAATACAACCTATTTGAGATACAATTAACTTTACTCTAAATATAGAACTTCTTTTATGTCCGGCAGTAATATAAGTATTTAAAGTTCTTCCACTAAAATCACTTCCAATGAACAATGCTATAAACACTATAATCAAAAAATAGAGTAACGGAATATTGTATAATGATGCCATAATTAAGTTTGAAGAGCATTCTTTACTATCTAACAGCAATATGCTACTTAAAAGGAGATTGAATATTCCAATTCCCCAAAAATACCAACTGTGAAACAACTTATATAACTCAGTTTTTAGGAGATTTGACATCTTTTGTTCCTCCTATTTTGCTCAAAAAATAGTCCTCCAAAGTATCGCCAGATACAGAAAGTCCTGTTACAAGAATGTGCGATTCTGCCAAAGCAGACGCAACTGTCTCTAAATCATTCAAATAATCATACAAACGAATTATGCCATCTGGCATTAGTTTAAAGTTATCTGTATGAAGATTCTCTTCCAAAACCAGAACCGTTTTCTGAACATCTGTTGTTTTAATAGCTATATGTCGTTTACAACGTTCATTTAATTCATAATCAGAAATCTCTTCTATAATTTTTCCATGGTCAATCAGAATAAATTCTGATGCTGTTTGATACAATTCTTCTAAGATATGGCTTGAAACCAAAATGGTCATACCATATTCTTTATTCAAAATTTTCAATAAATTTCTGATTTCTACAATTCCAGCAGGGTCAAGACCATTGATAGGCTCGTCTAAAATCAATAGTTCTGGTGTATTTAAAAGTGCAATCGCTATCCCCAATCGTTGACGCATACCTAATGAAAAATTGCGGACACTCTTTTTACCTGTATCTTGCAATCCAACCATATCTAATGTCCTTTTAATAACTGATTTATCTGGTATGCCTCGTTGAATACGCTGTACTTCCATATTTTGATAGGCAGTCATTGACGGGAATAGAGCAGGCGTTTCAATCATACTTCCAATTCGTTTACGCTGTTTCTGCAATTCTTCTGTTCCAGAATTTCCCCATAAAGAAAGTGTACCACTTGTTGGAAACGCAAGCCCTGTGACTAATCTTAAAAAAGTAGTCTTACCTGCTCCGTTTTGACCAATAAATCCATAAATTTTTCCTTTTTTTATTTGTAAATTTATGTGGTCTAATGCTAATGTTTGTTTATATTCTTTGGTTAAAGACTTTGCTTCTAAAATAATTGAACTCATATCCCAAACCTCCTTTACTTAAACCAGTATAACGGGCAATTTTAAAGAATTTCTTAAATCGTAATGAGAAAAGTTAAAAAAATAATAAAGCTAAGGAACGTTTAATCCTTAGCTTTATGTAGGCGGTAGCCAATGCCCCAAACAGTATCAATAAATTCTGTATCAGAGCATATCGCTTTTAATTTATTGCGTAAATTACTGATATGAACATTAAGTGTATTATCCTCAGCAATATATTCCGTATCCCAAACACTTTGAAAAAGATTCGATTTTGAAAATACTTTATCTGGATATTTCATCAACAATTCTAAAATGCCAAATTCTTTAGCGGTTAAGGATAATTCTATTCCATTCAAAAATGCTGTATTTTTCTCTAGGTCTAAAGTCAGATTGTTATATTGCAAACATTCTGTCTGGCTATTTTGAAATTGTACTCTTCGCAGATTACTTTCAATTCTGGCAAGCACTTCTTCCATATCAAAAGGTTTTGTGATATAATCGTCTGCTCCCAGACGAAGCAAGTCGATTTTATTTTGTGTAGTTTCTTTCGCTGAAATAATAATAACAGGTATCGTAAATTTCTTGCGTACATCAGATAAAATAATATCACCACTCCGATAAGGAAGCATAATATCAAGTATAATCAAATCAATTTTTTCTTTATTCAAAAAATCCAGAACATGAAGTCCATCATATTGGCAATGCACAGCATATCCTTTTTCTTTTAGAAAATCAGCCAATAACGCATTTATTTCTAAATCATCTTCAATAATCAATATTTTATTCATTAGCCTACCTCATTCCTGCAATGCTACTTTCCCATTATACATTTAAGGTTGTATTTCCTCAATACCATTGCAACCAATTATATGAGAGGGATTCTTATTTTGTCAATCTAATTGTAAGCAGAATAGTATAGATTGGATAAACAATTACCATACTATTCTGCTGTAACATTTATTCTACAATCTTCCAGTTATCGTTCTTATGAAGCACAAGCTCATACTGTGAGATTTGCGTCATTTTCGACTTGTTATCCAGATACTTCACAGACACACTGACCTTGAGATTATCGCCGTCTTTGGTAAAGACAGGGTTTACCAGTTCCGAAAATACATAGTCGCCGGAAACAGGAGCAAGCACACCGTTTTTGACATAGTAGGCAAGTTCTTTTTCCGTAGCTGTCGGATACAGCTTAAAGAATGTTTCCAAGAAAGCGGTAGCGTCCTTGACTGTGTCGGAACTGACACTGACATCTGCTTCCTGTACTTTCGGTTCATACTTTGATTTCTG
>NZ_KI271042.1:0-49168 GCF_000469305.1 Faecalitalea cylindroides ATCC 27803
AGTTCCTTTCTGACGGTAAGGTTTACGTCCACCACCAGAAACTTCGCTGCGTCCTTTTGTGTCAGCTGTTCCCTGACGACGACTTGCCTGCTGCATTACCAATGCATCAAACAAGCTCTGCTGATTTGGTTCAATTCCAAATACGGCATCGTTAAGTTCCATTGAACCAACGACAGCACCAGTTTGGTTAATAACGTCGATTGTAGCCATTATTCTTGAACCTCCTTAGTAGCACTGTAGTCAATTAAAGTTACTGGTTCTTTGTCACCCTTAGAAGTCTTAGCAGTGCGAACCATTACTAATCCTTTTTTAGGTCCAGGAACATTTCCTTTAATTAACAAGTAGTTATTTTCCTTATCAACTTTGATAACTGTCAAGTTAGGGTTAGTTGTTGTATAACCACCTTCCTGACCAGCCATGATAGTACCCTTCATGATACGTCCCTGACGTGAAGTGATACCGTTAGTAGCCAATGAACCGATGTGTCTAATGTTCTTAGAACCACCGTGTGATTTTGGCCCCTGGTGAGCATTGTTACGAACGATAGTACCGTTGTAACCTTTACCCTTGCTAGTTCCAATAACGTCAACTGTTTCACCAGCTGCGAAGATTGTTACGTCAATTAAATCACCAACGTTAACATCCATATCGCAGTTACGTACTTCTTTGATAAAGCGTTTTGGACTAGTGTTTGCTTTTTTGCAGTGTCCGATGTTTGCTTTTGTAGTACGTTTTTCTTTGATTTCTTCAAATCCTAACTGAACTGCATCATATCCATCACTCTGTGCTGTTTTCTTCTGTAAAACAACGTTTGGAGTTGCTTCAACTACAGTTACCGGGATCAAGACACCATCTTCTGTGAAGACCTGTGTCATTCCTAATTTTCTTCCTAAAAGTCCTTTCATCTCAAGACACCTCCATTAAAGTTTAATTTCGATGTCCACACCACTTGGAAGTTCCAATCTCTGTAATGAATCGATTGTTTCCTTAGTAGGTGCAACGATCTCAATTAAACGTTTGTGTGTACGCATTTCGAATTGTTCACGTGAATCTTTGTATTTGTGAACAGCACGAAGAATTGTTACAACCTGTTTTTCCGTTGGTAACGGTACGGGACCAACAACTTTTTTAGCTCCGTGTTTAGTTGCAGCTTCGACGATTTTTTTAGCACTATCATCCAAGATGCGATGTTCATACGCTTTTAAGCGAATTCTCATAGTATTTTTTGCCATGTTTTACTCCTTTCGTTTATTCTAGATAAACATGCTCCATACGAATTACCTGACTCCACCCATGACAACGCTTTTCAGTGGGTCAGCAACCTCGCACTTCCTCGCAATGCCCATAGAGTTTACCATAAATAAAAAGGGCATGCAAGCCTTATTTTTAAAAGATTTTTAAGTAATGTCAAACACTTAAATCCAACCCTTTTTTATGTGTTTTTTCTACTAATTTCTATCCAATTTCATATATTTAATGATTTTTTATTTCATAAACTTTCCTAGTAAAAAAAGCTTTCGGTTTTATCCGAAAGCTTAAGATTAAATCGTAAATTCATCCAACATCTTCTCGAATTTCTTCTTTGATACAAAATGTGCGATAAACAAGATGATCAAAGAGAAATCAAATGATACTGGAAGCCATATCTTTAATAAGAAGCACAATACAAAACTTGCTATATCCAAATATAAGTAATCTCTAGATGCCGTATAGCGTTTAACCAAACGATACTTGATCTTCATATTACGATATAAGAATACGATTGATAAAGCACCTACGATACCATCTACCCAAATATTAAACAAGAATTTTCCTGTCAATATCGCTACCAGGAAAAAAACCAATAATGTTCCTGTCATAACTATAACGATACCAGACATTACAAATTTACCTTTATCACTTTGAACCACTTGCTCCACCATCTTCTTAAAAGAAGAACTTTTTGGCCATGAGCGAAAATCACGAGTTAAATTGGAATCAAGTTTAATTTGATCAAGGCGATCTTCCTGAGCATATTTTTCACACTGATCAAAATAATATCTAGCTAAAATATCTTTTTTTGCTGATGTAAAATCTTTCTTATCTAATGTATCTAGAAGTCGTTTGGCTTCTTTTTCTTTGATCTGTGCACTTTCAGGCAAGCTTGCCTGTACATCCAGCCACTTATATTTTGTATAATCGATCATTATTCGTAAATGATCCCTTCAGCTTCATCAATTTTTACATTTGTATTATAGAAAGCTGTCAAAGATTCAACTGCATACCCTGTATCTTTGATACCAGCTGTTTCATAACATGAATGCATAGCCAACTGAGGAAGACCAAAGTCAACAGCATGCACACTTACCTGTGTATTTGACAAGTTGCCAAGAGTAGATCCACCCACTACATCTGAGCGGTTTGCAAATGTCTGTACCGGCACACCTGCTTTATTACAGATACCTGTGAACAAGGCACGGCTGAAAGCATCTGTTGTATATTTCTGGTTTGCACTTTCTTTGATGACGATACCCTTATTCATATATGAACAGTTTACCTGGTCTGTCTTTTCTGGATGGTTTGGATGAACAGCATGTGCATTATCGCAGCTTACCAGGAATGATCTTGCGACTGCCTGATAATATTCATCCGCTGTTTTTCCTAGACAACCATTTACTCTTTGAAGAACATCATACAAGAATGTAGACATTGCACCTTGTTTTGTATTTGAACCAACTTCTTCATTATCGAAACAAGCATATACATTAACGGCATGATCATTATTTGAATCTAAGAAAGCTTTCAAAGATACGAATGCACACTGCAAGTCATCTAATTTAGGTGTTGATACAAATTCATCCTTCAATCCCCAGATAACTGGTTTTTGACGGTTTACCAAGAATAGGTCTTTTGCAAGGATCTGAGATACTTCTACCCCTAACTCATCAGCAACCATTTGATCAAAAGCACCTTTTTTCAATTCACCTGTAGAGAATAATGGGCAAAGATCAATCTGGCGATTATAAGAATAACCATTGTTGATTTCACGATTGAAGTGAATTGCGACATTTGGAATGATCAAGATATCTTTATCAATATAAAGAAGTTTACTTTCAACTTTATTTCCTGTCTGCACCAATACACGACCAGCTACAGTCAATGGGCGATCAAACCATGTTGAATCGATCATGCCACCATAAGCTTCTACATCTAAACGTAGATATTCACCCTGTCCTGTTAATTCAGGAACGCTTTTTACTTTATATGTAGGTGAATCAGAATGTGATGCAGTCATCTGGAAATGATAATCATCCAATTCTTTTCCTACTTTAAAAGCAACAACACTTGAATGATTGCGGATCGTATAATATTTTCCACCTTTTTCAACTGTCCATGTTTTTCCTTCTGGTAAATAAGTAAATCCATCCTTATCTAAATATGTACGAATTGTTTTGATTGAATGAAACATACTTGGGCTGTCTTGAATAAATGACAGTAATTCTTTTGTAATTTCAATATTGTTCATTTTGTGAATCCTCCCTTTTTCAAGAATACCATTATTCTTCATAAAAGAAAAGAAACCAGCTCAAAAACCGGTTTCTTTTTATCGATGATCTTAAGCTTCTTTTGCGTCCTGAGCTTTACGAATAGCTGGCAAGATCAATCCTAATGCTGTTAACACGAATGGAGTAACAACGTTAAGGATCATTGTGAACATATCATCAGAATACATACCTAAGATACAGCAAGCCAATGTTACGATAAAACACCAAGCACCGAATACCATACCTACAGTTCTATTCTTAACAAACTTATATTCACGTTTAAATTTTTCTCCAGCTTTAACAAGCATAAAGTACGCGAAGAATGTCCATAAGTAACGAAGAGGCATACATACAGAGTTCAATTTATTCAACTGAGCCAATACTTCTGCAGCACCTGAACCCATCATTTGAACTACGATGATTGCTCCTGAAAGAATAACTACCATCCAAATACCATTGATATAAGCACCAACATCGTTCTGTTTCAATAATTGTTTTGGAACATACTGACGAGTATTTGGATCATCAAGCAACATACGTAATGGAGCATCGATACTTACTACTAATGTAGAGAACTGTCCGATAGCATTACATGCAGCATAAATAATCATTAACAAGTTACCAACACCATAGTATTCTCCAAGTTTTTCAAATGCCCAATATGCACCATTAGCGATATAAGCAGTTTGAGATTCTGCAGATGCGAATACAACTTCAGGATCAAACATCATACCCATAGCAATAGTACCGAAAATTGCACAAATGATAACCATGATAGCAGCGAAGATCATACTCTTAGGGAACTGTTTTCCAGGGTTTCCTTCAACTTTATTGATATAAGGAGAAATCTTTTCGATACCACCAACAGCAAATACCAAGATAGACAAGTTTGTAAAATAGCTTACATCGAATGTTGGAATCAAGTTATCCAAGCTGAAGTCCATATTAACAAATCCACCATTAGGGTTGATAACTGGAGCAGCAAACATCAATAAGATGTAAAGAATACTCATAACAAACATACTAGAACCTGCTAAAGTAGCAAGTTTCTTCAATGGGTTCAAACCACGGCTTGCAACCCAGCAGAAGAACAAGAATACTGCCAAAGTAGCTAACTGTACGTACAATGTAGGGAATGTATCGTAAGTTTCTGCATTTTGGAACACCATCCAGCTCAACGCTTTCAAACCACCAGAACCTTTTGATGCGATATAAGTTACATGGCATGCCCAATAAGTCCATCCTGCATAATACGCAACTTTTGAACCAGTAGTTTCACGGACCCAAGAAGTAACACCACCACCTAGATCTTTAAATGCTGAACCTAACTCACCAACCATTAACGCATTTGGTACGAAGTAAAGAGCAAACATCAAGATCCAAGAGAAGATTACCTGGATTCCATTGAAGTACATAAATCCATTTACGACATTTCCAAATCCCCATAGAGTTGAGAAACACATAAATGAAAGCATGTACCATTTGATTTTCTTTTGAGAATTATCCATTATATAGTTCTCTCCTTTCAATACGTACACATATAATCACATATTATTGATAAAATGTCAAAGAAACGTTGAAAAAAAGTTAAAGATATTTGCACAAATGTTAAATATCCTTGAACTTTTTGACAATTTTTTATGTTTTTTTCAATGATTTACTTTTTCTAAACCCTCATTTTCATTTTCAAGATATGCCAACCCTATTTCAATATCTGTTGAAAAATCAATAGGAAGACATTTTACCTTTCCTTGCCAGACTTTTGCAATCAAGCTATGCTCAACACTAATCCCCAATCCGGCTTCTACCATCGTATATGTAACAAACACATCTTTTGTTGCCAGCCTGGTGTTTGGAACTATGTGATATTTTTTAAAGATTCTAGCATAATCTGTATTCTCACCAACATGGGTTGCGATAAAAGGCTCCTTTTTTAACTGTTCAATCAAAATTGAATTCTTTTTTGCAAGTTTATGATTTTCGGATACCCATGCAACAAGCTTATCCTTATATAAAGGAATCCACTTATGATTACCTTCTCGTTTAGAAATAATACAAGCATCTATTTCATGATTTTCAACAGATTTTAATAGATTTGAACTATAATCGTGAATCAACTCTATTTCAATTTTAGAATAAACTTTTTGAAATTCTTTTGTAATATCTCCTAACCAACTAAGATACGCATGGTGTGCACATCCTATCTTAATTCTTCCTTGTGGTTGTTCTGATATCGTTTCTACTTATTTATCACACATCTCATTTTGTTCTACCAATTGACGAATCGAAGGAAGGATATCAAGACATTTTTTTGTAGAAATTACTCCTCCCCGATTTCGATATAATAACTTTAAACCTATATCATGTTCAAAAGTTGACATCATTTTGCTGATTCCTGAAGTTGTGATATTTAGCTTTCCCGCTGCGGCAAAAAGACTTCCAGTATCTATCGCATAAATCAATGCCCTACACCTATCGATATCCATATCTGATCCTCCTGACTAAAAAATACTACCTAAAAATGAGAAAAAGAAGGAGCGTTCCTTCTTCTATCTCTTACATTTTGCATAAGCCTCTTCCAAGAATCTAGTGTCAAGATCATTATCTCGAAATCCTTGTTCAACTCTTCTATAATACGATTCAGATGGAGTTGAAATCTCATATGACGGATCCATTTCATAAAAGAAAGCTTGTTTAATGCTTCCATCATCCATGAAAACATCACATTTACTACGTCCATACAATTTAGGATATTCTTCATATTCATCTAAAGATTTTAAATCATTTTCCGAAATTTTAAACAAACATACATTTACTTTTTTTGCAGAGTTAGGTCGAACATTCAAATATGCTCTTCCTGCTTCACCACAAAATAAAAGTTCATATCCTTCAATGGTTCCTGTTCCTTCATGCTTAGCATCAGGACAACGTTTTTTCATTTCTTCTAAATTCATATTACTGCCATATGCAGCATAATAAAGATCTAAATACTTTATATTACTCATCATCTACACCTTATCTTTCTGTATCGGCTTTATGCAAAACCAAAGTTCCATAACCATTTTTGTCGCCTTTCGAAAACGCCTCTTACGATAATGATACACTTCCAGATCTTGCCATGCATCATCTTGATCAAAGTCCTGATATGGAAGCCAATCTTGATAAAACTTCTTTCTTAATTCTGCGACTTTAGCTGGCAACAAGGCTTGAGTATGATATTTGACTGGAACTTTTACAATCCACTGCCCTTTTTCAATTTTTAAAGAAGCCATCTGTTTGTTTGCTTTTTCAGTCATATCTCCCATAAATAACTTTTTGCTTGATGTCGCAACCACTGTATAAACAGGTTTTTTTAAATGTTTGATTTGAGGTTTGATTTTTGCATATTTTTTACTGATAGTCTTTAAATCTTCAAACAATGTATCTGAATTTGTTTCCATCATTACCCCTGAAAGATAGATAGTCTCATCCAATTGTTGAGGATCAAACATTAATGCGTTGTTCCTCCTTGTGCCATGATATCTGTTGGATTTTCTATAATGGCTTCAATACTTAACTCTATACCTCTAGCAATATCATTTAGATTCATGCCTGGTGTTCCAGCTGGCTGATTGACAGTTTGACTTGTAGCATATGGTACATGCATAAAACCACCCTTTATATTTGGATATTTTGTATTTAAGGCATGCAGTACACAATACAACATGGCATTACATACATAGGTACCAGCTGTATAACTAACGGATGCAGGAATACCATTTTCTTTCATTTTTTCAACCATAGCATATACTGGTAATTGAGTAAAATATGCTGCAGGTCCACCCTCAACTAAAGGTTGATTGAAAGGCTGATCTCCATCATTATCTGGTATTCTTGCCTGTGCGTAATTGATTCCTACAAATTCTGGAGTTATTTGTGAGCGCCCTCCAGCTTGACCGATACAGAATACATAATCTGGATGATATTTTTCAATCGCATCAATTGTTGCCTGAGGCCCTTTCTTAAATACTGTAGGAACTTCTAGTTTAATAATTTCGGCTCCTTCAATACAATCTGGAATTAATTTTACTGCTTCAAAAGCAGGGTTTATTTTTTCTCCTCCGAATGGATCGAAACCTGTAACTAATATCTTCATGTCAAACCTCCTAAGATAAAATGATCATCATAACAGTTTGGATAACCAGCATGATTACTGCAATCAAAATCTGATTCTTAATAACTCCGTTATTATCCTTCATCTCCAACACCGCGACTGGAACCATATTAAAGTTAGCAGCCATCGGTGTACATAAAGTACCACAATAACCACAAGTTAGAGCTAGAGAGCCTACAATTACCGGGTCAGCGCCATAAGCTAGTACAAAAGGCGCACCAATTCCAACGGTCATGACCGTGATAGCTGCAAATGCATTTCCCATAATCATTGTAAATAAGGCCATACCAACACAATAAACGATCATACCAATAACGATATTACCTTCTGGAATTACGTTGGCAACCAAACCTGAAAGAACATCGCCTACTCCAGCAGCAGTAAATACCGATCCTAAAGCAGCCAGCAATGTAGGTAACATGCTCAATGGGCCAACAATATCCATCATCCTGCGACAATCATGCATGATAATAGACGGTGTATTGTCTTTAGAATAAGCCAATAGCATAATAAAGGCTACTAATACACCAACACCCATACCTACTAAAGGAGAAATTGGAGTTACCAAAGCAAAGGCTAGAGCACATACACCTATTGATAATGCAGGTATAAAAATTTTCATACCAATTTTTTTGTAATTTTTCTCTGTTTCCTCGTTAGATGGTGCCGGTTCAGAACCTACCCCAACTTGTTTTAATATTGGACTCAATACCATCAAAACCATTAATATACCCGTATACAAAGGTGGAATCCATGGTCCAATCACAAACATTAATCCAAGCAAAAACCAGAAAATAAACGAACCATATCGTTTCTTATTCTCTTTATCCTGTAAATTTCTAAAAGCTACATACAAAGTAATTAAACCTATCACAAAATATAATACTTCAAGAAGCTTATCTGACATTGTGATATCTACACTCATAAAATATTCAATAGGATTTGTCATGACTAGGCTCCTTTCTTATATTGTTTCATTAATCGTTTATCTTTTATATAATAGTAAACAATTGCACAACCAACTGCCATTATAGCTACTGGGATCTGAACAGAAGCTAAATCAATTAATTCCACCTCATATCCAAGATCTGCTAAAGTAGACTGTACAAGTAACATACCACTCGTACCAACAAACAACACCTGTCCAAAGAACCAGGCAACATTATCCATACCAGCAGACATTCCTTTTAACTGTTCTAGATGGTCTTCATTGATCTCATAACCTTCTTTTTCAACAGCCGCTTCAGCCATTGGCATTACAATTGGTCGAATAAATCCAGCCGATCCACCAAAACTGATATTAAACGCTGCAAAAATAAGACGGAAAACGCCATAAATGCCTACCACCATACCAGCTGAAGCCCCTTTAAACTTTTTCATCAATGCTGCAGCAGCTTGTTTCAAGCCATTTCTCTCTAATGTACCTGTAACTACCAATACAATAATAAAAGTACACATACTTCGATTCGAAACAAAACTAGAACCTAGTGTTTCCAAAAAAGTTACCAAGTCCATTCCACCAACTAGGGCCGTAACAACTGCAGCAACCATTATGATCAAGATTGAATCCATTTTTAATACGAACCCTATGATTACAATTAAAATTCCTAATAGTTTAAGTAATTCCATATTCAGCATCCTTTCTGCACTGAATTATATAAAAAATGTAAATTTTTTTCAATGTAATGTGATTTATTTTCATTATTTTTCCATAAATTTATTGCATTTTAATCAAGAAAAAAAGAGAGTCAACGCTCTCTTATAGATATTGTGATATCTATTAAGTATTTGACTCTCTTAAACTAACTTAAAATAAATTAAGCAATGATTTCGATAACGTTTCCGGCACCAACTGTACGTCCACCTTCACGGATAGAGAATTTAGTACCGTTTTCGATAGCGATTGGGTGAATCAATTCAACATTCATTTCAATGTTGTCACCAGGCATAACCATGTCAGTTCCTTCTGGTAATGTGATTACACCAGTTACGTCAGTTGTACGGAAATAGAACTGAGGACGGTAGTTAGATACGAATGGAGTGTGACGTCCACCTTCTTCTTTAGTTAATACGTAAACCTGAGCTTTGAAAGTTGTGTGTGGGTGTACACTTCCAGGTTTAGCAAGAACCTGTCCACGCTGAATATCAGTACGAGCAACACCACGTAACAATGCACCGATGTTGTCACCAGCCTGAGCTTCATCCAACTGTTTGTGGAACATTTCAAGTCCTGTCAATACTGATTTAGAAGTTTCACGGATACCAACGATTTCAACTTCATCGCCTAAGTGAGCAGTACCACGTTCAACACGTCCAGTAGCAACTGTACCACGTCCAGAAATTGTCATAACATCTTCAATTGCCATCAAGAATGGTTTGTCGATATCACGTTCTGGATCTGGAATCCAGCTATCTACAGCATCCATCAATTCATCGATAGCTGCTTCGTATTTAGGATCGCCTTCAAGAGCTTTCAATGCAGATCCACGAATGATTGGAGTTTCATCTCCATCGAATCCATATTCGTTAAGAAGTTCACGAACTTCCATTTCTACAAGGTCGATCAATTCTTCGTCATCAACCATATCACATTTGTTCAAGAATACAACGATGTAAGGTACACCTACCTGACGAGCAAGCAAGATGTGCTCACGAGTCTGAGGCATAGGACCATCAGATGCAGCAACTACAAGGATAGCACCATCCATCTGTGCAGCACCAGTGATCATGTTTTTTACGTAGTCAGCATGACCTGGGCAGTCTACGTGTGCATAGTGACGTTTTTCAGTCTGGTATTCAACGTGAGCAGTGTTAATTGTGATTCCACGTTCTTTTTCTTCTGGAGCACCGTCGATTTCATCGTATGCTTCTGCTTTAGCCATACCTTTCTTAGCTAATACGCTAGTAATAGCAGCTGTTAATGTTGTTTTACCGTGGTCAACGTGACCGATAGTACCAATATTAACATGGGTTTTACTTCTGTCAAATTTTTCCTTAGCCATTTAAATTTCCTCCTAAATATGCTATACATGCAAAATTATTGTAATTCAATAATCCTTTAAAAGCAACTAGTTTTCTTTTGAATTCTCTTTAATGATCTTTTCTGCAATGCTCTTTGGCACTTCTGCATAATGATCAAACTTCATAGAGTAAGTTCCACGTCCCTGAGTGAAGCTACGCAAGTCAGTTACATAACCAAACATTTCTGACAATGGAATGTGTGCACGTACGATAACGGCATTTCCACGTTCTTCCTGTTCAGTGATCTGTCCACGACGACTTGATACGTCACCCATAACGCTACCTAAGTATTCATTAGGTGCAGTTACTTCAACAAACATGATTGGTTCCAAGATAACTGGTTTACATTTTTTAGCAGCTTCACGTAAAGCCATGCTAGCAGCAATCTTGTATGCCATTTCACTTGAATCGACATCATGGTAAGAACCATCAAATAATGTAGCTTTGATATCGATTACTGGATAACCAGCGATGATACCATTTTCAAGTGCAGCTTCCAAACCTTCCATTGTAGGTTTGATATATTCTCTTGGCACTGTACCACCAACGATTGCATCAACGAATTCAAATCCTTTACCTTCTTCATTAGGTTCAAATTTGATCCATACGTGACCATACTGTCCACGACCACCTGACTGACGGATATATTTACCTTCACATTCAGCAGCCTGACGAATTGTTTCACGATAAGCAACCTGTGGTTTACCAATGTTTGCTTCTACTTTAAACTCACGACGAAGACGATCAACGATGATATCAAGGTGAAGTTCACCTACACCAGCGATAATTGTCTGTCCTGTTTCTTCATTTGTATATGTTTTGAAAGTAGGGTCTTCTTCTGCCAATTTAGCTAAAGCCAATCCCATCTTATCCTGGTCAGCTTTTGTTTTTGGTTCCAAAGACAATTCGATAACTGGTTCAGGGAATTCCATAGATTCAAGGATGATTGGATCCTTTTCATCACATAAAGTATCACCTGTAGTAGTTACCTTTAAACCAACAGCAGCAGCGATATCCCCTGCCCATACCTGGTCAATTTCTTTACGGCTGTTAGCATGCATCTGCACGATACGACCGAAACGTTCTTTTTTACCTTTTGAAGAGTTCAATACATAGCTTCCTGCTGTAGCTGTACCTGAGTACACACGGAAGAATGAAAGCTTACCAACAAATGGGTCTGTCATGATCTTGAACGCAAGAGCTGAGAAAGGTTCTTCATCACTAGAATGACGAACAGCATCTTCCCCATCCAATGTTGTACCTTTGATTGATGGTACATCTGTTGGAGCTGGCAAGTAATCAACAACAGCATCCAATACTAACTGAACACCTTTGTTCTTGTAAGCAGATCCACAAAGTACTGGGAAGAAATCACCAGCACAAACGGCAATACGTAAAACACGTTTGATTTCGTCAATTGATGGTTCTTCACCTTCCAATACCTGCATCATGAAATCTTCATCATAATCAGCAAGATATTCTAATAATTTAGTACGATATTCTTCTACCTGATCAACCATATCTTCAGGAACTTCACTAGTCGTAATATTACGTCCATAGTCTCCACTGAAATGATATGTTTTTCTTTCAATAATATCGATAATTGCTTCAAAATCGCTTTCAGCACCGATTGGCAACTGAATTGGGCATGATTTTGCACCTAAACGATCAATGATCGTGTTGCAAGACATAATGAAGTCAGCACCCGTAGCATCCATTTTGTTAACGAATACAATACGAGGAACTCCATAAGTCGTAGCCTGACGCCAAACAGTTTCAGTCTGAGGTTCAACACCTGCTTTAGCATCAAGTACTGTAACCGCACCATCCAATACACGCAAAGAACGTTCTACTTCGACAGTGAAGTCTACGTGGCCCGGTGTATCGATGATATTGATACGGCATTCTTCACCTGTACCATCTAGTTTTTTCCAATGGCAAGTTGTAGCAGCTGAAGTGATTGTAATACCACGTTCTTGTTCCTGCTCCATCCAGTCCATTGTACTAGCACCATCGTGTGTTTCACCGATTTTGTGATTTACACCTGAATAATAAAGGATACGTTCAGTTGTTGTAGTTTTTCCAGCATCGATGTGCGCCATGATACCGATATTACGAGTATTCTGTAAACTATATTCTCTAGGCATTCAACTGACTCTCCTTTCTTACCAACGGTAATGAGCAAATGCTTTATTTGCTTCTGCCATTTTATGTGTATCCTCACGTTTTTTAACACTAGCACCTGTTCCGTTAGATGCATCGATGATTTCAGCAGCTAAACGCTGTTCCATCGTCTTTTCATTACGTAAACGTGCATAATTTACGATCCAACGAAGACCTAAAGTTAAACGACGTTCATCGCTTACTTCAACTGGTACCTGATAGTTAGCACCACCTACACGTCTAACTTTTAATTCAAGCTGAGGCATAACATTTTCCAATGCTTGTTCGAAAACTTCCATTGGCTGTTTACCTGTTTTTACTTCTACAATTTCAAACGCGTTGTACAAAATAGTTTGTGCAACCCCTTTTTTACCATCAATCATGATTTTGTTGATCAAACGAGTAACCAACTTGGAGTTATACATTGGGTCTACTAATACGTCACGTTTGGCAATGTGTCCTTTTCTAGGCATTTAATTTCCTCCTTTCACGATTGATTTATTTCTTAGGTTTTTTAGTTCCATATAAAGAACGAGATTGTTTACGGTCGTTTACACCTGCACAGTCAAGTGTACCACGTACGATATGGTAACGAACACCTGGCAAGTCTTTAACACGTCCACCACGAATCAAAACAACACTATGCTCCTGTAAGTTGTGTCCGATTCCTGGAATATAAGCAGTAACTTCCATTCCATTGCTCAAACGAACACGGGCATATTTACGAAGTGCTGAGTTCGGTTTCTTTGGTGTCATTGTACCAACACGAGTACAAACTCCACGTTTCTGAGGGCTTGACAAGTTTGTTGGCTTAGACTGCAATGAGTTGTAACCACGATTCAAAGCTGGTGACTTTGAAACGTTTTGACTGGCCTTACGACCTTTACGAATCAACTGGTTGATTGTAGGCATAAGATCCTCCTTTCAAAATCTTCTAAACACACGCTTCCAGGTGTGTCTTTTTCATCCGTTTAATAAAGGCTCTTAAAAAGAACCTAATTTACGCATGCACGTTAAGATTACACTTTTGATACTTAAATGTCAAATCTTTTTTTATTTTTTTTGCACAAAAAGAGCATAGTTAAAAAACTATGCTTTATAAACCTATTAACCTGCAAAACGCACATCAATATTTCCATTTGATGATTCTAAACTTAATTTTTTATTTGCTCCATGATTGCCTTCTGTTTCTATCGAATGTGAAGTAGAAATATCACCAACATTTGTAGTTCCATTCTCATTTTCTAACTCATATCTATAGTCTTCAAATTTGCCACTTAGCTCTGCATCAATATTACCATTAGAACTATCTAAAGAAACTATATTGAAGTTTATTGTTTTGGCTTCGATATTACCATTTTCACAACTTACTTCTATATTGTTACCGACCATATTTTCTACAGTAACATTTCCTGAATCACATTCAATATCGAAATTTGCATTTTCATCTGCTACTTCAATAATAACCTTTTTACTCGTCTCATCACGAGTCGAATTTACTTTAACCTCAACCTTATTTTCATTACTGTTGACATTTACTTCCCTATCATACAATTCGTTAAATATGATTTTGTTTGAATTTCCTTGTCGTATCAACACAGAACAATTTGTTTCTAATTCTATTTTATTGATTTGAGGGAATGTATAGTCTGCCGCTAGCATTTCTTCACTTGAAAAAACTTGTGTATTCTTATTATTAATTATCACTTTATCAACAACATGGAACGTATAAAAGCCAAGAACAAATTTCAATAAAACCCCAATTATTATAAATGCCGCAATCACTCCGACTATTATGAAAGGTAATTTAGATTTCTTTCTTGAAGTTTTCGATATTTCATTTGATACATTTTTCATTTGATACTTAAACTCTGGTGGCGTTATTTTTTGTTTAAACGATTCATCACTTTTTAATTGTTCGGCGAATTCTTCTGGAGTACCTAACTCTTTTATAATTTGTTCAACATCTTTATCTTGAGCGTCTTCAAAATATTCTCGGCAATACGCAAGTGCTTCTTCTTTTTCCTTTGGATCCATGCCCTCGAGAAGTTTTTCTAGTCTTTCTAAATATGTTTCTTTTGTCATTTTAATTCCCCTTTCCGCAACAATGAATCTACGTTCTGACTAAAATGTGTCCATTCCTTTATATTATCCAAGTGTTTTAGCTTTCCTTTAGCACTTAAATGATAATACCGACGATTTCTTCCCATGTATTCTTGATCATATGTTTCAAGATATCCTTCCTTCATCAAACGTCTTAATACGGGATATAAAGTTGATTCACTAACACTCATCACATTACGAACTTCTTGTGTAAGCTTATAGCCATAGGTATCTTCATCTGCCAAGACACCTAATACACAAGCTTCTAAAAGTCCTGCTCCTAATTGAAATGCCATAATATCACCTCTTTAATAATATTATATTTCATATAGTATTATATTTCAATCATATTGCTAATATAAAAGACACAAAATGTATTTTATTTTGTATAATAGTATCAAGTAAGAAAAGAGGTTTTAAGATGAAACATAAAATTGCTTTTTTTGATATGGACGGGACACTTTATCAAACTGAAAATGATATTATCCAGGATTCTGCTCTAGAAGCTATCGATATGCTTCGAAAAGAAGGCTATACCGTATGTGCTGCAACCGGAAGACCTTTAAATCAAATGAAACTTATATTAGAAAGAGTTCATTTTGATTATTATGTACTTATCAATGGCAGCTATATCCTTGATAAAGATTTTAATGAGATTTCTGCTTATCCGATTAAAAAAGAAAACGTTGAAAAACTCGTTAAACTTTGTGCAGATGAAAAATATGGATTAATGTTCCATTTTGGAGATGCTACATATATTTATAATGATTTCTACCCTATGTATTATTTCTGTAAATACTGTAATGTGTTAGATTCATTGTTCTATGATCCAAATCAAGCATTCCACAAACGCCATCGTGTATTTAATGCCGTAGTATTGACCAAAGATGATCAAAAACTAAAACATTTTATGGAAGATCATCCTGAGCTTAGAAAAGATTTAATCAATGTAAAGACCGATGGTTTCTGTTACGATATTTTCAATGCTGACAATGATAAAGCTAAAGGAATCGAAGCTATTCTGGAAAAAGAAGGTCTAACATGGAAAGATACTATTTGTTTTGGTGACAGCACCAATGATATTCATATGTTAGAAAAAGCTGACATTGGCGTTGCCATGGGAAATGCTAGTGATTATGTTAAGAGCTTTGCTAACTTCTCGACAACTACGACCTATGATAATGGTATCTATAATGCAGTAAAGAAAATCTTAGAGGAAGAAAAAGACTAAATTATGTTTCTTTTTCCTTGGATTTTTAAAGAAAATAAATTAAAATATATCTCGTATTAGGCAATAGCCTTGATCCACGTTTGTTAGGGAAAATCATTTCTCCTGCCAAACGTGTTTTTTTGTGAAATTGGAGGAAGAATTATGTCAGTATTAAAATCAATTATTCCTGTCATGATAGGAAACATCATTTATGCCTTGGTCGTAAAACTTTTTATTCTACCAACAAATTTAATGAGTTCAGGTACTACCGGTATCGCCTTATTGGCAAATCACTTTTTAGGAATCCCTGTCTCATTTTTTATCTTAATATTTAATGTCTGCATGTTGATCCTTGGATTAATCGTCTTGGGAAAGAAATTTGCAATGACAACAATTGTCAGTACTTTAATGTATCCAATTGCTCTTGAATTCTTTAATCAGACATTGGGAGAATTTGTAATTACGAACAATGAATTATTGAACACGATCTTTGCCGGACTAGGCATTGGTCTAGCTTTAGGCATTGTAATAAGAAGTGGTGCCAGCACCGGCGGTATGGATATTCCTCCACTTGTGTTAAATCATTTTTTCAGAATTCCAGTATCCGTAAGCCTATATGTCTTTGACTTTATCATCCTTTCAAGTCAGTCTTTATACAATCCGCTTGAAAGATTGTTGTATGGTATTATCTTGATCCTGCTTACATCCATTGTATTAGATAAAGTCTTGTTAATGGGTACAACAAAAACCGAAGTAAAGATCATTAGCCCTAAATTTGAAAAAATTGCTGAAGAGATCTTATCCGAAATGGATCGTGGTGTTACGCTATTAAACGCCAGAGGTGGATATCTAAAAAATGAACATAGCGTTGTCTTAAGTGTTGTATCCAATCGTGAACTTCCAAAAATCGAAAAACTAGTTAGAGCCTTAGATCCAGATGCATTCATGATCGTTAGTCGTGTCAGTGAAGTTTGGGGACGTGGTTTTTCTACTAAGAAAAAATATCAATAAAAAAGATCAAACATCTTAAAGATATTTGACCATAATTAAGCCTTTATCAACCTAAGATAGAGGCTTATTTATTAAATATTGAATCTTATCAAGATATTTTTGACAACGATCATAATCCTTTTGACTTGGATTTTTGATACGGGTAATATCTGAATTGTGCTTCATATCCGCCAACTTAACCTTTTTGGCAATAGGATTTCTTATCACTCGATCAATATAAACATCATAAGACTCGTTTTTTTGTTTAGTTAAGGCTTTTAGAGCTTCTATGATTTGATTAGGAAACCCATATTCTTTTAAATCATCAAAGCTAATATTAGTATCTTCTACAACATCATGCAAATAGGCCACTGCTTTTTCTATATCTGTATCCATCATAGAAGCTACCGCTTTAGGATGTTCAATATAGTCGTTTCCACCTTTATCTTTTTGGCCTAGATGTGCTTTTTTCGCTAATGCGTATGCTCTTTGTGCATACATAACTTACCTATAGATATGAAATTACTAGAGCCACAAGCCCGCACGCAACCATGACTTTAATCGGCCCTGTTTTAAATTTTCTCAATACTATAAAAGCTCCAATAAATAAAATCAAGCTTTCTATATTAAGAGCACTCAACGAAACAGCACCTTCTGGCCAAAAACAGGCTATGATCATTGATACTCCGCTAGCCGCAATTAGAGCTGTAACCGCAGGACGAAGACCTTTTAAGATTGCTTTAACACTTCTTAATTGTCGATACTTATAATAAAACCAAGCCAGAAACAAAACAATCACAAAACTAGGCAATACTGTTCCTAATGTACTTACAATTGCTCCTGGCACTCCAGCAATTTTCGTCCCTACAAAAGTTGCAGCATTAATTGCTATGGGTCCCGGTGTCATTTGTGAAATCGTTACAATATCTCCAAACTCTCGTACTGTAAGCCAATGATTTAAATCTACAACTTGATTTTGAATGATAGGTAAAGCCGCATACCCTCCACCAATACTTAATAATCCGACTTGAAGGAAGCTTAACAATAATTGTATCAATATCATTTTACTTCCCCTCTTTTCTTTTCAAATATATATCCTGCAATGCCACATCCAAGTATGATCAATAATAAATGTACATTAAAGACAACACTTAACAAGAAAGCAACAAGCATCAATACAATATATATCGCCTCACCTTGCGAGACGATATCTTTTGCCATTTTATAAACCACATCACAGATTACAGCACAGACTCCAGCTTGCATTCCAAATAAGATTGTTTGAATCGCTTCAACTTGAATAAACCAGTCGTAGCATAAAGTAATAATAGAAATCACTAAAAAAGGTGGAAGAACCGTCCCAAACACCGAGACGATTGCCCCAACAACTCCTTGTATGCGATATCCAATTATGATTGAAGCATTGATTGCAATTGCTCCTGGAGATGATTGCGCTATAGCCACAAGATCCATCATTTCATATTTATCGATCCATTCATACTCTTCCACAAACTTCTTTTGCATCAAAGGAACGATCACATATCCTCCACCAAAAGTAAATGCACTTAATGAAAATGTGGATCGAAATAGTTGAAATAACACTTTATAATCTATCTTCATAATCCTATTCCTTCCTAAAAGAAAATACAAAAATAAAAATGGCCCAAATGTATTTTCTTTTTCCGTACATAGTATACCTAATGTTATCTTAAGATAAAAGAAAGATTTATTTAATATAACATCAAACAAAAGAAAAAAGCCTTCATCATACGATAAAGGCTTAAAGATCTTTAAAATCGATTTTACTTAACTTCTACAGAAGCACCAGCATCCATCAATTTCTTTTTGATTTCTTCTGCTTCTTCTGGAGAGATGTTTTCTTTGATTGCAGCAGGAGCACCGTCTACTAATTTCTTAGCATCAACTAGTCCTAAACCTGTGATTTCACGTACTGCTTTGATTACAGCAACTTTTGTTCCACCAACATCAGTTAATGTAACAGTTACTTCTGTAGGTCCTGCAGCTTCTTCAGCAGCACCTGCAGCAGGAGCAGCAACAGCAGCAGCTGCAACTACACCGAATTTTTCTTCGATTGCGCTTACCAAGTCGTTTAGTTCAAGAATTGTAGCTTCTTCTAAGTAAGCAAGAATATCTTCATGAGTTAATTTAGCCATTTTTCTTTTCCTCCTATAAATTATTCAGCAGCTGCCTCAACAGCTGGTTCAGCAGTTTCTTCTGCCGGTTTTACTTCTTCAGCCTTTACAGTTCCATTTTCTTTAGCTTCAGCTAATGCCTTAATAGTCATAGCGAACTTAATTACTGGAGCATTCAAGCAAGAAGCGAATTTAGCCAACATACCTTCTTTGTTAGGTAATGATGACAATTTTTTAATTGTATCAGTGTCAACCATTGACCCATCAACAATACCAGTTTTTAACACCAAGTTTTCGTGGTTTTTAGCAAATTTAGCTAATACACGAGCTGGAGCAACTGGATCCTTACCAAACGCTAATGCGTTAGGACCAACCAATCCTTCGCTGAAATCGTTGTATCCAAGTTTTTCACTTGCGCGGCGAGCGATTGCATTTTTGTATACCTTAAGTTCAACATCTTCTTCACGTAATGCGCGACGAAGTTCTGTTACTTCAGCAACAGTCAAACCACGGTATTCAACAAGTACAACTGAACTTGCTGCTTCCATTTTTTCAGCTAAGGCGTTAACGTCAGCTTCCTTTTTTGCAAGGATATCTTTGTTCATTCGTTCCACCTCTTCTTTCTTTTATTGCAACAATATTCGAAAGAAAAGCCCATACCAAAGTACGGGCTTTACAATGCAAAAACAATACTTACTGCATCAACCCTCGGTAACATGATTAAGCTTTCGCCGTTACTGTCTTTGGAATATTGATAACAATCAAATTCTAAATGTTCTTTACTGCTTTGTCAAACTATTTTTCAATAGTGACTTTAATTCCAGGACCCATTGTAGTAGAAAGAACTAAATTTTTCATGTAAGCTCCTTTTACTGTAGTTGGGCGTGCTTTTGCAATCGTGTTGTAGATTGCACGGAAGTTTTCAACAAGCTTGTCTTCTTCAAAGCTCACTTTACCGATCATAACATTGATGTTTCCTTCTTTGTCAACACGGTAAGTAACTTTACCTTTCTTGATTTCATCAACAGCTTTTGCAACATCCATTGTTACAGTTCCTGTTTTAGGGTTTGGCATTAAACCTTTAGGTCCTAAAACACGTCCTAATTTACCTAACTGACCCATCATATCTGGAGTAGCTACCAATACATCAAAATCGAACCAACCTTTTTGGATTTTTTCGATGATGTCAGCTCCGCCTACAAAGTCAGCACCTGCTTCTTTAGCAGCTTTTTCTTTGTCACCTTGTGCGACTACACATACACGCTGTGTTTTACCAGTTCCATTTGGCAATACCATTGCACCACGAATCTGCTGATCAGCATGACGTGGGTCAACATTTAAACGGAAACTTACTTCAACACTTGCGTCAAATTTAACTGTACTTGATTTTTTTGCTAATGCTACTGCTTCTTCGATTGAATAAGTTTTTTCAGAATCAACCAATTTAGCAGCTTCAGCATATCTCTTACTTACTTTTGCCATTTCGATTCCTCCTATTCAAATCCTTCAATTTTAATACCCATGTTACGAGCAGTACCAGCTACGATCTTCATAGCTGCTTCAATGTCATTAGCATTCAAATCTGGCATCTTGTATTCAGCGATTTCTTTTAACTGATCTACTGTGATAGTACCAGCGATTTGTTTCTGGTCTCCACTAGCCTTCTGAATGTTTGCTGCTTTCTTTAACAAGTTTGCAGCTGGAGTCGTTTTCAATACGAAATCAAAGCTTTTGTCTTCGTAAGCTGTAATGATTACAGGAACGATATCTCCTTTACGATCTTTTGTTGCGTCGTTAAATGCTGTACAGAACTGTGGCATATTGATACCAGCACTTGCCAATGCAGGACCTGGTTTAGCTCCGCCAGCCATAAATTGCAACTTACAAACCTTTGCAACTTTCTTTTTAGCCATAAGACACACCTCCTATTTTGGTCTTATGCAGTGGTCTTAACGAGTGGGTTGCGCACTCTGCCACGCATGCTAATCTATAATACAAAATTAAATAACCGATTTCAAGGCTTTTTTTGTAAATATAAGCATAAAATCCAAACATTTATCATTTTATCCTTTTCATCACGCTTAATATATTCTATACTTGTCTTGTAGCAGAGTAAAAATATGAGCGTTAAGTGTTCTAAACACGGGGAGTTGGTTTAGAAACGAAAAGATTTTCTTGCGGTTCATATTTTGCATCCCGCTGTTGTGATGAAAAAAAGAACCTCCTTTTTTCCATTCACAATATGGAAAAGGAGGTATTTTTATATGAAACAATACTTTGTTATGTTAAACGAGAATGCACGCTCAATTAAAAATGTGCACGTGATCGTTGGTGTCAGCTTATTTTTCGCATTAAACGTTATCATGAACCTGTTTGTATCGGTATATATTACACCGGAAATCAAAGTTGGTTTTGCCAGCATTGCCACAGCTGCAAGTTGTTATTTCTATGGACCAATTCCAAATCTAATCGTTGCCCCACTTTTAGACTTTGTTAACTTCATTGTTAAACCAAGTGGAACTTACTTTCCAATCTTTATGATCAGCACTTTTGCTACGGCAGCTATTTTCTCTTTCTTCTTTTATGGACAAGACAAAGTTTCTTTAAAGCGAGTAATATTGGCACGACTTAGCTATGACATCATCGTTAGTTTATTCTTAAACTCACTCTTTACTTCAATGCTTTGGGGAACTCCATTCTGGGCAATTGTTTCACCAAAGATTGTAAAAAATCTTATCTGTCTGCCAATTCAAGTAGTCGTTCTATACCTAACAATGAAAACTTGTACGCAGCTAAAGCCTAGACTTAAAGCTTAATTTTTAAGACATCTCCTACAAAATAAAGAGATCCACACAAAAGAATATTTTCTTTTGTGTTTTTTATTATTGTTTCCAGTTCATCAAATTCAATAATAGGCAATCCAAGATGCTCTAATGGATAAAGTCGATCTGTATCGAAACGAACCAATACGATATCTTTTGTAAGCTTTTTTAATTCTTCGATCATATCCGATGCATCTTTTTCTTTTAATACAGAAAAATAAATCGTCCCATCAAATGATTGAAGTTCATTTACCAAAGCTTTGATACCTGGAACATTGTGCGCTCCATCCACTAAAACATATGGATCCTCTCTTAGCACACTAAATCGTCCTAACCAGTTAAAATTATCCAGCACTTCCTGAATATGCTTGCTGCTAATGGAGTAACCTAGCACAAATAAAGTTTCCAAGGCTAAAATCATATTGTCAATTTGATATTCTGGGATCTTCGCAAAATAATCAACACCGTTGTATACGATCTTATATCCATCTTTTGTCTTGGAGATATCAGACAAAGACACAAATCCTAACATGACATTTAAATAATCGGCAACCAGTTCCATTACTTTTTGACAGGCAGGATCCTTCTCTGTCGTTAATGCGATCGCATTCGGTTTAAAAATGCCGGATTTTTCATAAGCAATTTGTTCTAAGGTATCCCCTAAAAACTCTTGATGATCTAAACCTACATTCGTAATCAAAGTGGCCATATAGTCTAGTGAAGTTGTCGCATCAAGCCTTCCACCAAGCCCAACTTCTATGATGGCAACATCTACATTTTGTTCAATAAAGTATACTAAAGCCATCCAAAGATCAATTTCAAACATCGTTAACTGTTTTTCTTCAAAAAATGCATCCCAAATATCATAAATCCTTCCCCAATCCTCTAATGAGATATCCTTTGAATCAATTTGTATCCTCTCCATATGAGACACTAAATGAGGTGAAGTAAACATACCCGTTTTATAGTCTTCGCTTTGTAAAAACATAGAAAGCCACTTACAAGTGCTTCCTTTCCCATTTGTCCCTGCAACTTGAATCTTTTTTAAGCTTTTGTGTTCCGGTAGATATTCATCCAGCCATTTTCTAAAAAGAACCAAATCGTGATTCTTCCCTTTTTTGTTTTCCATTTTTTTAATTTTATCTTGTACATTCATAGTGGTATTATATCATTAGTCAAACAGAAATGAGGAATAATTATGATCATGAATAACGATTGGGACGCTCTATTTGATCAGGAGATCCAAAAAGAATATCTATTGAACCTTCGATATTTCTTAGCTCGTGAATATAAGACAAAACAAATCTTTCCGGCAAAAGAAAACATCTTTGCGGCATTTAAGACGACTTCTCTAAAAGATACAAAAGTTGTCATTTTAGGACAAGATCCCTATCACAATGTTGGACAGGCACAAGGATATGCCTTCTCTGTGCCATCCGATTTTCCTTTACCACCATCATTAAAAAATATTTATAAAGAATTAGAAAACGAATATCATGTACCGGTTCATAGAAGTGGCGATCTTACCGACTGGGCAAAACAAGGCGTGCTATTGATGAATACAGTATTGACCGTTGAAGCTCATAAAGCTTTTTCTCATAGTAAGATGGGATGGCAAAACTTTACAAACGAAGCTTTGCGATGGATCAATAAAAAAGATGGACCTGTAGTCTTCATGCTATGGGGAAACAGCGCGATCAATGCTAAAAAGTTTCTAGACAACCCAAAACATCTTGTACTAACATGTGCCCATCCATCTCCATTAAGCGCTTCAAGAGGATTCTTTGGTTGTAACCACTTTAGATTGGCCAACGAATACTTAGAAAGTTATGGAGAAACCCCAATCAAATGGATCTAAACCAACTTTAATCAATATTTTTACAAAACAGATTATTTATCACAAACAAGAACCCAAACACAAAATTGATCAAACCATATTCCATCCATGACCATTGCTGTTTGGAAAATCTGGAGGCATATGTCAACATCGGATTGGCATCTTGTAAATAACCAATATATTGGATCAATCCAAATAACATTAATGCACTTACAAAGATCAGGATTAGTTTTAAGATCATTTCTACGACCTGCATCTTCATAAATACATTCGAATCGACACCCAGCTGGAAAAATACTCTTTGTTTTTCCAGTTTTTCTTTTATCTGCTGCTTTTTAAAATGATATTGCGTAAAGACCATCACGCATAAAACAATGAATGAGAGCATGCAGTTCAAAATCAGTTCATCATGCGCTATTTGATAATTTTCTTGTTTGATAAAAACATTATTGGAAAACATCATGTTATTCTCACTGGCAATTTTGGATATATCCGTTTCGATTGGAAGGGTATCCGCTTCTTTATCATAATAAAGCTCAATATGACTAACTGGATCATCCAAGCCAAATACAATATTCGTTGCATAAATACGATAAGGAGTATGTAAATCATATTGGAAACTGTTGGATGGTTTGTATTCTCGAATGATTCCCCCTATTTTTACCTTTTTATCTTCTTTATCATAGGAATGAATTGTGATCGTATCTCCTACATGGATCGTATCCTCTTGATAGATCTTATCTGCATCATAGAAAAACTCAGGGTTGGCACTTAACTGGGATCCTAATTCATCTATATAAAAAGTATATTCCGGTAGATAGATGTAGACTGCCTCTCCTTTTAAATACGCTTCTTTATCAAAAGTTCCTTCAGACAGGTTTTCTTCTAGAAAATCTTCCAGTGAATCAACCGGGACATATACCATATCCGGGAAAATCTGTTTATTTAAATTCCAGTCTAGATCAACGATAAATTGATCCAGTCCAGAATCCCATATATCCGAATCTTTCATGCCATTCCATGTTATATAGCTTGTATTGTCATAATAATACGTTTCATATTTCGTCAAGTTCTGGTTTGCGGTCAGCTTCTGAACGATTTCTTTATCGATCGAATCGTATTTTTCATGTCTTACCTGATAAACATCTTCAGATTCCTGTGTCATATACACAAGACTACGTGAAGATTCAAGATCTATATCACTTGTTTCATCCCATGTATCGGCAATATATTGATTATGTATCTGACTTGCTAGCCCTTGATATAAAAACACCAACAAAACGATCGAAATCATCATCTGGATCAATTCCTGTTTCCAATGAAATCGCAATGAACGAAGCATAATCCTAAATGGTGTTTGTTTCTTATATTTCGCTCGAATTGCTTGTTTTACGACCATTTCCTGATCTGAAAACGAATTGATATTTAAAGGAACTTTTCGGATTTGAAGAAAACAAAAGATAATGACAAGTATCAGTGCTGCCAAATAAATCGATAAAGAAACAACGATCGTAATTGGATAAATCGAAAACAAGATACAGCAGATTCCAAATATCATTATAGGCAGGATCAATGCCTTTGATAAAAGTTTTAAGAAATCCTTACACAACATAAATGAGCTGGCTCCTAAAGATTTCAACATTTGAATTTCCTTGGTGTGTTGATTGGTCCAATTATAAAAAGTGTATGTTATCAAAAGTAAAGTATAGATGATTGCAAAGCACGCCAGTATCGTATAAGGAAGATTTTGTCTGGAAAAAGGATCATAGACAAATTCAACCATATCGTTATACACAAAACGATTTCCATTTTTTAGGATAATTTCATCCATTACATCAAAATAATCTTGAAGCGGCAAGATGAACAAATTTGTTTGTTGAACGAAAAAAGAATCATCTTCCTGTATAAAGAAATTAACCAAAGAACCTTGATTGATCCAGGTTGCCGAATAATTATCCAGGATACCGCAAAGTCTGTATTCTTTTTTAAAGATCTGATCTCTAGACTGGATCGATAAAGAAATCTTTTGATCCAATGTATAATCAATTCCCAGACCATCCAGTATGTAAGCTTCGATGGCAATCTCTTCAGGACTTGAAGGAAGTTTCCCCGTTTTTAATGAAATATTGGAAATCTCGTAAAAGGAATCATCAACAATACCGATATTTCCCGCATATTCATCATTATATTGAACCTGGCCATAGACGCTCATCTTACCAATCGTATCTAACATCTGATGATCATACAACATATTCTCATTTTCTTTTGTCACATCATAAACAGATGCATACCAGGAACCATAGAGATCTTCATTATGTTCTTTTTTGGTTTCAAACACCCTTATCTGCATGAACAACGAAAAAAGGATCAACATCAAAGACGAAAACAACACAACACTAAAACGTATAAACAGCTTTCTATTTTTGGCATAGTATGCAAACTTATGATGTTTCATATCGCTTCACCTGCCCATCTTCCATATAGATCAAGGCATCGGCTCTTTTTGCTAGATCGATATCATGAGTAACCATGATAATCGTTTGTGAATACATGGCCTGGCATTCCTTTAACAGATTCATAACCTGCTTCGTGTTTTCTCTATCTAGATTGCCGGTTGGCTCATCTGCCAGGATAATATCCGGTTTACGAATCACAGCTCTTGCGATCGATACTCTTTGCTGCTCTCCACCAGATAATTCAAAAGGAAATTTATCCACCAATTTATTTAGATCAAGATACTGGATCACTTCATTGACAAATGCTTGATCCACTCTTTCACCATTTAAATCAAATGGCAACATCAGATTTTCCATAACGGTCTGTTCCTGTAAAAGATTAAAGAATTGAAAAATAAAACCAATATGTTCTCTTCGAAAACGAGAAAGTTCTCTTTGATCAAGTTTGGTCAATTCATGATCTTTGACAAGAATGGATCCAGAATCTACCGAAATCAATCCTCCAATCGCATTCAATAAGGTTGACTTTCCACAACCGCTCTTTCCAATGATACAACTAAAAGTAGATGGCATAATTTTCAAAGAGCAATTCTGCAGTGCTTTTGTTGGCGTACTAAGACCATGATACGTCTTATTTACTTCAGTTAATGTTACGATAGGTTTCATGATATCCCTTCTTTCCATCTACATTGTATGCATTAAAAATTACAAAAAGATTACAATCCTATCTTTCGCTTTAATTATATAAGACTTTTATTTAAGAATATATGAATCGACCATAAAAAAATGCTGTCATGATGACAGCACTATTTATGTACAAAATATTCCAATACTTTATATCCGTGTTCTTCTAAAGCTTCACAAATTTCTTTTGGATCCAGAGTATCACAGCGAATCACTAGATTTGCCACTCCGTTTTCAAAAGAATAAACACCGATATGGGAAATATTGATACCTTTTTCCACGAAAATTGCGGAAAGTTTACCAATCGCTCCTACTTCATCTTTGACAGAAACAGTAATACGTGCACCAACTTCATCCCAGCCCAAGACATTCAAGAAACAACTAAACACATCGTTTTGAGTAAGAATTCCTACAACATCCCCTGTCTGATCCACAACTGGCAAACATCCGATATCACTTTTCAACATTTTAGATGTTGCATATTCCATTAATTCATCTTGATCAACCGATACCACATTTTTGATCATGACTGTTTCCACTGTTGTTTTAGATAAAAGATAATTTAATTCATAAATGCTAAGGCTTGTTGCCTGACTAGTTCCTGAGTTTGAGATCATCCCTTCTGTGATCAATCCTACAAGCTTGCCATTTTCTGTAACTGGAACACGATGAATCTTATTTTGATTCATTAAATCAATAATTTCTGAAATCGTTGTATCCTTTTCTGTACAAATGACATCTTTGGTCATAAAATCTTTAACTTTAAACATTATCTTATCCTCCTAAATAGGCTTTTTGAATCTCTGGTGAATTGATCAATTCTTCACCGGTACCGCTTAATACGATTTTTCCTGTTTCAAGAACATACGCACGATGGGCAATCGATAAAGCCATCTTCGCATTTTGTTCAACCAGTAAAACCGTTGTTCCCTGAGCATTGATTTCTTTAATAATTGAAAAAATTTCTTTTACTAGAATTGGGGCTAAACCCATACTTGGTTCATCCAGTAACATTAACTTTGGCTTGGCCATTAAAGCCCTTCCCATGGCTAACATCTGCTGTTCACCACCAGATAAAGTTGAAGCATCCTGATTGATACGCTGTTCTAAAATAGGGAACTGCTTATACACTTTTTTTAGATCTTCTTCGATGCCTTTTTTATCTTTTCTTAGAAAAGCACCCATCATTAAATTTTCATAAACACTTAATCCAGTAAAGATTCGCCTTCCTTCAGGAACTTGAGTCAAACCAGCTGCTACAATATTTTTAGGATTGGTTTTATAGATAGATTGACCTAGGAATTCAACATCTCCGGAGCTTTTCTTGACGATTCCACTGATCGCCTGCAACATCGTTGTCTTTCCGGCACCATTTGCCCCAATTAATGAAACAATTTCTCCTTCGTTGACATCAATGCTGACACCTTTTAAAGCTTCGATCACACCATAGTGTACATGGAGATCTTTAACTGATAACATTGACATAATTAAATTTCCTCCCCTAAGTACGCCTTGATTACAAATTCATTGTTCTTGATTTCTTCTGGAGATCCATTGGCGATCATCTTTCCATAATCAAGTACATAAATTCTTTCACAAATGTTCATGACCAAAGACATATCGTGTTCAATCAAGATAACAGTTAATTTATATTTTTCACGAATATGATGAATTAGCTTTGTTAAATCGGCTGTTTCCTGTGGGTTCATACCAGCAGCCGGCTCATCCAAGAATAAGATTTTTGGATGAATTGCCAGAGCACGGGCAATTTCAAGTCGCCTTTGTTCACCATAAGGTAAATTGGTTGCCATCTCATTGCGTTTTGAATACAAGCCAACTTCCTTTAACAATTCACAGGCTTTTTCTTCGACCCATTTTTCTTCTGAGTAATAAGAAGGAAGTCTTAAGATTGCCGCAATTGTTCCATATCGAACATTTTTGTGCATCGCAACTTTAACGTTTTCTAATACCGTCATTGCCTTGAACAAACGAATGTTCTGGAATGTACGAGAAATCCCATAGCTTGTGATCTTATATGGTTTTAAACCACCAAGCTGGATTTTCTGTCCATCTTCATTTAATTCGATCAAACCACTGCTTGGTTCATATACACCTGTTAAAAGGTTAAACAATGTCGTTTTTCCTGCACCGTTTGGCCCAATCAATCCAATCAATTCCCCTTGATTAATAGTCATGGACACATTAGAAACAGCACAAAGACCACCAAAGTTTTTTGTCAAATTCTTCACTTCTAGAATTGGTTCCATTATTTATCCCCCTTTCTAGATGCAAAGAGCTTTTTGAAAGACAACTCACGCTGTCCCAAAAGTCCTGTTGGCTTAAAGATCATGATTGCAACTAAGGCAAGACCGTAGATGATCATACGGATTTCAGAGAAGTTCGCAAGGACCATATTGATGATACCAATTACAATGGCCGCAATGACACTTGAAGTCATAGAACCCATACCACCAAATACTACCATAACTAGAATATCAATCGATTTATTGAATGTAAACTGGTTAGGTTTGATTACATAGAAATTACATGCATATAAAGCGCCTGCCAAGCTGGCTAATAAAGCACCAATTACAAAAGCGATTACTTTATATTTTGTCGTGTTGATTCCCATAGCTTCACTGGCAATCTCATCTTCACGAATTGAAATACACGCACGACCTGGAGCACTATGCGTAAAATTACAAACGATCATAATTGAAATTACGACACCAATCATCAACAATGGCCAGCTTGTTAACTGAGGAATTCCATTCAATCCTGCTGCTCCATTGGTAATCTTCATATTCTGCACCAAGATACGAATAATTTCCGCAAACCCTAGTGTTGCGATTGCAAGATAGTCACCACGAAGTCTTAAAGTAGGAACGGAAACAATCAACGCAACAAGTGCAGAAATCGCAAATCCAACCAAGATACCAATCATGAATCCCCCAAAATTAGGCATCATCTTAGTAATAATACCAGCAGCATATGCTCCAATGCACATAAAACCGGCATGTCCCAATGAGAATTGTCCACAAATTCCAATAACCAAATTCAAAGATACAGCTAGAATAATATTGATACAAATATTATAAAGGGTAATCTGATAATAAGAATTGATGATACCCAAATTCATCAACAAAGAACAAAGCACAAAAGCACCAACCGCCAAAAGCAGCCATGCAATATTTTCTTTTGATAAATATTCTTTTCGCATATCTTACACCTTCTCTTTCACGTTTTTTCCTAAAAGTCCATCCGGCTTTAAGATCAAAACTAAAATCAAGATTACATATACGATCGCATCTTTATATAATGAACTTCCATATGCTGTAACCAGTGTTTCGGCAATACCGATAAATAATCCACCAATCATGGCACCAGGAATGTTTCCAATACCGCCAAATACAGCTGCGATAAAGGCTTTTAGACCTGGTGTCATTCCCATCAATGGGTTAATTGAATTGTAATAAACACCAACCAATACACCTGCAACACCAGCTAGGCAGGATCCTAAAAAGAATGTAAAAGAAATCGTTGTATCGACATTGATACCCATCAATTTAGCTGCATCCTCATCTACACTAACAGCACGCATTGCACGTCCCATCTTTGTCTTATTTACGATATAAGTCAATAACACCATCAAAATGATCGTAATCACAAAGATATAGATCTGCATCATCGTAATACGAACACCACCCAACGAAAATGCGGTATTCTCTAACAAATCTGTTGGAAAGGTTTTAACATCACTTCCAGCAAAATACTGCATTGTATACTCTAATACATAAGAAACACCCATGGCTGTGATCAAAGCCGTGATCCTTGTCGCATGACGTAAAGGCTTGTAGGCAATACGCTCAATTAAAACGCCTAACACACCACACAATAACATTGCGATGATCAAAGCAACAAAGAAGTTTAAATGGAAAAACGTTGTTGCATAAAAAGCCGTAAAAGCACCTAACATGTAGATATCACCATGCGCAAAGTTGATCAATTTAATAATTCCATATACCATCGTATACCCTAATGCGATCAAGGCATAGATGCTTCCTAGCGATAATCCATTGATCATCTGCTGTAGAAACTGAATCATAGTCATTCTCCTTCCTTAGCTAAAAAAGTGGAGAAAGTTTGCTTTCTCCACATCATTGTTCCATATACCTTATTCAGCGTTTGGATCAACTTCTACAGGGTTAACCTGTTCACCATTCTGAAGTTCAACAACAAGAACTTTCTTCAAAGGTGTGTGTTCTTCATCAAATGTAAAGCTACCTGTCAAACCAGTAAATTCAATATTTTTGATCGCTTCATTGAAGGCTTCACCTGTTTTTCCAGCCTTTTCCAATGCCTGCAAACCTAAGTTTGTTGCATCATAAGCAAGTACTGAGAACATATCTGGTTCTTCATTATATTCAGCCTTGTAAGCTTCGATAAATGAAGTTAATTCTTCAGAAGCATCAACCGTTGTATAAGCTGTTGTGAAATATACATCATTCAAGTTTTCTTCACCTGCAAGTTCTGCAAGTTTAGGTGAATCCATTCCATCTGGTCCTAAGATTGTCTGTGAAATACCAGCATCTCTAGCCTGTTTGATGATCAAACCAGATTCACTATAGTATCCTGGAACATAAAGTACATCAAAATCTTCTTCACTAATTTTTGATAATGCTGCATTGAAATCTGTATCTCCTGAAGAATAACTTTCCTGAGCAACGACTTCACCGCCTAATGCTTCAAATTTACTTACAAAGTCTTCCGCAAGACCTTTTGCGTAATCACTAGTTGCATCTGAATAAACAACCGCTTTTGTCTTACCTAAATTTTCACGGGCAAATACAGCCATCGCACTAGCCTGTGCACTGTCTTCAAAACATACACGCCAAGCATATTCATAAGCGGAACCATCTTCTTTTAACATACCGCCATTTTGTGTAACAGCTGGACTCAATACTGGTGTCTGATTTTCGTCAGCTGCTGGATATGTTGCGATAGAATCACCAGATGTAGCTGGACCTAGCTGCATAACAACTTGATCTTCTGTCATCAATTTTGTCGCAATAGAGTAAGCTTCTCCTGAATCACTCTTATTGTCCATTGATACAGCTTCAGCTTTGTATTTTGCATCTTCGCTTTCGTTATATTGTTTAATTGCTAATTCTGTAGCTTTATTCATAGCCTGACCATAAGTTGCTACATTTCCACTCAACTCATAGTTAAGGCCAATTTTTACTGTATCTCCCTCAGATAATGTGACCGCTTCATTGGCTGCACCACCAGAGCTGCATCCTACTAGCATACTGGCTGCGATCGTACCAGACGCTAAGACTTTCCAAAAGTTTCCTTTCATATTTCATCCCTCCGTAATATGTGTATATCATACTCTTTGTTTGTTTTCTTTGCAAGGATTTTCGAAGATTTTTTGAAAATTTACAGATAAAATGTAAAAATTTTTCATAAGCATTTCATTACATTATCGTATATAATGTCGGTGTAGAAAAAGGGGTCAATATTACTATGCAAAGTATCAAAAATATATACAAGATCGGGCCAGGGCCAAGCAGCTCCCATACCTTTGGTCCAATGAAGGCATCTTCTTATATGCTGGTAAAATATCCAGAAGCAGATCGTTTCGATGTTATCTTATATGGTTCATTAGCTTTGACTGGAAAAGGTCATTTAACCGATATGATCATCAAAAAGACATTAAACCCAAAAGAAACAAATATCGAATTCAATCTCAAAGACACATGTAAACATCCAAATACGATGACCATTGAAGCATTCAAGGAAAATCAATCTTTAGGTAAACATCAGTTTGTATCTGTCGGTGGAGGAAAAATCGAAATTGATGGGCAAAAAAATGATGAAGTTGACGATGTATATCCTCATTCCACGATGGATGATATCCAAAACTATTGTAAACAAAGACATCTTCGTCTAGATCAATACATCGATATCTTTGAAGGGCCAGAATTTGATGCCTATATGAAAAACATCTTCAAGGCAATGTTAAAATGCGTAAAAACAGGATTAAACAAAACCGGTGTCCTACCAGGAAGCCTGAAATTAGACCGTGTAGCACACGCCTTATTTCAATCAGCTAACAGCTGTGAAGATATTACAGATAAAAACAATCTGTTAGTTTGCAGCTATGCCTATGCAGCCAGTGAACAAAACGCCAGCGGAGGAATGGTCGTAACCGCTCCTACGATGGGAAGCTGTGGTGTGCTTCCAAGTCTTGTCTACCACTTTTATCACGATCTTCATTATCCAAAAGTCACTTTGATCCAAGGCCTTAAAGTTGCTGGATTAATCGGTAATCTAATCCAGACAAATGCTACGATCTCTGGAGCCAAGGCAGGATGCCAGGCTGAAGTCGGTGCTGCCTGCGCTATGGGAAGTGCCATGGTTGCCTATTGTCAGATGCAAGCTAATGAGCAGATCGAATGTGCTGCTGAAATTGGTTTAGAACATCATCTAGGTCTAACCTGTGATCCAGTTGGCGGATATGTCATGATTCCATGTATCGAAAGAAATGCCGTTGCCGCAACAAGATGTATTGATGCTGCAAGACTTGCTAAATACATCCGAAACGTAAAGAAAAACCGTGTCAGCTTTGACATGGTCGTTAAAACAATGAATCTAACCGGTAAAAAACTTCCAATCGAGCTTAAAGAAAGTGCTCTTGGCGGTTTGGCTGTTGTTGTCCCGGATAAAGTATAAAAGCGCTCCAGACGAAGCGCTTTTTTATGAATAAATTATAGTGGAACTATCGCAGAAGCGACATTCCAGAATACTTCAAAGATACTGTTTCTAAACATATACAAAGGAACATCCAAAATTCCCGAGAATAAGACTGCGATAAAAATGAAATAGAAGATCTGTGATCCCTGGATAAAACGATAATATTGATCATCTGGCAAAAAGGAGAACAAGATCTTTGAACCATCCAGCGGTGGTATTGGAATCAAGTTAAAGATCCCAAACGCAATAGAGATACTTGATGTACCAATTAAACATGAGGCAACAAAATCACCTATTGTAGTTCCTAATAAAAAACCAGGAGCAAATTTTACCAGCAGCATATAGATAACCAAAACCAAAAAAGCTAAGATAAAGTTTGCCAAAGGGCCGGCAAAGCTTGTCCAAATAATTCCCGTTTTTTGATCTTTATAATATCTTGAATCAATAGGTACCGGTTTGGCCCAACCAAACCCGAAAAACATCAAACAAAGCACCCCTAACCAGTCAATATGCCTAAAAGGATTTAAACTTAAACGTCCTTCTAACTTCGCTGTTGGATCACCCATCCAATATGATACAAGAGCATGTGCCATTTCATGCACTGACATAGCCAGGACAACCGCAACGATACGAACAAGGATCGAAGTTATATCAAATCTAAGCATACTATACGTTAAATCTGAAGTGCATTACATCGCCATCCTGCACGACATAATCCTTTCCTTCTAAACGAAGTCTACCGGCTTCTTTGATGGCATGTTCACTTTCTAATTCATCAATATCTTCAAATCGGTATACTTCTGCACGAATGAATCCTTTTTTGAAATCGGTATGAATAACTCCCGCACAATCTGGAGCTTTCATGCCTTTTTTAAATGTCCAGGCACGACATTCATCTTCTCCAGCCGTTAAGAATGTACAAAGATTTAATACAGAATAGGCTTTTTGGATCAATAGATCAAGACCACTTGAATCCACACCAAGTTCATTTAAGAATGCGGTCTTTTCCTCTTTATCCAATTCCGATAATTCTTCTTCCATTTTGGCACATAACGCAACAACTTCATTATTCTGTGAACTTGCATATTCTACCAACTGGTTATAATACGCATTGGCTGATGGATCCATGACACCTTCTTCATCCAAATTGGCAACATAGATCATCGGTTTTGCTGTCAACAAATTATACCCTTTCAAAATGATAGCTTCATCTTCATCTACTTCTAATACACGTGCTGGTTTACCTTCTTCCAACAACGGTTTTAAACGATTCAATAAAGCCATCTCGGCAACTGCATCTTTATCTTTCGTTGTTTTCGATTTCTTTTCAATCTTTCCAATACGATTTTCAACTGTCTGTAAGTCCGCTAAATTCAATTCAAGATTGATGATTTCCGCATCACGAACAGGATCCACACTGTTTTCAACATGAGTGATATTCGCATCATCAAAACAACGAACCACATGACAGATCGCATCTGTTAATCGAATATTTGATAAGAACTGATTCCCCAATCCTTCTCCTTTGCTGGCACCTTTTACAAGACCGGCAATATCTGTAAATTCAAATGTAGTATAAATCGTTTTTTTAGGATGAAAGATCTCAACAAGACGATCGATCCTTGCATCCGGCACTTCTACGACACCTACATTGGGTTGAATTGTCGCAAAGGGATAATTTGCGGCTTCTACCTGACTTTTTGTAATAGCGTTAAACAGAGTAGATTTCCCAACGTTAGGAAGACCTACGATTCCAGCAGTTAATGGCATATTTCTAACTTCCTTTCACTTCTTCATGAACGACTACTTTTTTCAGCTTCTTTTCAAACTTTTGCCTAGGCATCAAAACACTTGCTCCACAACCTAAACATTTGATTCGAATATCCGCACCCATACGAATGATCTTCCATTGTTTTGATTTATGGCAAGGATGTTCTTTTTTCATCTCAACGATGTCATTTAGACCATATTCTTTTTCGTTCATCCAGTTTTCCTTTCTTTATTGTGATATGACTCCAATGTATTTTCTAACAACATACATACAGTCATTGGACCTACTCCTTTAGGAACAGGCGAGATAGCTTTCACTTTATCACAAACGTCATCAAAGTCAACATCTCCACAAAGTTTTCCATTCTCCATTCGATTGATTCCAACATCGATTACAACGGCTCCGTCCTTGACCCAATCAGATTTGACCATTTTTGGCTGTCCAATAGCTGCAACTAGTATGTCCGCTTTCGATGTGATGGTTTTAATATCTTTTGTCTTTGAATGCACTATTGTCACCGTTGCATTTTTATTTTGCAATAACAAAGCCAGCGGTTTTCCTACAAGGTTGCTTCGTCCTAATACAACAGCATTCATACCAGAAAGATCATCTAAACCAATGCTTTCTAACATCGCCATTACTCCTTTAGGCGTACATGGAATAAAACCACTTCGATTTGTCAATAAAGCACCTGCATTTACCGGATGTAAACCATCCACATCTTTTAAAGGACTGATCTTATCAATAACAGCCTGCTCATTTAAATGTTTTGGCAAAGGAAGCTGAACAAGGATACCATCTACCGTATCATCTTCATTTTGCTGCTGCACGACATTCTCTAATTCCTGCTGTGAAATATCTTCTGTCAGCACGATCGTCTTGTTTTCCATTCCAATGGATAGACAAGCTTTTTCTTTGGAACGCACATAAGACTGGCTTGCCGGGTTGTTTCCTACTAAAATTACCGCCAGCAAAGGAAGTCGTTTATTTTCCTTTTTTAATATTTCGATTTCTGCTTTCATCTTCTCTTTAAAAGAAGCTGCAAGTTCATTACCATAAATAATCATCCAAATAACTCCTTACTATCCAAAACGATCGTAACCGGTCCATCATTTAACAATTCAATTTTCATATCTGCACCAAAAACACCCGTTTCAACATGTACTTCTTTTTTTAGCTCTTGATTAAAATAATCATATAAAGGTATCGCAACATCTGGTTTTGCTGCATCAATAAAGCTTGGGCGATTTCCTTTCTTCGCATTTGCATATAAAGTAAATTGACTAATTGATAAAACAGAACCAGAAATATCTTTTAGAGATAAGTTCATCTTTCCTTGTTCATCCGAGAAAACACGAAGCTTGACGATCTTTTGGACCATCTTATCCACAATTTCAGATGTATCTTCCTGACAAAAGCCAACCAATGCTAAATAACCATCTTCGATCTTTCCTGTAACAGTTCCATCAATTGTACAAGATGCATGACGTACTCTTTGTAAAACAACTCGCATTATTTTTCCTCCAATAGGCAAACAGCCATAGAGAGAATTCCTTCTTCATTTCCTACAAAGCCAAGTTTTTCTCCACGAGTTGCCTTAATTGATATCTTATCTACATTACAATGCAGAATCGATGCGATATTTTCCCGCATTTTTTGAATATGAGGTGCCATCTTAGGCCTTTCAGCCAATATAGTTGAATCAATATTACCAATCTTATAGCCCTTTTCATCCATTAAGTGATATACATGTTCCAACAATATCATGCTTGAAACACCTTTATACTTTGGATCTGTATCTGGAAAATGTTTTCCCAGATCACCTAAAGCTAAAGCACCTAGGACACTTTCCATGATCGCATGGGTTAAAACATCCGCATCGGAATGCCCCAACAAACCTTTTTCGTGTTTGATCTTAACTCCACCTAGTATTAAATCTCTTCCATTACATAGCTGGTGGATATCCACTGCCTGCCCTATACGCATATCTTTACTCCCAAACGACTTTAGATGTACGTGGTTTTCTTGGTGCTATTTCACCATCAGAATAGCCTAGAATACAATTACCAATTCCCTCATATTCTTCCAAGCCCCATTTTTTCAACAACTCTTTTCCCTCTTCGGTTTCAAACACTTCTTTAGCACGATGAATCCAACAACTGGACACTCCCAAAGAATTGGCTGCCAGCATCAAATTCTCCATAGCCAAAGAACCATCGTAAACATGTGTACGCACATCTTTTTTCCCGAATACAATAATCACACAATCCGCATGATAAAAAGGATCTGTATCCGCCTGCATAATAGATGCATTTAATTTAGAGATCGTATTCATCATTTTCTTATCTTGAACAACGACAAAAGCATATGCCTGACGATTCATACCACTCGGCGCCATTTGTCCTGCCGCTACGATTTTTTCTAATACGTCTTTGGGAACTCTTTGTTCCTTGTAGGATTTACAACTTCTTCTTTCTATGATATTTTCATATGCTTGATTCATAACTTCTCTCCTTTAAAAAAAGCCTGACTATAAAGTCAAGCTTAACGACATACTTGGATAAACTGTGGAGCACCACCTGGAATGTATACAGACTCAATTACTGTACGTCCATTGTAGTTTCCATGCACGGCTAAACCGTTTCCAATATAGATAGCGATATGATCGACACCACGTCCTCCGTTATTATAGTAAATCAAGTTACCTGGCTGAGGATCATTTGTATAATATCCATACATACCAGCATATTCATCTGGCCATAACTGGTAGGCATCTGATACACCAGCTAATGCAAGAGCCTGTTGAACAACCTGTGTACACCATTGTCCATCTGTAACCCCTACTAACGTCTGCGCTGCAGCAGCAATACGTGCATTTAAATCGGCATAAGGATTTGTTGGTGTAGTTGGTTCCGTTGGTGTTTCTGGAACAGTTGGTTCAACTGGTGTAGTAGGAGTTTCTGGAGTACTTGGAGTCTCAGGTTCAACTGGTGTAGTTGGTTCAGCTGGAGTTTCCGGCGTACTAGGTTCTTCTACTGGAGTTGATGGTTCTGCAGGAGTTTCTGGTTCAACTGGTGTTGTCGGTTCTTCTGCTGGAACTTCCTCAACTGGTGTTGTAGGCTCTGCTGGAACTTCTTCAGCAGGAGTCTGTGTTTCTGTAGTATTATCCACTGGAGTTTCAACAACTTCCTGTGTATTCTTCTCTTCTTCTTGTTTCTGTACTTCTTTTACAACGGCTTCTTTTGCAACATTAGCTACTGTTTCCTGAACATCCCCCGAAATGTTAGAAGAAACACTAGCAACTACCGCTTTCTGTGTAGTTTCTTTTTCAATTGTTCCGTCATCTTCAGAGAAATAATAACTCTTTCCTTCGATTTCTTCCCAACCTTTTGCTACGGTAGCGTCTTCTTTAATATACTTATCGCCATGCCATCCTGGTTCTGTTTCCATTGCATATACAGTTGCAACAACTGGGAAACAAGATGCTACACAAAGTACGGCTGCTACTTTTTTACCATTGTTTTCAACATAATTCATAGCTATTCCCCCTATTTATATCCGATGATTCAAAAATACTTTAACACAAAAAAAAAGTACATTCAACCTTTAAAAGAAAGATTGTTTGTACTTTTTAGGAAAATCCTTTTAAAAACTATTTAGTTTTTTCAATAATATCGATAAAGCTTGCTTCCTTTAAACTAGCTCCGCCGATCAATGCACCATCGATATCTGGGCAAGCCATGTATTCAACGATATTTTCTGGTTTAACACTTCCACCATACTGAACACGTACGTTTTCAGCAGCTTCTTCACCATACATAACTTTTACCTGATCACGAACGATAGCACAGCATTTCTGAGCATCTTCTTTTGTAGCTGATTTACCAGTACCAATAGCCCAGATTGGTTCATAAGCAATAACCATGCTTCCTACGCATTTAGCGCAAAGGTCTGCCAATGATCCAGTTAACTGATCACGGATAACTTTTTCTGTTTCACCTGCATCGTACTGAGCTTCTGTTTCACCGATACAAAGAATTGGTGTGATACCAGCCTTTAATAGGCGTTTAGCTTTTTTGTTAACTGTTTCATCAGTATCACCAAACATCTGACGACGTTCAGAATGACCGATAATGCAGTATTTAATTCCGATTTCTTCTAGCATAGGAACGCTTACTTCACCCGTGAATGCTCCTGAATCTTCCCAGTGGCAGTTTTCAGCAGCAACGATCAAGTTTTTAGCATTGTCCTGAGCTGTTCTTAAATCTGTAAATGGACATCCAATTCCATAAGTAGCATTTTCGCTTGCAGCAACTGCATCAACAGCTTCAAAGAAAGCTTTTGTTTCTGCGTTGTTTTTATTCATTTTCCAGTTTCCAACAATAATTGGTTTTCTCATAATTCGTTATCTCCTTATTTCTCGCTGATGATTGCGATACCAGGTAATGTCTTACCTTCCATATATTCTAATGAAGCTCCTCCTCCAGTTGATACGTGAGAGAACTTATCAGCATATCCTAATTGTTTAGCAGCAGCAGCTGAATCACCACCACCGATTACAGTGATTGCATCAGGAAGTTCTGAAATAGCCTGGCAAACCAATTCAGTACCTTTTGCGAATTTCTTCATTTCGAATACACCCATTGGGCCATTCCATACAACTGTTTTAGCACCAGCTAATGTTTCTTTGAACAATTCAACAGAAGCAGGACCGATATCTAGACCCATCCATCCTTCAGGGATTTCACCAGATTTGCAAACCTGAGTGTTAGCTTCTTCGCTGAATGCATCTGCGCAAACATTGTCTACAGGCAATACTAATTTATCGCCAGCTTTTTCTAAGTATTCTTTTGCAAGATCTAATTTGTCATCTTCTACCAATGATGTACCGATTGATCCGCCTTTAGCTTTCATGAATGTATAAGCCATTCCACCACCAATGATAACTTTATCAGCTTTCTTCAACAAGTTATCGATAACATCGATCTTGCTGGAAACTTTTGAACCACCGATGATTGCAACAAATGGATGAGCTGGTTCATCAACAGCTTTTCCTAACATTGTTACTTCTTTTTCTACCAAGAAGCCAAGACCGTTTTCTTTGATATTTGTTGGGATACCAACTGTAGAAGCATGAGCACGGTGTACTGAACCAAATGCATCTTCTACGAATACTTCACCAAGGCTAGCCCAGTAAGCACCTAATTCAGGATCGTTTTTGCTTTCACCTTTTTCATAACGTGTATTCTGCATTAAAACGATTTCACCTTCATTTAATGCGTTAACTGCTTCTTCCAATTCTGGCCCACGTGTAACAGGGCAGAAAGAAACTTTTGTTTCAGGCAGTAATTCCTGTAAACGTACAGCTACACATTCCAAGTTGTTTTTAGCTTTGTCTTCTTCTGTCTTTACTTTTCCAAGGTGAGACATAAGAACAACTTTCGCCTTATTTTCAACCAAGTATTTAATTGTTGGCAACGCCATAACAATACGGTTGTCATCTGTAATTACTCCGTCTTTTCTAGGTACGTTAAAATCGCAACGTACAATGACCTTTTTACCGGCAACATCAAGGTCTTTTACAGTTCTTTTAGCCATTTAAATTCCTCCTATTGTTTTTTTACGCACATTTATTATAACACTACACATTTTTATTGACTAGTTTTTCACAAGCAATTTTATCAAAGTTTAACACTTATCTTCGTATATTTTATCAATATTAAAACGAGCATCCATCAATGCTCGCCAAGAGTTGTATGATTTGATTTTTTAAACTGAACCCATTCTCTTCTCGAAACATGAAAACTATGACCATTTATCAGTTTTATTTCATGTCTAGCATGATCGATCGCAATGATCTTATCTTTATTTACGATACAGTTACGATTGATACGCCAAAATCGAGAAGATAGAATATTTTTAAGTTCAATCAAAGTACGATAAGAAAGTCGAATTCTTTTTCCTGATCTAATTCAAGATACATAAATCCATCCTCCAAATAACAATACATCATCTTATATTCAGGAACTCGCACAAATTGGCGCTCGCTCTTTAACTCATAAATCTTATGTATCTGCATTAAATTCCTTATTTTTTGTAACTTTATATAGATCTTGTCTTCAATTTGATTCTTTAATACATATCCAAGAACATTCACACCATAAGCATCTTCCATATAATTACGGTTCATTGCCAGATAAATGATATACGTAAAAGGCTGTGGATGTGAATTTATACATTTTAGACCTTTTAAACCTATCGTATCAATATCGGCCAATAAAGCATCATGATAACGACCACAATTTTGATATCCATTTAAATCTTCATATACATCTATATCGGCAATCGAATACTCTTTCTCAATAACTCGTAACAGTTTTTTCAAAAATACAAAATGATCACACACAATAGCTAACTTCATATTTTCCCCTTAGTTGTTTTTAAATACTGTAGTAAAAATATTATATAGCCGCAAACTCTTTTTCACAAGAACATTATTTCATAGTACTGTGAAGTTTTTTTATATTAAAAAACAGGCAATGCCTGTTATTTATGATAGTTACGATTATTATTGATCATAAAAGCTCGATAAATCTGTTCCAAGATCAAAACACGAGTCATTAGATGCGTAAATGTTAGATCCGATAGCTTCCATCTTAGATTAGCTCTTTGTACCAGACTTGTCGAAGGACCTAAAGATCCCGCAATTACAAACACGATGTTTGACTGCGTGCTCATCAAAGAATCCAGTTTTTGTGCAAAGCTTTCACTTGTGAACATTTCACCATGTAAATCTAATAAAACAACAAAATCATTGACCTTAATTTTTTCCAGCACTCTGGAAGCTTCTTTATCTTTTATGATCTGCATCTCTTTTTCGCGCTCAGCATGTTCATTGGATTCGTCTTTTACTTCGATCACTTCACATTTACAAAAAGCTGACAATCTTTTTAAATATTCGGCTTCCTGTAATTTCAGGGCTTTATCCTTGTTCTTGCCAATGGCAATGATCTTGATCAAAATGTTGCCTCCGCTGGATGATCCTGAGTAAGTTTTAATACTTCTTCTCTTATCTTTTTAGCAAACTCTTCATCTTTTGATTTTAAGACTTGTATCATAAGATCTGTCACTTTTTCAAATTCTTTTTCTTTAAATCCTCTTGTAGTCATAGCCGCCGCACCTAAACGAATTCCAGATGTGACAAATGGTTTTTGTGTATCATATGGAATCGTGTTTTTGTTGCAGGTAATTCCAGCAAGATCTAACAATCTTTCCGCTTCTTTTCCTGTCATGCCAATACTGCCTAATACATCCACCAGTAACAAGTGATTATCACTGCCACCTGAAACAAGACGGAAACCAGCTTCTTTAAATCCTTTGCACATCACCTGCACATTTTTTAGAGTCTGTTCCATATATGATTTGAATTCAGGTTGGCTTGCCTCATATAAACAGACACCTTTAGCTGCGATCACATGTTCTAAAGGACCTCCCTGCATTCCCGGAAATACTTTTGAATCCAATTTTTTGGCAAACTCTTCTTTGCAGAAAACCATCCCTCCACGCGGACCTCGAAGAGTCTTATGGGTCGTCGTTGTCACAAAATCAGCATATGGAATTGGGCTTGGATGAAGACCTGTTGCCACCAATCCTGCAATATGCGCCATATCCACCATTAAATAAGCATTCACTTTCTTGGCAATCTCACTAAACCTTTTAAAATCGATGATTCTAGGATAAGCACTTGCCCCAGCCACGATTAACTTAGGTTGTGTTTTAATTGCCAATTCTTCAAGCGCGTCATAATCGATCAATTCTGTTTCAGGATCTACATTATATGCGACAAACTTATAAAGCGTTCCTGAAAAGTTCAAAGGATGTCCATGTGTTAAATGTCCACCGGCAGCCAGATCCATCCCCAGCACAACATCCCCTGGTTGCAACAAGGTATTATAAACAGCCATATTAGCCTGTGAACCTGAATGAGGCTGTACATTGGCATGCTCTGCCTTAAATAGTTCTTTAGCACGCTGGCGTGTCAAATCTTCAGCCTGATCCACATAAACACATCCACCATAATATCTTTTGCCTGGATACCCTTCTGCGTATTTGTTGGTCAAAACACTTCCCTGTGCTTCTCTTACTTCTTTTGAAACAAAATTTTCACTGGCAATCAGCTCTACATTTTGTTTTTGTCTTTTTGCTTCCTTATCTATAATAGAAAACATTGCTGTATCTCTCATGCTTTTTCCTCCTGTTTTCTAGTATTCTATCACTTCAAGGTCATTTGACAAAGAAGGATCTTCTGCAAGTTGTTCAAGAACATTACCCTGCAGATCACTTAAATACCATGTTCCATCTTGATTCAGCCCTAAATAATACGTTGTTGTCTCTTCTTTTCTTTGAACCAATACAACATCATTGTATTCTAGATTTACACTGGTCTTTGTTTTAGTATCATAAGATAAATATCCTTGATCATTATGAATAACTATATAATTAGACATTGTATAGATCACATCATCAATATTCTCAATAACCACATGATCATTTTCATCAATCAGTGATCCATTTTTGATCGTAAATCCATTTAAGAATGGTTCATTCAACTGATTCATGGTTTTATCTGTGTCGATATCCAATGGCTCTACTTGTTTTGTATCATCTGGCTCACTATCCCCTTCAATATTTTGCATAAAAAGTGTTAAAGCTCCAGATACCGCAATAACTACAATAATAAAGATTGCTCGATAAACTTTTGATTGTTTTGAAGATACAAGATATGCATTTTGAAACTTCTGCACTTTCTTTTTAGCCTGAATAAATCCATGCTCATCCAGCAGTTTCAACATAACTTGAAACTCTTCATAAGTTCCAATGAATGTTTTTTTGATCAAGGCCTTCTCTAATTTTCCACAAAATATCGAATCGCTTTTATATGTTTGTACCAGTGAATTTTCAAATAAATCTTTCAACGTTGTTGCATCGATCTTTTTTGGCAGGCTTGAAACGATGTTTTCCACGACATATTGATTATTATCGGTCTTGTTTGTTTCTTTGGTTTCCTGAAATAATTCCTTGCTTCTTGGAATTGGAGAAACATTTGATTCAATTGGATCTACATCAAACTCTAAATATGTTTCCGGCTTGGTTTCAGGTTCAATCTTTACGGGTTCTTCTTGATGAACCGGATTGCCTTTAGCGTATTCCAAAGCTTTTTGATACGCTTCCTGTAATTGTTCGAACTGTTCTGGGTGGGTTTCTGGATGATATACTTTTGCCATTTTCGCATAGGCTTTTTTGATTTCTTTCTTGTTTTGTGTTGGTTCAATTCCTAAAATTGTCCAAATCGTCATGATAACATACCTTCATTTTCATCTTCTTCATTCTTAAAAATGTCCATGTTTTCATAAATACGATTTAGATCATAACGATCCAGCAAATGATCCATTTCTTCTATCAATAAAGCCTTCTTTTTGATATTATTCGTATTTCTTTCATACAATTTGATAAAGCGCAAAACCATATCACGAAGCCAGTCCTGACCTTGGGCATCCATTTCCATATATATACGTTTAGCTTTTTCTAAGACCATTTCGTATTCTGAATTTTTATTCAGCTGTAAAGATACATTCTTGATTGAATCTAACTGTTTGGTTGAAGTTACCTTCTCAAAATCACTGCTCTGCCCAACTTGAAAAATATATATTTCATTTGTGGACAAGATATGGATCTCCACATACAACATCGAATTGATATCATAAGTATACGTTAGAGCAAACTGTTCATGTACCTGATGGTTTATTGGAATATCAATGCTTGTTTTTCCTAACTGCAAATTGTCCTTGGCATACATGGATTCTCCCTGAAACACTTCAACGTCCAGCTTCTTTTGACCAAGCCTAGCTGTCTGCAGCATGACCGTTTTACTACAAGGAAGCACACTGTTTCTTTCAATGATTACTTTCGATAACAGTTTGTCAGGCTCAACATCATTGATCACTGCCGTAGATAACGAGAATGGGCAAATATCGGTCACGACCATATCTTTGATGCTCTCGCTGCGTTGTTTGATTCCTATATATTTGCCTAACCCCATTGCGACAAGCTGATCAAAGTCACGTGTCTGTTCAATAGGAATGCTCAATAAATCAGATAAATACTCCTGCACCAGTGGCATTTTAGAAGAACCGCCAACCAAGATCAAGCTATCTAGTTCATCCGCTGTAAAGCCACTGTCCTTTACTGCTTTTGCGATCACGATCTTGGCATTTTCTAGAATCGGCAAACATATTTCTTTTAGTTTTTCCTTAGTAAAAGTATATTCATACATTTTATCTTTTATTGATAATTTCATTATGGCTTGATCATGATCTGATAAATAAATCTTGCAACGCTCAGCTGCCATCATCAAGCTTGCCTTGATAGAATCATTCAATTTTTCAAAAACAAGATTATTTTTGGCACAGAAATAATATGCGATTGCACGATCAAAATCACTGCCCCCTAGATGATTATTGCCACAAATTGAAGTGATGCTGACGACATTTTCAAAACAATCAACAACCGATACATCCAAAGTTCCACCACCAAAATCATATACAACAAAGGTTTCATAGTCCGGCATATCATGACAGGCTATAGCGGCAGCACTTGGTTCATTGATCAAACGATCCAATTTGATTCCTAAAATACTTCCAATTTCTTTTGTCGCCTTTCTTTGGCGCGCATTGAAATACGCTGGAACACTGACAATAACTTCTTCCACTTTCTCATTTAAATATACTTCAGCATCATATATCAATTGTTTTACCACAAAGCTTGAAAGTTGTGATGGAGTAAATTTTTTATTATCTAATTCATAAAGCTTATTAGTACCCATCGCACGTTTAAAAAGACTGGCTGTATGTGCAGGATCACTGACAAGTCTCTGTCTAGCAATTTTCCCTACGATTACTTCATCATCTTTGATCCAGACAGCACTTGGTGTCAAATATTCATTAAAGGCATTAGGAATTAGTTCCACTTTATTATTTCTATACGTTACACAAAGACTGTTCGTCGTTCCTAAATCAATTCCTATTACGGCCATAATATTCACTTCCCTTCTTGTTTACGATATAACTAATGATCAAGGCAATTAAAAAACCTCCTAAAACATCACTTGGATAATGAACTCCTAAATATAGTCTTGAAAACCCAATCAAAGCCGCAATCAACACAAAGATCCAGCTGTATTTTTTGTCCAACTGCCAAAAGCAAATCAAAGCAACCGAAAATGCAGCTGACGTATGACCCGATGGAAAAGAATAATCCCAAGGTTTATGTCCTATATAAATCAAAAAATCCACTAAATCATAGGGTCTGGTTCGCATAAAAAGAGGTTTCATAAACACATTAACAACTAACGCACATGCGCAAAATGATACGAACGCTATGATACCGACCTTTCTTGTTTTCTTATTGATCAATAAAACGATGATAAGCAATATCCAAAACCATCCATAATTTGATAAAGAAGTAATAAATGTAAAAAATCTTGTCAGAAAATCATTTCTTAAGTTTTCCTGGATCCAATAGTTGATCGCCAGATCAAGATTTGTTATCCAATTTAATATATTCATATCTCAACTATACGAAAGATTAATTAAAAAGGCAAAGAAATATTACATTGATTGACGAAACCCAAAAAATTAGCTAGGATTTAGCTATGCCAAAGATACAATTTGATATTGAAAACACTATAGAAATTAAAAAAAGCAAATTCATAACCTATCTTCATCGTACAAGCGATGAAGAAGAGGCAAAAGAATATATTCGTCAAATCAAAAAAATGCATCCTAATGCCACACACCACTGTACCGCAATGATCATCGGCTCTATCATGCGCTCTAACGATGATGGTGAACCAAGTCAAACTGCTGGTCATCCTATGTTAAATGTTTTGATGCAAAAAGAGATGCAAGATATCCTTGTTGTAGTAGTCCGCTATTTTGGTGGCATCAAATTAGGTACTGGCGGATTAGTTAGAGCCTACTCTTCCAGTGTCAGCGAAGCATTGGATAAAAGCGTACTAGTTGAAGAAACAATGTTTGATGAATACGAAATTGAATTCAATTATTCACTTATAGGTAAATTAGATCACTATTTTGCCACACATGGTATCCACATTAGTTTAAAAGATTATGCCGAAAATGTAATCTATCATTATTTAAGTACAGAAGATATTTCCAAAGATCTAAAAGAAATCTCGGGTGGAGTGATTGAACCGAAATGGATCAACAAACAATCTATGGAAAAAGTCATTTAGCCAAGATATTCTTATGTTATACTTTAAGAGGTGATCAACATGAATCTATTCTTTTATTTTATTGTCATATTGATAATTTTTATCTTGATTGGATATATTCTGCCTTTTTTGGCACCAATCTTACTTTTCTTCTTGGTTTTAGGTGTATTAAGAAGTTTTTTTCAAGGACGCAAACATTATGATGATTATGAAGATAATACATATTATGAAGACATTCACAATCAATCGGACTACACCTATACAAATCCACCAAAACACGATGCAATTGATGTCGAATACACTGAACATGAAGATGATGGAGATGCACAATGATTTGTCAAAACGCAATCGGCTACCATAATGAAATTCAAGAGCTGTTAAAAAAATCAATGTTAAATATGAATGATGCGCAGATTCGGGCATGGATGGAACATGAATTCAAACCCGAAACTATGTTCTGTTATTGGCAGGATGGTCGTTTGACTTCTTGTCTTCAGACCAAACGAAGGATCCTATCTTTCAAACACCAGAAGATCGCCGTTGCAACCATATCCCTTGCAGCTACACTTCCCGATTATCGTCAACGCGATCAGTTTGGACAGTTGTTAGAGGCTTTTTTGGAACAATCCAGTCATAATGAACTATTAACAATGGTATATACAAATTTTCCTAAACTTTTTGAAAACCGAAGTTTTTCTTGTATATCAAAAACAAAATACTATTGGATCCCTGCCGATAAATGCAATCAGGGAAATGATAAAAACATTCGTTTTTACCATCCAAATATCGATCTCTATCCATTGTATCTTGAATTCATGTCCCACTTTGATGGAAGCATCATTCTTTCAAAAAAAGACTTTGAAAACCAAATACACTATGCAATTGACTGCAAGAAAAAAGTAGCCCTCATGATGCATGGTGAAAAGCCCCATGGTTTTGCGATCTATAAAGTTTTAAACAATCATGTTAAAATTGATGTCCTGGTTTATCTGGATTCCAACGCAATCTTAGATCTCTTACGCTACTTGGCAATTCGAAACGATGCCATTTCCTTTGTTGTTTCAATGGATGAAAGAATCGAAAAATTATTCCCATTTGATATTCCTCGTAATCAAGGAACGATCTTAGCCCGATTGAACAACTACAAACTATTTTCCAAGTGGACCAAAGAAGATGTTCGTAACGCAAACCAGGCCTTTGAACTTATTCATCTTTTACCGTTAAGATTTCATCATA
>NZ_KI271042.1:49268-61473 GCF_000469305.1 Faecalitalea cylindroides ATCC 27803
CCCCCCCCCGAGCTAAAATGAAATCATATCATATTTATTTTCATATAAATATGATATGATTTCTTCAAAAGTGTCTGTTGTTTTACAGACAGGGAGGTTTTTTTTATGATTGAAATCAATCACGTATCAAAAACATTTGGAACTAAAAAAGCAGTTGATGACATCACTGTCACAATTCCTACTGGATGTATAACCGGCTTCATAGGTCCAAATGGGGCTGGCAAAACGACTTCTATCCACATGATGACAGGAGTTTTACAACCTGATACAGGATCAATAAAACTAAATGGAAAAGATATAACTAAGGATCCAATTGAAGCTAAAAGAGAATTCGGTTTGGTTCCAGACAGTCCAGATTTATTCTTGCGTTTATCCGGCCTTGAATATATTAACTTTATGGCCGATCTTTACCATATCGATACAGCAACAAGAAATGCTCGTATAAAAGCTTTAGCCGAACAATTTGAAATTCAAGATGCTTTAAATGATCGCATGTCAAGTTATTCACATGGTATGCGACAAAAAGCTATCTTGATCGCAACTTTGGTCACAGATCCTAATATTTGGATCTTAGATGAACCAATGACTGGTCTAGATCCTGCCAGTTCATACTTGTTAAAAGAAAAAATGAAAGAACACGCCCGCCAGGGAAATACTGTTATTTTTTCAACACATGTCTTAGAAGTTGCAGAAAAATTATGCGACAAAATCATCATTATTGATCACGGAAAGATTCGCTATGATGGTACATTGGAAGCTTTAAAGGCACAGTATCCTGAAAAAGAAAGTTTGGAAGATGTTTTCTTAGAGGTTACAAGACATGCATGATTTTATTACTTTAAGCAAGCTATTATTCAAATCAAATTATAAGCTTGATCTACATTCTAAAAAAGGAAAGCAATCATTAATCGTAGGTTTTGTGGTTTTTCTATGCCTTCTTCCTTCTCTAGGAATGTTTTACATGCTGTTTCATTCTGCATTTTCCACTTTAAATTTAGATCTTTTGATATTACAACTTGGTTTTAGTGTTATTGGATTTTTAGTTTTGTGGATTGCATTGTTCATGTTTCCATCTGTATTTTATTTTTCCAATGACCTTACTCATCTTTTAGTACTACCTGTTTCTCCAACGATGATCATATTTTCCAAATTTATCATCGTTTATATCTCATTATTTTTAACCAGCTTATTAGTTACTGCTCCTATGTTAGCAGCATACATCATGGCCGGAGCAAAGATTTCACAAATATTTATGTTTATATTACAATTACCTTTAATTTCTTTAGCTCCTGCATTTATGGTTGGAATATTCTGGATCATTGTGCTTCGTTTTATACCTTTTTTCCAGAACAAAGATCGTTTTAATCTAATCACAGGTGTAATATCTATCGTTATTGCCGTTGGGATTGGTGCTGCTTCTGGATTCATGAGTGGAACATCTGTCGAAGATCCTGCCGCCTTGATCTCAATGCTTCAAAACAATCCAGAAACTTTATCTTTATTGACCCAGATTTTCTTTAATGTTCCTTTTGCCTCAAAAGCAATTGTTAACTTATCTATTATAGATTTGTTTATTCATATCATTATAGTTATCATTACAGGCGGATTGTTCTACCTATGCTCAAAATACTTATATCTGATTTCTGCAACCAGTGTAAAAGGATCTCCTTCCAAGAAAAAAGCTAAATTAAAAGTCAATCATCAAGCGAATCCTTTTTTCAGTTATTTTAAAACCGACTTCTATAAACTAGTTCGTACGCCTGCCTACTTTTCAAACTGCGTATTATCCGGCTTAGTAGCTCCGATTATCATGGTTGTTGTATTTATGGCATTACCTGATATAGAAGAGGCCAAAGCCGCCTTAGCCCAAATAGATATCGCAAAGCTGATTAACCTACCTCTATATTTATATTTAGGCGGTATGATCGTTGGATTCTTTTTCGGCTCTTTAAATGGAATAAGTGCTACATCATTTTCACGTGAAGGAAAAAACATTCCATTTATGTTGTACATACCTTTAGATTTTTCTAAACAACTGGCTGCTAAAGTATCCTTAGGCATCTTCTTTTCACTCTTATCATGTATCTTATTATTGATACCAGTGCACATGTTGTTACCTTATCCAATCTATTATGATGCTGCCTTTGTGATTGGAGCTTTATTGGCAAGTTTAGTCGTTAATTTTTTAGCACTTTTGATTGATGGAATTCATCCAAAAATCAACTGGGAAGATGAAACAAGTGCTATCAAGAACAACTTAAATGTTGTATTCGAGTTTCTAGCAAGCTGGGCCATCGTGGTCATCCTTTGTGTTCCATTCTTCTTATTTGATATATTTAGTTGTTTAATTTATTATACAATTTTTGTTTCCATCGTCTTTGTGATTTTGATCGCAATCATGTATATCTTTGGTCCAAAGATTATCCTACGATCTTTAAAGAAAGGTTCATAGACAAAAAAGCATGTCTTTTAATTGAGACATGCCTTTTTAATGTGTTTCTTTATACTCTTTATAAGTTGTGATTTCAATTGTATTGATCACAGCGGTGATATCTGTATCTTCTAAATCAGCAATTGCATCTACAACATCCATACCAGAAATCACCTGACCAAACACTGTATGAACTTGATCAAGCCATGGTGTTCCGCCTACTTCATGATATTTTTCTTCTGCCAAAGTTGGCCATCCATTCAATTCCTGATCCATTGTATCAGCCTGAACAATAAAGAATTGGCTGCCATTGGTATCTTCACCGGAATTTGCCATTGAGACAGCTCCTCTAAAATTATATAATTCATAGCTGAATTCATCTTCAAAAGGTTCTCCCCAAATACTTTCACCGCCTGATCCCGTTCCCGTTGGATCACCAGTCTGGATCATAAAATCATCAATCACGCGATGAAATGTCACACCATTATAATACCCTTCTTTTGCATGTGTCACAAAATTTTCAACAGCCTTAGGCGCTTGATCTGCGAATAATACAAAATCAATTTCTCCCTGATCTGTATTCATGATTGCGACCTGCATATCATCTGGATATGAATCTTGGAACTGGATCAAGGAATCTAGTTCAGGAATTTGTGTTGTTTCATCTGTCGTATTTTCTGTTTGGGGTTCGCTCTGCGTACTTGAACAACCCACCAAAGCTAAGCTCAATACTAGAGCACTGGCGATTTTTGTATATAATTTCATTTTACTTTCCTTTCTTTGTCTTCGATATTTTATCATAGATTGAAAAGATAAAAAAATTATGTTTATATATTTTTTAGACCAGGAGGTATTAATTATATGTATACAGATAGCCATTGTCATATCACAGAAGATCGATTATATGAAAGAATCGATGAAGTTTTAAAAAACATGCACGAAGTTTCCAACTGCATGATCATGTGTACAAACGAAACAGAATTCAAAAGAGCATTAGCACTTAAAGAAACACACCCTCATTTTAAAATCGCCTTTGGATGGTTCCCTCAAGATGCCAAAGACATTACTGAAAAACACATACAGATCTTACAAAAGGCAATTGATTCAAATCAGATAGATTGTCTAGGTGAAATAGGTTTGGATTATTATTGGGATAAATCATTTATCAATGAACAAAAAGAGCTTTTTATCAAACAAATTCAAATGGCCAATCACGCCAATCTTCCTATATCCATCCATATGCGAGAAGCAACTAAAGACTGCCTGGATATCTTAAAAGAACACGCAAAGACCAAGGTCATCTTCCATTGTTTTTCCGGAAGCAAGGAAACAATGAATGAATGTTTAAAAATGGGCGCTTATATATCTTTTGCGGGCCCAATCACTTTTAAAAACAATCGTCAAGGTGTCGAATGCGCAACACTTTGTCCTCTAGACAAAATCTTAACTGAAACCGACTCCCCTTATTTAACACCGGTTCCTTATCGTGGTAAAACAAATGAACCAAAGTATGTTGAGTTCACGACAAAAAAAATCTGTGAGCTAAAAGAGATCGATGTCGAAACTCTCTGCACACAGATTTCTAATAATTTTCAATCTTTATTCAAAGAAGCATAATCATTTGGCTTATTACCAATGATGATCTTATCCTCTTGAATGACGATCGGACGCTTGACTAACATCCCATCTGAAGCCAGCAAATCAATTAACTGCTCCTGGGTGTAAGTCTTGCGTTTTTCTTTTACATTTAATTCTCGATAAAGCATACCGCTGGTATTGAATAACTTATCGATAGAAACTCCTTTATCGATCCAGCTTTGAATTTCTTCTTTTGTTGGATTGTCTTCTTTAATATTTCTATATTCTGCTTCGATTCCTAGATCACAAAGCGCGGCATATGCTTTCTTGCACGTCGTGCATTTTGGATATCCAATAAATAGTGTTTTCATATTATTTTATTCAAAAGCATGTGATAATGCATCAGACATAGAAGAATTATGTTCTACAGCACTAATTACAGCTGCAATCAATGGTGCTACTGAAAGAACAACCATTTCTGGGTATTCCTTTTGTTTTTCTGTCTGATCAATTGTATTCGTACAAATAAATCCAGCAAGTCCGGCATTTTTCAAACGTTCAATTGCAGGACCTGAAAGAATACCATGAGTACAACAAGCGTATACTGCTGTAGCTCCTTTAGCCTTTAACATATCAATACCAGATACCAAAGTACCTGCTGTATCAACCATATCATCAATAATAACTGCTACTTTCCCATTTACATCTCCAAGCAAATTCATCGCAACAGCTACATTTGGTTTAGGACGACGCTTATCAATGATCGCAACTGGTGCATTTAAGCTTTCTGCCAAGTTACGAGCACGTACTGTTCCTCCATGATCTGGAGATACAACAACGATATCTTTTACATCTAGGCCTTCTTTATGTTTAAAGTAATCTGCAATCAATCCTAAAGAAGTAATATCATCAGTAGGAATATCAAAATATCCCTGAATCTGTGTTGCGTGAAGATCCATTGTTACAACGCGATTTGCTCCTGCGCTTTCCAATAAATTTGCGACCAATTTAGACGTAATAGGCTGACGAGGTTTTGCCTTACGGTCCTGGCGAGCATATCCATAATAAGGAATAATACAGTTAACGGTTGCAGCACTGGCACGTTTACATGCATCGATACCAATTAACAATTCCATTAAGTTTTCATTTACTGGTTTGTTTGTACTCTGTACAAAATATACATGCTTTCCTCGTACAGATTCACCTAATTCAACTAAGATTTCTCCATCGGCAAAATGTTTTACTTCACACTTTCCCAATGGTAAATTCAATTCCTTACAAATTTCTTTTGCGAGTCCTACGCTTGATGATAATGCGAATACAATTGTGTTGTTCATGTTTTGTCCTTCCCTCTACTTGTTTTTATATTGTGTACCATAACCTTCTTTGTTGGATTGACGATTTCTTGCGATTCCCATATCGCCATCTTCAACATCATCCGTTATCGTACTGCCGGCTGCTAACAGAGCATTTTCTCCGATCGTAACCGGTGCAATCAAGTTTACATTAGATCCGATGAAAGCCCCATCTTTGATCGTTGTTCTAAACTTGTTCTTGCCATCATAATTTACTGTGACAACGCCACAACCAAAATTAACATTTTTACCAACATCACTATCTCCAACATATGTTAAATGAGCACATTTTGAGCCATCACCAAAATTTGTGTTCTTGAATTCAACAAAGTTACCTATACGACAGTGTTTCCCTACATGAGTATTGTTTCTTAAATGAGACATTGGTCCAATTGTGGTATATTCATCCACGCTTGAATCTTGGATCTTGCTGGAATCAATCGTTACATGATCTTTGATAACAGCATTATTTAAATAAGAACCACCTAAAATTTCAACATGATCTCCAATTACCGTTTTACCTAAAATTTCTACATTTGGATGAATGATTACATCATGTCCAATCTTTACATCTTTACCAATCACTGTGCGCTCTGGATCAACAATCTGAACACCATTGGCCATCCAGCAACGGTTGATTTTATTTCTCATCCATATATATGCTTTATTTAATTCCAGACAGTCATTGATTCCCATTACTTCATCTCGATCTTCAATTGGAAGTCCTTTGATCTTCATTCCTTTTGAGGAAAGAATGGAGACTATATCTGTCAAATAATACTCGTGCTGAGCATTATTTGTTTTTAATTCATTGATGTTTTCAAACAATACATCATTCTTGAAGCAATACATACCTGCATTGATTTCACGAATATTCTTTTGTTCTACTGTACAATCTTTTGCCTCTACAATAGAGATAACCTCATTATTTTCATTACGAACGATACGTCCATAATGAGCTCCGTCTTCAAGTACGGCTGTTAATAATGTTCCAGCTGCATCTTCATTTTCTTTAAACAGCCTTTCTAAAGTTTCCGGTTGGATACATGGACCATCTCCATTAATGATCAATGTATCTCCTTTAGCATCTTTCAAACATTGGCATTGCATGACTGCATGTCCTGTTCCTAATTGAGTTTCCTGCATTGCAAATTCTACATCTGGATATGCATCCTTGATCGTCTGTGCCTGATATCCAACCACAACAACGATACGGTCAACATGCACTGCTTTCAATGCATCGATAATATACCCTAACATCGGACGGTCAATGATCGTATGCATCACCTTACTGGCATCTGATTTCATACGAGTTCCTTTGCCCGCCGCTAGTATGATAGCGTTACGCATTTTTTCACCTGGCTTTCTTATACCCTATACTATTCTAACAAAAAATAGCAGTCATTAAAATAACAATCCAAAGAAAATCTTAAACCTAGTCCTCTCCATAATCAGTTATTCCTTCTCCTACATTTGGTACATAATGTGAGTACACCATATCTATACCAAACAACATAAGCAAGAAGACACACATGACGCGTAACATCATAGGTTTTATCTTGGCAATCATATTATCAAATACTGGAGCCAAAACATAAATAAAAGCCATACCGCCTATACCAAATACACAAAGCCCCTCAGCACATATTCTTCCATCTAGATTCAAGAAATATCCACTATAATCCCACCATTTCAACCCGGTATTCATTTCCATGACATAAGAAGTAGTGTATTCCAAAAAACCACATAACACAAAAATCAAAATAAAACAAAGGTATGGTTTATCTCGAAACTTCTTCAACAAAGTTAAAATAAGAATTCCTCCAGAACCATATATTGGAAGCCAAGGGCCATGCATAGCTCCACGATTAACAAACACTCCATCTGTTATCAAATGTAAACTAACTTCCCATAACCATCCGATGCAGGAAAAAATAAAAAACATCAAAATCAACGACCAAATTGTATAATCTCTAGCTGGATCCAGTCGAGAAAGAATAACTCGTTTGTTTTCTTCAGGAATAGTAAATAAGCGTGTAGGATATTGATTTCCTTCTGCCTCTTCCTTGATTGATGCATATTCCAAAGCTTTGTGACTTTCTTTTTGATATTCTCGTTCTGCTTTTCCTTCTTTAAAAAGAATTCCAAAATAATTTGCGAAAAATCCTCTAATTCCCGGTAGCGGTTTAACATTCAGATCCTTATTTTTAATCTCTGGATATGCTTCTTTTAAAGTTTCTTCACTAGCTTTAGCATATAAATACATATCGTTTAAACATTCAGAATAAACTAGATTTTCTGCTTTAGCTTTTTCTCTTAAATGAACATATACTTCACAAAATATCATCATTTTATACGGATTGCTAAAGAATGCTGCCGACAATCCAAGCGTACAAGAAGAAAGAATGGTCCAACCCAACATTGAAACATCTATTTTAAAGCACTCCCATTTATGGCCATTCATCATTTTTCTTGATAACGTGATTGCCTCTAAAGCTTTTATATCTGGATTCTCAGCCACAATAAACGGTACCATCAAGTAGGAATAATGTTTGACAAAAGCACCTACGATTGTCAGCGACCATAAGGTATATAATACATATCGAACAAACATAATAAAACTTGCTCTTGTCCACCGTTTTACCCTGCTTAAAAACATAAAACGCTCAAATGGTATTTTTTGATATGTTCTAGATTCCAAAAACATTCTTCTTAGCACGACAGCATATGTATTTTGAACATAAAACCAAAACATTAAAAAAACAAACAAGCCTAATAGAATCAATAGTAAAACAGCCAAACTTTCTGAACCGACCATTGAATTGACTGCAGCCACCATAGACAAAAAAATAGACCCTGACGTTATAGAGTTGATCAAAGCTGCAAACACGCCTCTTGATCTTCCAAATGCAGGATTTTTAACAGATGATATTTCTTTTTGTTTTATTTCATCTGCCATTTTTTCACCCGCATCTAAATTGTCATCGAAAATGTCTTGTAATACTTTTGAAGTACTCAAATCTGATGGTAAAGCTGTCATTTCTTCATTAATTGCTTCATTATTTTGCGAAAAGATCCAGCTAAGCGTACCACCAAATTCTGAAGTTATCATTGCTGAAACGAGACATATAGCTACCAAAAATCCAAAATGCTTTTTCATAAGCATTTTAGCTTGTTTTTTAATTTTCTTTCTATCCATGTTCTTCCCTCTCTTATATCTGTCTTTAGATAATAACATAGAGTCGTCCAAATAAGAAAAAATCTTTCCGGTTATCCAGAAAGATTTTATTAATCATCTAAATTATCTAATTCTTTTTGAAGCTGCTGCAACTGTGAATTAATAGAATCATATTTACTTTGTGCATCATTCACCGCACTTTGTGCACTGTCTACTTCACTACTTGCCTGCGTTTGCTGAGAAACTAGATCATTATATGTTGCCTGTGCGCTTTCTACTGCAGACTGTGCTGCGCTTTGTTCTTCTAATAAACCTGGGCGTTTGTTATAAAGTTCTTGAAGTTTTTGATAATCTTCATTTGTTAATTCAGAATTATCTTTGCTTTCTATTGCTTCTCTTTCAGCCTCTAAATCTGCCAAAGCCTGATCTGCTGATGCTTTTCGAGATTGTGCATTCTGTAAAGTTGAATTAGCCGAAGAAACTTTAGATTGAATCGAACTTAAATTACTCTTAGCTGTATTTAGCTTCGAATTGGCATCATCTAAAGCTTGTTTCGCATCAGCCAGATCATCTTTTAAATTACTGATCTGCTCTTTTAACTTTGCTTTTTGTTGAGCTACTTCAGTATTGTTATTAGAAGCGTCCGCTTTATCCTTAGCGTCTGATTTGGCCTGTGCCAACAGCTCATCAAATGTTTTTCCTGTTTTTGATTTCAACACTTTATTGATTTCACTTTGTTGTTCATCGCTCAATCGATTAAACATTGTTTCAAAATCAATGATATCAGCTTTTTTATCATCCGTTAAGAAATCATAATCGTTAGCCCACGCCAGAATTTCTTCATAGTTTTGTTTTTGTTCTTCTTCTGAAATCTGGTCATCGTTTCCTAAACCACCAATCAAATTAATAACGCCAAAAATAGCAACTCCCGCTAAAATGACTGCGATAACACCCGCAACGATAATTACAATTTTCTTTGTATCCTGATTTGATTTTCTGGCACTCCCTCGATGAACTTCACGTTTTAATCTAGGACCTTTATCTTCCTCCAACAAAGACTGGATCTCATCATCATTGATGACAACGGTCTTATTGGTATCTGTGGTTTCCAGATCAATTTGATCTTTATCCCACATCATGGTCTTTGTTTGTGAACCATCTTCCTCATATTCTTCATCTTCAAATTCAGAATCATCGATTGGATCAATGATCTGTGTAAGATCCATTTCTTCGGTATTTCTTCTATTAAAATCTTGAGAGTTCTTTCTAGCTCTTTCGATACGCGACTGTCTTTCTTTCTCCTGTGTGAAATTCTCCATCTTTTCTTCCAAAGTATCTTCTACTTCAAAAGAATCTAATAATTGAGATATTTCATCTTGACTCTTTGAATGCTTTTGACTCATAAGAATCCCCCTTTGGCCTAATTTTACCAAAATGTATGCTTTTTTTCTACCTGTTCATAGGGCTTATTTTCTTTGATCCATAAAGAATGTGCCGCAATCACAAAAACTGCAGATGGTTTTAACAATTCACAAGACCTATGTAATGTTGCTCCCGTGGTAAGAACATCATCGACCAAAAGAATATTTTTTAAGGCTATGGGATATATATTTTTTCTTTGAATGATTTTTTCTATCTGTGCCCTTTCCTTTTTTGAATGCTTGCTTTGTTTAAAGTCAAGTGCTTTATATAAAGGAAAATATATCTTTATATTTATGCTGTTAAAAATTTCTTCCAAAGGTAAAAAGCCTCTCTGGAAGTATTTTTCATCCGAGCTGCAGACACCACACACCATATATTTCTTCATTGTTTTTTGAAATTGATCTTTATAAAGATGTAAAAAGGATGGAGCTAAGACAATATCTCTTTGTTCCTTATAGCGAAAAAAGAAACTTTCTAAATTTTCATCATATTCATATAAAACATGATAGTTTATACCATTAATATTATATATTTTCTTATGTTCTAACCACTTAGATCGACAATTGCTGCACAACACATCATCATTTAAAAACATACGAGTAAATGTGGTTTCTTCATCAAGGGGCCTTAAACAGTCGAGGCAGAAGCATTCATCTGGCAAAGCTGATCGACACATTCTTTGATTGCCTGATTTTTTTGAAAACATAAGCACACTCCCTTTCCTGTCGGATCATCAAAACTTCTTCCTACTCTACCAAATATTTGAATCAAGCTTGCACTGGTAAATACCGCATGATCTGCCTGGCATACAATTACCTGCACGCTTGGTACCGTGATACCTCTTTCTAAAAGTGTCGTACAAACCAGTACATCTAATCCTTTTTGTCGAAATTGATCTAAGATCTCATCTTTTTCTTTCGTTTGCGAATGTATCATAGAAGATCGAAAAAAGAGCTTTAAGATCGTATTTAACCATATGCAATCTTGTCTTCTAGGCACAAAGACCAACACTTGTTTTGACTGCCTTATCCAACTGTAACAACAACCTATGATCATGAGCACCTGAAAAAATAAATTACACTCATACACTTTTGGTACCACCAGAGGATGTTTATGAGGCCTTTCAAATAACGTGACCATCTCCATTTCTTTTTGTTTGATTTTTTGTAGACTTTCTTCATCTGGCGTAGCGCTCAACAAAACTCTTTGTCCTTTACAGGCTCTTCTGGTGATTGTCTGCAGCACATCATTTCCAACATAAGGAAACGCATCAACTTCATCCATGATCAAAAGATCAAAGCCATCTGGATAGCGATATAGTTGATGCATGGTACAAACAATAATATCCCCGTCTGTAATCGTTGTATATCCTTGTGTTACCTCTACAACATGTAACGTTGGAAATGCCTGACGTAATCTTTGGGCAATTTCTAGAACTACCTGTCTTCGACTAATCGCAAATCCCACTTTCTGTCCTTGCGATAAGTAAAAACAAATACATTCAAAAACTGATTCGGTCTTACCGGCTCCAGTTGCCGCATATACAAATACATCTTTCTTTTGTTTCAGATATTCTACGATCTTGTGTGAGATTGCCTTTTGTTTATCCGTCAGTTCATATTTTAACTGCGGGCTTACTTCAATAACTCGTGTAGATAAATGACAGCTCTCCTTTCTTACATATGCATCCATTCTTCCAAAGGCAACACATTTACGACAATAGTACACACCTTTATCATAGGCAAAATATCGTTCATCTTCATTTCCACATTGATAACATTTCATATTTTCTATTACACTCGATTTTGATGAAACGACAAAAAAAGTCTGGATTTCTCCAGACTTCTTATTCTTTGTATACGTTAAACCTATTTGTTTAAACCATATTTCTTGTTAAATTTCTCGATACGTCCCTGAGCAGCTGCGAAACGCTGACGACCTGTAAAGAATGGATGGCAATTGCTGCAAGTATCTACACGCATTTCATCGCCTTTGATCGTACTACCAGTTTCGAATTCTGCACCACAAGATGAACAGATACATTTAACAGTATGGTAATTTGGATGAATTCCTTTTTTCATACTATTTCCTCCTTCCGCCTTAAACTCCTTGTGAGCCTAAAGTAAGTGCTAATCAATTATAACAAGCTCCTCTTATGATTTCAAGATGAATTCTCATTTATTCTATACTGAAAAAATCGGGTGATAACTTTTTAAAAGTATTGTGTTGTCCTTTATTCAT
>NZ_KI271043.1 GCF_000469305.1 Faecalitalea cylindroides ATCC 27803
TGTTTATCCAAATGGTCTGCTCGCTAAGAATAAACATCTCCTCCGGGTTGCCCCGTTCTCAGGCTGCTATCTCTCATAATCCTTTGATTTCGGCTTAAAAGGTTCAGCTACGATATTGCCGTCCACTTCCTTAGAAAAGCGTTCGGGATACTTGAACTGTTCCTTGTATTTCTTCATCATATCGTCCGGCAAGCTCTGAAAGCTCTCGCTCTCAGGTGGTGCATAACAGATAAAGAACTTGCCGCAGATAATATCTACCATCTCTTTCTTATCATTGTCCTGCACATAAACTGCACGGTTAAGCGGAAGTCCTCTCATCTTTCCTTCCTCATTACAGATGATTGCAACGTCATCGTCATAGGGCATATATTCCTCAATATCCCCACCGACAACCTCCTGCATTGCTTCCAGACTGTCGTCGATTACAATTTCCTTCGGGTACTTTTCCGGTTCTACCAAGAGAACTTTAATCTTTGTATCATTCATCGTTCTTCATTCCTTTCGTGTGTTTTTTTATTGTAAATTCCCATTCGCATACAAAGAAAATCGTTGAAGTCCTTACCTGCTTTTGGTGGCTCATCAACGATTTCATACTTATCCGGCAGAATAGTTTTTAAGGTCTGTGCTGCCTTTCTGCCCGCTATATCATTGTCAAAATGGATACGGATTTTCCTGACAGATGGGTTACTGCCAAGATACTTTTCCAGTGCAATCGGCACTTTACTGTCCTCAATTTTCTTTGCCGGAGAATACACCCCGGACAGCGAAACAAAGCTTATTTCTTTCCAGTCCTGCCCGTTCAGTTTTGCAAGCGTGGCATAGGATAACAAGTCAATGGCACACTCAAAGAGGTGTACTTCCTCCAAATTTTCCTTACCAAGCCGAAAAGAATAATCTTTTTTACTGCCACTGCAATCGCCCATAATCCTACGCTTATTCGTGGAACGGTAGGCTGCATATTTCGGTTCTTTCTTCTCGTCATAGCCTACAAATACAACATTGTGATACGGCAGGCTCTCAAAGATAAGGTCATTAGAGATACAGTAATTGATGATTTCAAAATCTATTCCTCTCCCGAAAAGATACTCTGTAATCACTCTGTTGGAAGCACATTTTTCAGGGAGAAGAAGCGGTTTATTTTCCTCTTTTGGCTGTGGCTTTTCATAGACCGGAGCCTGAATCGCTGTGTGTCCGATAATGGTTTCCACTGCTTCAAGGAAGCTGTAACCTTTGACCTTAATCAGATAATCCAAGGCACTCCTGCCGCCAATTCCTCTCGACCACCATATCCATTTCCCGTTTGAAATTTTCAAACTGTCGTGGGTTCTGGTGCAATAGGTATTACCTGAAAACTTAACCAGCTCATACG
>NZ_KI271044.1 GCF_000469305.1 Faecalitalea cylindroides ATCC 27803
TAATAGCAGTCTGCCTGTCATTATCTCGCTTCATCTGAGCGTTTCCTTTCAATCACTTTGAACTTTTTCAATGGGGCATTTCCGACTTTTACAAGCAGGTCGTCTACTGCGTCTGCGGACTTGCCTTCCTCCATTAACTTTGTTTTTTCATCGTTTAAGGAGCGAATGACAACACCGTGTTCGTAATCGTCCAAAGCAATGTGGTAGAGTTTTTCTTTTTCCATATCTGCCCTCCGTTATCTCTCATAGTCCTTTGAACGCTCCTGCTTTTTGCGGAACATTTCATCAGAGATATGACTGTGAATTTCTGCCATTGCATTTCGTGCCTTGGAAAGCTCCGCACGGATTTCTTTCGGCTCTTTGGAAGCCAGTCCCTCCGGAATACGGTTAATTGCAAAATTCTGTGTATCCACGCCATACTTCTTGCAAATCATATATCCGATACACACTGCCTGAAAGCCCATATCCCTGCGGCTGTAACTTTCGCTGTTGATGGAAAGCTGTGCGTGTCCAAGTTCCTGAGCGACACACTGAGCAACTGCTACGCTGTCGCCCACATTACGCTTCACATACAAGGTCTGCTTTTCATTATTATAGAAAGCTGCCATATTCGGATACGGAAGTTCATCGGTTGCCGCAACCTCCACCGGAGATACATCAAGCATTGTCGTAATAAGTGCTTTCGGGTCACGGTTTGCTGATACTGCCGGAGCTTTTCTTCCATTTGTCTGCGTAACATCAAATACCTTTTTGACATTGTAGGAAATACCCGGAGAACCATCTGCTCTTGTGTATTCCACTGGTTCAAGGATAGAAATACTCTTTGCCCCTTTGGTAATCTTCACATTGTCCTTACCCCAATCATCAAAATCTTTAAGCTGTGTCGCCTGCGGATACTGACTGTAAATAAGGAGAGCATTTGCTGCGGAATATCTGTCCATTCGACTCTGCGTATCAAGAAAACTCTTGAATTTCTCAGGGTCACTCACAATCTCACGGGCAGCGTCATCAATCATCTGATAGACCTTTTCTTTTTCTGCTCGCTTCTTTTCCGCATACTCCTCTTTGGATAATCTCGGCTGATTACCGCCAGCCTTTGCGGGTTTGAAATCATTTGTCATAGTGAATTACCTCTCTTTTGTTTTGGGTTTCTTCTTCGGCTCTTTCCCATTCCATGAAATGAGATTGATTTCCTTTGTGTAGCCACTGTCGCCCGTAGACAATACTGCGATTTCCTTTACGATTTCATACTGGATTTCTCTCATTCTCCATACCTCAACTCTCTGTATTTACTTCCCGAAAAAAGAAGATTAGCGGCTGTCACGGTTGCGTTTCCTCTGCAACTCACGCTCCAAAAGTTTGATGATGGTTTCCTCCATCTGCTTCGGCGTTGTGTTCTTCGGAAAGTATTTTTTCAGCTTGCTTGTGTTGATTTTCAAGGTTTCTTTCTGGTTGCCCTTTTCCTCCGTCATAATCGCAAATATCGTATCCA
>NZ_KI271045.1 GCF_000469305.1 Faecalitalea cylindroides ATCC 27803
GTCTGTCTGTCTGTCTGTCTGTCTGTCTGTGACATGATGCGACCAGTTTCAGCGAATGTCAAGAGGGAATCTCGATAAAATTCGTATTGTTTCTGACGTGCTTCAATTTCCGCAGGTAAACCAATATTTAAGTCAGAACAGATGGATTCAAAGTTATCTAATACTTCAACAAGACGATTTTGAACATCAAGAGATGGCAATGGAATTTGTATTTTTCCAATTTCATCTTTGTTTATTTTAATTGGAACCGCATGAATTAAGGTCCTTTTATATAGTTCCTTTTTACCAATGTTGCTCTCAATTATATATTTTAAATATGCACTAGATACTCTATCTTTCTGAGGCCTAATTAATGCCAAGGAAACATAATATGCCAAACTCTTCTGTTCAGTTACTACAGCACATTTCCCAACTGTGCCAATTCTAGTCATAAATACATCACCGATTCGTGGTTTTATCTTATATTTCGTAAAATCTTCTACAGAAATATATTTTGTACTAGAATAAATATCATTAATATTCTCAACACTTATAAATGGACTACCATTACTAGTATATTTGGGAGTCTGATGTGTACCATCATATATATCCGCAATTTCTCCTAATTTCACTTTAGGAATCTTATCGTCATAGTTTAGTAAACTATCTCTATAGTATTCATACTGTTGTTTTCTTGCTGTTAGCTCTGCTGTTAGCTCTGCTGTTAGCTCTGTGAAATTGTCCAATATTCGGACAATTTCAGCCTGTACAGGCAGTGGTGGAATAGGAAAAAGAAACTTATTAAATTTGTTCATATCTACCGAAGAAAAGTTACTTAAATTCAAGCAATCAAGGCAATATTTATCGAGCTTATAACAGTAATAATACAAAAACTTTATATTAAATTTATCTTTATATTCATCTTTTAGAATTAAATATGTAAATCTTTGATTAGACAAAGATTCTACAGTAACTAAAGCATGAACACCTATAGTGGCAGATGTTGCAACTATAATACTATTTGCTGGAAATAAGCTTCCTTTCACCCCTTTTACATTAACTTTTTGAATAGAATCACTTAATATGTTGCCATTTTGTCTAATGTCTTCCATTCTGAACCATGGTATAGTACCTTGTTCCCAATATTCTTTATGCTTTTTAGATGGAGTATAACCATTTTTAGTTATAAAAATTTCATATAATGCTCTATATTCCACTCCATCTGGACATAATTCTTGTATTAATTCTTCTAATTTACTCATTTGATTCAGCCTCCATACGTTCTCGTATTGTATTCAGCCATTCGCCCTTATATTTAAAGTATCTCGGACCTGCAACGCTCCATTTTGAATTAGAAAGCTTAGTTGCTAAAGCAGATAAAGACCAAGGTTTTCCTTTATATTCGATTTGTTTATCGTTTAAAACTTTACATACTTCTCCATCATAAGGACTAGCAGTATTAGAAAAGACAATTTCTTCACCTGGCTGTATATTACACATAGAAAATTTAAATGGAGCCCACCTTTCATGGTGTTCTTCCTCAATTTCTTCTGCTTCATCTTCTTCATTTTGTTCTTCGATAGTGGGCTGAATTTTCTTTAATTTATCTTGTCTACCATTGATTTCAGCAATTGCTTCCAAAATACTATAAGCATCTTCAGGAGACATCGCATAGAATTCACGTTTACGTTCCTTTCCTTCAAATGTTTCAATAGAACGAAGATTTGGATTTAATTTATCAATAATGGAATGTATCTTTGTGTCTGAAAGACGTGAATCCACTTCATAAGTGGCATACACACGAAATGCAAAAGGTATACATTCACTACGATTCAATTGCTTCAATCGCTTTTGTACGTCATCTGCATATCCAATCTTTACATATTCCTTAAAAGATGGATTCGTTAATATATAGATGTATCCAACCGAATTACTCATTGGAATCACCTTCAATTTCCTCGATTATTTTATCGATTTCCTTTCTTAATACTTCTTCTCTAGCAACGATTTGTTTGATTTTAGCATTCAACTCTTTAATATCAATCTTTTCAGAAGTATCTTCTTGTTCTACATAAGTGGATACAGAAAGGTTATAATCTTCTTCGGCAATCTGGTCTCGATTAACAACTTTACAAATATAGTCTTTGTCTTCGTATTTTGTATAATAATCGACAATATTATCGATATTTTGTTCTTCTAATTTGTTGTTATTGGTAACTTTTTTACATTCTTTGGATGCATCAATGAACAATACATTATTTCCTTCTTTTGACTTTTTTAAAATCATAATGTTTGTTGAAATAGAGGTTCCAAAGAAAAGATTATCTGGAAGCTGAATAATCGCATCAATAAAGTTATTATCAACTAAATATTTACGAATCTTTTGTTCAGCCCCTCCGCGATACATAATGCCGGGAAAACATACAATGGCAGCTACACCATTCGGGGCCAACCAGGAAAGCATATGCATGATAAAAGCCATGTCCGCTTTTGATTTTGGTGCTAGTACACCAGCTGGCGCAAAACGAGGGTCATTAATTAAAACAGGATTATCTGTGCCCTCCCATTTTATAGAATATGGCGGATTTGAAACGATAGCTTCAAACGGTTCATCATCCCAGTGCTTTGGATTAATTAAAGTATCACCTAATGCAATATCAAACTTATCATAATCAATATCATGAAGGAACATATTGATACGACATAAGTTATACGTTGTAATGTTCTTTTCCTGACCATAGAAACCATTACGAACTTTATCTTTACCTAAAATTTTGGCATATTTAAGCAGTAACGAACCCGAACCACATGCGGGGTCATAGACTTTGTTTACAGAATCCTTTCCAATAATCGTTAGTTTAGCAAGCAATTCTGAAACTTCCTGTGGTGTAAAGTATTCACCACCAGATTTACCGGCATTGGATGCATACATACCCATCAAATATTCGTATACATCACCAAATGCATCAACGGTATTATCCTGGAAATTACCAAGTTTCATTTCTCCGATTCCATCCATCAATGCAACCAGTTTCTTATTCTTTTCTGCGACTGTCGCACCTAGTTTATTGCTGGTAACGTCGATATCATCAAATAAGCCTTCAAAATCTTTTTCACTGGCTTTTCCTTTTGAAGATGCCTCAATATTCGTAAAAATAGTCTTTAAAGTGATATTCAAATCTTCATTGTCTTTTGCATGTTTACGAACATTACAGAACAATTCACTAGGCAATATAAAGAACCCTTTAATATCAATCATTTCATCTCGAATTTCCAACGCATCTTCATCGGATAACGTCGTATAATCAAATTCTGTATCGCCGGCTTCCCATTCACCATGGTTAATATAGCTTGTCAGATTTTCAGATATATATCTATAGAATAACATGCCAAGAACATACGCTTTGAAATCCCAGCCATCCACTTGACCACGCAAATCATTGGCTATGTTCCAAATTCCTTTGTACAGTTCCTGCCGTTCTTGTTCTCTTTTTGTGTCCATAATTAACCCCCATAAATTTCCTTTTACTAATATTATTGAAAGTAGATTCTGAAAATAAAACCGAAAATTATTACTTCAAATTTATAAATTTTAACATATTAATTGTACTATCACAAAAAATGTATCTCAACTTTTTCTAGATCTAAAATTAAAACATGAATAGTTTAATATTTAAATAAATCAAAAAAAGTGTATTGCCTCAAACAAGACAATACACCTGTTTTTTATCTTAAATGAAACTATAATTCTGAACCATTGGTTTCAATCACGTGTTTATACCAATAAAAACTATCTTTTTTATATCTTCTACTACTACCTTTTCCATCATTGTCTAAATCGACATAAATAAAACCATATCGCTTATCCATTTCACCTTGCGAACAACTAATAATATCAATTGGGCCCCAAGATGCATAGCCAAAACAATTCACTCCATCTTGAATTGCTTCTTTTAATGATTTCAAATGCTCTTTAAGATAATTAATCCTATATTGATCATGAATTTTACCATTTTCAAATGTATCAAAAGTGCCTAAACCGTTTTCTCCTATAAAAATCGGCTTTTGCCATCGATCCCAATATACATTTAATAAATACCTTAAGCCCGTTGAATCAATGGACCATCCATACACACTCTTTGACAATAAAGAATTTTCTTCTAATCCCTTTTCTTCACTGAAAATGGCTGTGCAATAATAACTAAAAGAGAAAAAATCAGATGGATTTTCTTTCAACAAGGCTAAATCTTGTTCTTGCATATGAAGGTTAAACTTATGTTCTTTAAAAAAACGCCAAGCATATCCTGGGTATTCTCCTCTTAAAAGAACATCACCATAGAAAAATTGATTCATTTCATTATGTTGATAACAGGCTAAAGCATCCTCTGGTAAACATGTTTTAGGATAGGTAAATTTACAGCCATTCATAACACCAATCTGTATATCATATTTTAGTGATTTTGCATATTTTTTTATCATAGCATTTGCCACAAATTGATGATGTAACGATTGATAACGTGCCTCTAACATATCTTCATGCGTATTCAAAGCTAAACCTAATCCAGGGAAATCAGCACCCCAACCAAAACTATTGATTTGATTCATAACAATCCAATATTTAACTCGATTTCCATATCGATCTAACAAGACTTTTGCATATCGATAAAAGAGATCAATTAGCTTTCTGTTGTACCATCCACCATATTTTGTAACTAAATGAATTGGCATTTCATAGTGTGACATCGTTATGATTGGTTCCATTCCGTCTTTGATGATTTCATTGATTAAATTATCATAAAATTTAAGTCCTTCTTCATTTGGAGTATTCTCATCTCCTTTCGGGAAAATTCTTGTCCATGCAATAGATGTTCTAAAGCATTTAAATCCCATTTCTTTCATCAAGGCTAAATCCTCTTTATAATGATGATAAAAATCAATTCCTCTTCGTCTTGGATAGTTTCCTTCTTTATCTTCAATATGCCGTTGGATATCCTCTAAAGTATGTTTAAAATTGAAAACAGTTTTTCGATCATACTCTTTAGGTAATTCTTCTATATCAGCAACACTGATACCTTTTCCCCCAATATTCCAAGCACCCTCACATTGATTTGCAGCAACAGCGCCACCCCATAAAAATTCTTTAGGAAATTCGGTTGGAACTTTACTATATGTATTCATGATTGAATTCTCCTATATAAGTTAATCATCCGTTTCATGATTCTATATTCACTTTGAATCGTCATCATCGTATCTTGAGCGTGAATAAATAATACTGGTAATTGGGGTTGATCTTCCTCAATTGCACTTTGAATCATTTTTGTTTGAATTTTGTGTGCTTCCGTTAATTTATCAAACCCTTTTTTCATTAACTCTTCACTTTTGTTAAAATCATTTTCCTCTGCCACATCCATTGCCTCTTCAAACAATTCATGGGCATCCCCTGATAATAATATAATTTTCATAGATAAATTATTCATCATATCCAATGTTTCTGACATTTTGTTTACTCCTATTCCTTAATGTTTTCTTCTGATTCTTCCTTTAAACACTGTTTATCATAAACTTTGAAGAATGGATAATAAATAATCCACGATATTGCAAAAAGAACCAAACACAAAATCGCTCCTGAAATTGAACCTGTAGAGAAATAAGCAAATATAGGTTTTGGTAAATACCACAGTTGGAATACAGATGTTGGTAATGGGACCAATCCAAGTTTAAATACAAACCATGTAATAATTGGAATCACCAAACCACAAATCCACATTGGTAACATCAAAATTGCATTAAAAGCAACTGGTGTTCCATATACTAATGGTTCATTGATATTAAATATACTTGGTACTAAACAAGTTTTCCCCATCACTCTTAACCTTTGTGACTTTGACATAAATGCCATCATTATCGCTAGAGCCAACGTAGCTCCACCACCTCCGATTGTCATAATCCATGTAACTTCATAGCAATGAATATGAGTTGCTGCTTCACCAGCTGCTGCAGCCGCAATATTCGCATCAATTCCTGTAAGCGCAATAACTGACATAACACCATATAAACACCAAGTAGAAATACCAAAGGAATATAAGAAAGCCATTGAAAGAAAATTAATTAAAACAAATCCCCAGAATGTTTCACCAAAATTCACAAGTGGCAAAAAGAAATCATTGATTGCGTGTAATAAATTGATGTTTAATACAGATGTTAAGATCCATCCTACAAACATACAAAATAAAATCGGAATCAAAGTGTCGAACCAAACAGTAACAAAATCTGGAATAGGGCTATCTTCTTTAAATAATTTCAAACGACTAAAAGTCGACATCACAGCTCCAACAAATATGCCAGTAACAATGGCAGCAATCATTCCACCAGAGCCTAATGCATTGAATTCAATTGAAAAAATATCATCTGAAATTTCTGGACATATTGCCATAATAAATAAGGAAATTCCAGCTAAACCAGCTTGATTTCTCGTTCGCTTATGATCTTTTTTCTCCATGATAAAAGCTGGAATTAAAAATGCTAGGAAAAGAGATAATAAACTAAAAGAAAAACTGGCAAAACCACTACATTCTGGAAAACTAGGAAATGCTTCTCGAATCGTATCCAAAATCGTCCCTATTGTTCCAATAAAAATAAGTGGCATAGTTGTAAGAATTGCATCTTGTACTGCAGCAACATATGCGTTTTGGGTTATTTTATTTAATTTTGGTGCTAAAACTTCCGATACAAAATCCATAAATTTATTCATACTTTACCTCCACTTTTAAATTTTTCAATAATAAAATCAATAATTCCATTACCATTTAAGCTGCCATAAATTCTTTGATCAATAACATATACAGGAACATTTCCGTGATTTTTACAATATTCTTCTTTGTCTTTAAGCATATATTTTAAGTGTGGACCAAGCAGAAGCATATCAATATCATCAATATATTCACTTAGCTCCGAATCACTTCGCGCAATTACTGAATATTCATTGGACAAATCTCTAGCTTTCAGCGCCTGACGAACATTTTTAGCCAAAAATCCACTAGATGCACCTGCACCACAGATTATTAATACTTTTTTCATACATTCTCTTCCTTTCTTTGATAAAGCGAAACAAAATATGAGCTATAACTAGTATTTGACTTATCATCTTGCTTCTTATTTCAACTTCATTAAATGATAGATAAAACATTATTACAAATAATTAATATTCACTTTTCAGTGAAAGAAAAATAATTGAATGGATTAAAATATATAATTAAAATGATATTGTAGAGTAGGTATAAATTATGAATTCAAAAAAAGAAACTTTATTGTCTTATTTATATAATCATTCAACCTGGTCTTCTCGAAATGATTTAAGTAATTTTTTAAACGTGTCTACACGTCAAGTAACAAACTATATCAATGAAATCAATAAAAACGAAACCATAGTTTTATCATCGAATAAGGGATATAAAATAAACCCTAAATTTATTGGAAAAAATGTATCTATCGATAATTCTGATAGTATTGAAAATCGCAATAATAAGATTTTAATAACTCTTTGTAATTTTTGTAATGGTATTAATCTTTATGATTTAGCAGAAAAATATTTTATTTCTTATTCTTTGATGGAATCAATTATTTATAATTTAAAGCATTCTTTTGAAACTTTTCATATACAGCTCCAAAAAAAAGGTGAAATTGTTTCTCTTCAAGGTAAAGAAATGGACATTCGAAGATTTGAAACCATTCAAATATATAAAAACAGCTTAGAAAAGTTCAGAGAATATCAGTTTGCCAATGACTTAATACCAATCAACAAGATTAAAAAGATTTTAAAACTCAATGATATATTCATTAATGATTACTCTTTATCACTTTTGGTACTAAATCTAAATGTCATGATAGATAGAATAACTAAAGGGTATTTAATCAAAAATCGAAAACAAGAAACATGTGATATATCAGATAATTATAAAAATTCTCTTGATGATCTCGTATACTTTATAAAAAAACAATTAAATATTCATATATCTAATAGTGAAAAAAGATGGATCAATGAAATGTTAATATCTTTATCAACTCCTTATGATCCCGAAAAAATAAACATCAAAAACATTGAAAACTATGTCGAAAAGAAATATATACAAATTACGAATGAGATTCTTGATCAAGTAAAAATTAATTTCCCTATCGTTTCTTTTGACGATGACTTTCAAATTCGTTTTACGATCCATATTAGAAATTGTTTCTTACAAAAAGATTTTGAAGCCTATAATATTGATAGTCTAACAAAAAGAATAAAATATTCATATCCTTTAATCTATGATGTTTCTGTTTTTATTGCGAGCTACTTGGAACAAAACTATGCTTTATCCATGACGCAAAATGAAATAACATACATAGCTTTCCATATATGTTCATCTTTAAGTGATTTTTCTGAATATAAAGTAACTATTACATATATTTACTCAGATTATTGGAGTTATCATAAAAAAGTATTAGATACTTTAATGAGTTCCATTGACGAAAAAGCTATTATAAAAGAATCTGTTTCAATATCTGATTATAGCCCGGCATTATACCATAGTGATCTTATCGTTACCGATTCAAATGCAGAGTTTCCTGAGCCATGTGTGCATGTTTCACTATTACCATCAAAAGAAAATATAAAAAGAGTTTTCTTTATGGTAGAAAACCTCTATCGAAAAAAACAATATAATTTCTTTTATAATAATTTTCTACGTTTTTTCTCAAAAGATTGTTTTTTGTTCTATAATGAAAAGAATCATAAAGAGTTAATTAAAAATATGTGTTCAATAGCATATGAAAAAGGACTCATCGATGAATACTTTTTAGAAGATGTTTTAAAAAGAGAAAAATTGTCAAATACTGTATTTAATACGGTTGCAATCCCACATAGTTTAAGCGTTAATTCAAAAAAAACCTTTATTTTTATTGCAATTCCTAAATATCCTCTTTTATGGGGAAAAAGTAAGCCTAAAGTAAAACTAGTTGTTATGCTTGGTATCAATTTAGAAGACAGAAAAACCTTTTCACATATATATGATTTTATGGTTGATATATTATCTAATACAAACAATATCAATATTCTATGCAAATCTAAAAATTTTAATGATTTCATTAATAATTTAAATAATATCGCTAAAAACTATAATCAGTTTTAATTAGATTAAATAGCTAATTTTACAGAATAACTGGTGAATGTAATAGACAACTCCATCTACTTTGATTATGTCCTTTAATTCTCGTAAATGTTTTCGTGTAATAAGATGGTTATATCACTATTCATTTTGATATATTCACACTTTACTAATCATTCCATAAAGTCAACCTAAAAGTACAAAACACAGTTATTCATAATAACCTCGAGTATAATGAAATTAAGGTATACATAGGAGGTTCATATTTTATGTTTGAACATTTATTATCTCCAATCAAGATACGAGGGTTGGAACTTAAAAACCGTATCATTTTACCCGCTATGGGAACTCGTATGGCAAGCGAAAAAGGTGAGATCACCGATCGTTTGATCGCATATCATGCCGCAAGAGCAAAAGGAGGATGTGGCTTAAACATTGTTGAAGTTACTGCTGTTCATAGACCAAGCTCTCCAGCTCACTTTGTTTGGATCTGTGAAGACTCTTTAATTGAAGGTCATAAGAAATTAACCGATGCGATCCATGAAAATGGCGGTAAAGCAGGAATTCAACTTTGGCAAGGTGGTTTAGCCGTTTCCATGGATCCTAGCGCACAGATACTTTTACCTTCGGATATGAATCTAGGACAATACACAATTCCTGGAATCACATTAGAACAAATTAAAGAGATTGTATTTTGTTATGGCCAGGCAGCTAGAAGAGCTGTAGAAGCTGGTTATGACTGCATTGAATTTCACTTAGCGCATAATTATCTTCCTCACTCATTCTTAAGTGGTGGACTCAACCATAGAACAGATGAATATGGAGGAAGTTTTGAAAACCGTTGTCGTTTTCCTTTAGAAGTTATTGATGCAATTCGAAACAATATCCCAGAAGATATGCCGTTATTCATTCGAATTGATGCACACGATGATTTCTTGGAAAAAGGATTAACGATTGAAGAAGTTATTGATTTCTGTAATATCGCAAAAGAACATGGTGTAGATGTACTGGATGTTTCTCGTGGAAATATTTTGACAGCCGCTACAATTTATGAAGTACCACCAATTGATGTTCCACAAGGTTTCAATATTGAAAATGCGAGCCGTATTCGAAAAGAAACCAACATGTTGACCATTGGCGTTGGTCGAATCAATCATGAAGACTTTGCGGAAAAACTTTTGGCAGAAGATAAAGTGGATATGGTTGTAATGGGGCGTGCACAACTGGCTGATCCTGAACTTGTCAACAAGCTAAAAGAAGGAAGAACCCAGGATATTATCCATTGTATTGGATGTGATCAAGGATGTTATGATGGATTTACAGATGTCGTAAATCGTGAATTTATAACTTGTATGCGTAATCCAAATATTGGTCATGAAGCTGAGCATACCTTTACAAAAACAGAAAATCCAAAACATGTATGGATCGTTGGTGGCGGTGTTGGTGGTATGGAAGCCGCTAAAGTTTTAAAAGAATTAGGTCATGAACCTGAAATTTTTGAAGCAAGTGATCATTTAGGTGGGCAGTTTATCATCGCAGGTAAAGCACCAGGAAAAAAAGAAATGGAAGATGCTACAATCGAAATGGCAAAACAGACAGAGCGTATCTGCAAGATCCATCTAAACACGAAAGTTACTCCAGAAATGATTGAAGAAAAGAAACCAGATCATGTAATTATTGCCACAGGCGCTTTACCAATTGCTCTACGTCTAGATGGTGAAGATCAAATTCATCATGTACAAGCCAATGATGTATTGATGGGTAAAGAAAAATTATCCGGTTATATTGCCATCATAGGTGGTGGTCTTGTTGGATTAGAAGCAGCGGATTATTTGGCAACACAAGGTTGTAAAGTTACTGTACTGGAAATGAAAGACAAAATTGGTGCTGATCTAGGATCACTTCGCCAGATTGCTGTTATGATGAAAATGAACCAACTTAAAGTTGAATTAAAACCAAGCAGCAAGGTTAATTCACTATCCAAGGAAGGCGTTGTATTAGAATCAGGTCAAACAATTCCTTGTGAACACGTTGTATATGCAGTTGGATCAAAATCTGTGGATAACAGCGAATTATGTTCTATGATGGATAAACTATCTATCCCATATCAAATCATTGGCGATGCCAAAGCTGCACGTCGTGCTTTAAATGCCATTGAAGAAGGCTATTATGCCGCAATGGAGGTTTAACATGAAAAGAATTTATGAACCATGGAATATTGGTACTATGAAACTTAAAAATCATACCTTTATGGCTCCTATGTCATTAGGATATGAAAGCCAGGATGGCTGCATCAACGAAAAGATGGAAGCTTTTTGGTTAACACGAGCAAAAAATGAAGTAGGATGCATAATCATGGATGCAACCAGTGTTGATCCAAAAGTTCCATATCTAGGAAACACACTCTGTTTCCGCGATCAAAGCAGTATTGAGCGATTTAAGACTTTTACAGATAAGATTCACGAAACAGGTTGTAAGATCATACCTCAGATTACTCACCCAGGACCTGAAAGCATCAGTTCTTTCTTTGGTATTCCACCAATGGCACCAAGTGTATATCTAAATTCTATGGCACAAAAAACAAGAGAACTTAAAAAAGAAGAATTACCAGGTATCATCCATCAATATGCTACGGCTTCTAAACAAGCCAAAGAAGCTGGATTTGATGGAATCGAATTGCATTGTGCCCATGCTTATATGCTTTTAGGTTCTTTCCTTTCTCCATTACGAAATAAGAGAACGGATGAATATGGAGGTTCATTATTAAATCGAGCCCGCTTGTTATTTGAAGTTATTGATGCTATCAAGAAAGAATGTGGACAAGACTTCCCAATTATCTTAAGAATGTCTGGAAGTGAAAGAGATCCTCAAGGAAATACTTTAGAAGATATGAAACGCTTGATTCCATATTTGGAAGAACACGGAATCGATTGTTTTGAAATAAGTGGTGGAACTCAATATGAGCGCTGCAACAAGATCATTCCATGTCATTCAGAAAGTGAATTTACCAATCTATTTGAAGCCAGGGAAATTAAAAAAATTGCCAAAGTACCTGTTATCACAGTTGGTAAGATCTTAGATCCTCAATTAATGGCAGATGTTATTGAAAGAAATGAAATTGATGGCGTTGTATTAGGTAGATCACTACTTGCTGATGAAGCCTTTGTCAAAAAAGCAATGAAAGAACAATATGATGATATTGCTCCATGCACGGGTTGTGGTATTGGATGTGTAGGAGAACAAACCAAGCGACATCCAGCAAGTTGTGTAATTAATCCACGTGCAGGAAGAGAAGAAGAACTTGTTTGGAACAAAACCGCTGATCCAAAGAATATCTTGATTGCTGGAGGCGGTATC
>NZ_KI271046.1 GCF_000469305.1 Faecalitalea cylindroides ATCC 27803
GAACCAGTCTGTCGTATAGACATCATGAAACCATGAATTAGAACCTTGAATGATTTTAAACATATTGTGACTATTTATATAACCATAAAAATTATTAAAATCGTATTCTCCTTGATCTTGTACAATTTGCGAACGAGATGCATCCAATGTTGGATCTGATTGAATTTTATACCAAATGTTATTGCCAGATACATTATCTCCTTGAGTTTCCGCTAATAAAATCATTGGATAATAATCTGCAGAACCGCTTTGATACAAAGTTGTAGAAGACAGTGTAGGATCTCTATGAACCTCTATATTAATGCCTTTTGTTTTTATTCCAATTGTATACCTACTATAATCATCATTTTGTGAAGTGCCATTTAATTGCCAGACTATACTTGCTGCTTTTTCTCCCCAATATGGATCAGATGCATATTTAACATTAATTCCGCTAGCTTTATCCCCTAAATGTGATCCAAAATATCGTCCATTATAATCTAATGGATCGCAATATCCTTCTGAGATAAAAATTTTAGAATGATACAAAATACTGTCTGCAGGCGTATCATATCCATTGGCTCCATAATAAGGATTTGAATCAACTGCACCATGCCCAAACAAGTTGTTCTTAGTTTTAGCAATATTACTAGTTCCCCAACCACTTTCAAGTACAGCCACTCCATACATTAAAGCCGCATTAGTACCATATTGGTTTTGATATTCAATAAAATAGGAACCTAAACCATTTAATTTTCCGTTTGCTTTAGAATTTGTTAAATTATCGAAATCAGATGTAGTATGCGCTGTTTTTGAACGATGAGGTAAGTATTGAAAATAATTAAAATATGGATCATTAGAATTCACACTAGACGTATAACTGCCTGCACGATAGTCATTTATCATTGTTTGATATGAAGTATAGAAGTAATGTCCATCATAACTATAATATGGCACATTTTCTTGTAAATAGCCTGGATTATATCCAATCATTACTTTTGAAGCATAATTAGATTGATAAATATTATTTGTAGTTACATGATATAGAACACCTGAATTTACGACATAATAGCTAACAGACGAAACACTATTATAATCCACAATGCTTACTTGATTAGAATCTACCCAACCAATAACACCAGCTATTTTGAATTTAACTTTCGAATAATCCGAATTATAACCTAAAAAAGCTCCATCACTTGCTGCATAACCATTTAAATATCCTTGTTTATTGGTACTATCTTCCACATACAATGTATTTTCATTAGCGCTAGACTTTGTTCTAAAATTGACAACACCTACATCTATAGATCTAGAGCTTGTATCATTTGCCATTACCATTGGTGTACTTGAAATCTCTTCTTCCATTGCATCTGCATCAATAAAAGTTACATTCCCATTTTCATCCACGTTCGTAATTGGCTGATCTTCTCTTTGTATCTCTTCAACTTCAAAAGTAGATGAATCTGATTGAGCATGCACAGGATAACTTACTCCTAAAATCGTCAAAACTGAAATTAAAAACGTTGTTAATATTTTTTTCATTCTTTTCCCCTTTGCTATATATAAACTCATTAAATAGGATTTCATTCTAAAAGTCAATTAATCGACAATTAGTTAAACATATTCATATGTTGTCTTTTATATAAAACCCGTCATATTGCATATAAAAAGACTAGCATTAAGCTAGCCTTAAGAGAATTCCAATTAAATATCCAAGAATTTTTGAGCAGCAGTAACAATAGCCATCTTGTAGATTTCCTGCGCTGTACATCCACGAGATAAGTCATTGATTGGAGCATTTAAACCTTGTAATACTGGTCCAATTGCTTCCCAACCACCTAAACGAGCAGCAATTTTATATCCAATGTTACCACTTGATAAGTTAGGGAAAATAAATGTATTAGCATGACCTGCTACTTTTGAACCTGGTGCTTTTAATGCAGCAACTTCTGGGCTTACTGCACAGTCAAACTGCATTTCCCCATCAATTTCAAAGTCAATAGGCATACGTTTTAAACGTAAAGAAGCTTCAGTCATTTTCGCAACACATTCACCCTTTGCACTACCCATACTAGAGTATGACAACAAAGCTACCTTTGGATCAATACCAAACTGTTTAGCTGTGTGAGCTGTCTGCATTGTGATTTCAACCAATTCATCTGCATTTGGATTGATGTTGATTGAGCAGTCACCCATGATGTACTGTTGATCACCTTTTACAAGTAAGAAACAAGAACTTACCAAGGCATTACCTGGAGCTGTTTTAACTAACTGTAAAGCTGGACGAACTGTATCTGCTGTACTATAAGTAGCTCCTCCTAATAATCCATCAGCATATCCCATTTGAACAAGCATAGTTCCAAAATAGTTAGTATGTTGAAGCATTTTCTTACAAGTTTCCATGTCTAATTTACCACGACGTAACTCAACCATTTTGGTTGCCATTTCTTCCATTTTATCGAAAGATTTTGGTGACATCTGCTGGATGTTAGAAACATCAAAACCATTTTCTTTGGCACAAGCTTCAATTTCTTCTGGCTCTCCTAATAAAATAGGTACCACGATATTATTTTCTACCAGTTTGATTGCAGCTTCCTGAACACGTGGATCCCAACCTTCTGTAAATACAATTCTGGTCCCTGAGCCAGTCACTTTTTTCTCTAGTTCATTTATAATCATTTTTCACAACCTCTTTTCGTGTCTAGTATAGACTAATTGCAAGCGCTTTTCCACTAAAACAATGTGAAGTTTTTAGCATGCAAATTTACACTTTGTAAATGCCAAAAAACAGGAACCAGAATCCTGATTCCTGTTCATAATAATCGGGGAAAATGTATTATTTCTTATTTTTTACGTTTTTTCAAGAACGCTAATAAACTAGCACCAGCTGCAGCTGCTGTAGCTGATCCAGCAAACAATCCAGTTCCAACAAATACACCTGTATTTGTTCCATCTGTTTTCTTAGAATCTTCTTTCTTTGTATCAGTTCCTTGATTCTTATCTTCTCCAGTTCCAGATGGATCTGATGGCTTAACGATATTAGACACTGTTACAGAAACTGTTCTAACATTACCGGCTAAATCTAATACATCAACTGATTCATTAGTATTTACTGTATAATCTTTCTTCAATACATTTTCGGATACTCTTGTCCAACCTGGAATATCCTGAATAGGTTCATCTGCAGTAATAGTTACTGTTACAGGGCCTTCAGTTTTATCAACGGTTGAATAACTTACTTTTACTTCTGGAGCTGTTGTATCAGGAGTTTTTGTCTGATATACTCCAGCGGAGAATGTACCATAGAAAGAAGACTCCCTATTGCCAATACCAATGATAACTTTATCACCTGTATTTACAGTAATCTCATATCCTGTAAATCCATTCATTACTTCATCAGCTGATAACTCTCTAAATTTTTTAACCCAGTTGTTATAGCTTGTTCCAAAATCATTTCTATTAACCATAGCATAGATACCTAAATTATTATCGTGCTGACTAATAAATGATTTATCTAATGACTTCTCTTGCTCACCAGTTATTGGATTTATACCATCATTTACCCAATTGATATATAGAGTAGTTGTACCATCTCCATTAATTTTTTCTCCAGCAACAAACACATGACCACCATATGTTCTTGCCTTTGACCAGTAATCTGCTACACCGGTTTCTTTACCTTCTGAATCTTCACTACTAATAGGTACTAATGCATTTTTAGCTGATTCCAATGCACTATATAGTTTATTAAAAACTTCTACATCTATAGTAGTACTTCCCTTTTCAATTTCGGCTTTTGCTTCATTCAAAGCATTAATAAATGTTCTCCATGTGTTGCTATCATAATTTACAGCATCATCTGTCTTTTGACTAGCTACTATCTCATCACAAATTGCAACATAATCTCTTAAAGTAACTAAGTTTTCATCTACTTTACTTGCAAGTACAGTATCATATAAAGTCTTAATATTTGCCAAGTCTTCTGAATAATCTTTTGATGCATTTCCATTAACTCTACCAATTGACTTACTTAAAGCACTTGTTAAAGCTTCCCAAGGATCCAACTGATATTCAGAAGGATTCAACTTTGCCACTTCCTTATTAATAATTACAATTTGTTTAGCTGATTCACTTAATACATTTTGAGCCGTATTCATTGCTTTAATACAATTACTCATGTAATAAGCTTGCCAAGCTAATTTATCTTTTGCAAGTGTTGTATCTGCTAAAGCTGCCTCAGCAGTTGCCTTTTTTGTAATGTAGTCATTCTCTGTACTCGGACGATACTTGTTCTCTTCGTAAAGGCTAGCTGCTTCATTTAGCAATCTTTGAATTTCATCACGTAATTGCTGCTCTGTCCATGCATCATCATATCCACTAGGGAAACTATATGTTGTTGGTGTATCAACAATTTCATTTGTCGTAATTGCGTTACTTGGTGTAGTTTCCTCATTACCACCTGTTGCTTCTTCAGGTGTTTCAGTTGGTTCTTCTTCAACAGGTGTTTTTTCCACTGTTGTTTCTTCTTCCGGTACTACTTCTGGCTCTTGCGCTAGGATGTTCGTCGATAACATCGAACATGCCATCGTTGAAGCCATGACCGTACTGAGTACCGCTTTTCCGGTCAAAACTAACTTTTTGTTCATTATTGGTCTCCTCCTTAAAAAAAAGCTTTTTGATAACGCTTTCTTTATTGTATGATATCATACCATCCCCTGTTTTGAAAATGCACAAACAAACATTTTTACGATATTTTTTGCACTTTTTGTTGTGTTTTTGCTGTATTTTATACAATTATTGCAATAAAAAAATATGCATAGAAAAAAGCCCTGTACTTAGAAGCAATTTCATACAGGTCTTTTTCTGTTATTTTAAAGGGGGAGACCTTTAATAACCGTTATTTATTTTTTGTTTCTTTTCTTGCGAAGAAGACCAAGAATACCAATACCACTAGCAGCCACACCATCCATAGAAGCACTTAATGCTGTTGCAACACCTGTATCAACACCATCAGTCTTGCTGCTGTCTTCTTTGTTACCTTCTTCAGTAGATCCAGTGTTTCCTGTACCTTCATCTTTAGTAACATAGAATTCTGCTGTCATAGTTGAACCATAGTTTACAGTAATATCTGCTGGTTCAACATCTTTGATTAGTTTATATCCTTTAGGGATATTTACCTGATAATCTTCACCATATACAAATGTATATGTTTGATCAGCTTGACCTTTATCTGCAGAAGTAAATGTTTCTGCTGATAAAACTTCGCGAGAATCATAATCAACTACTTTAACATTTAATGTAGCTGCTTTTGTTTCTTCTTCAGTAGTGATAGCTCTTAATGTGATTGTGTAAGAAGCACCATTTTCTACGAAGAAGTCACCAGTTGTGATCAACTCATACCCAACAGGTAAAGTTAATTCACTATAATTAGCGATTCCATCTCCATCTGGATCAACGATATAATCGCCACCACCTAAGTTCTTTCCATTTTCGTCTACATATACAACATTGATTGTTTTAGAAGTTACGATTTTCTTTACAGAAACAGTCAATGGCCCATTAGCAGTATTGAAATCTCCAGAAACTGTCATTTCATATCCTGCTGGTAGATACTGTTCTAAAATTGAGTAATTATTGATTCCTTCTGGTACAAAGTAATCTCCACTGCAACTACTTCACCAGTTACAGAGTCAACAAACTGTACGTTAAGGATCACATCTTTTTGAATTTTCTCAACATTAACTTGGATTGATCCACCTTCTTCAACCATGAAGTCTACAGTGGTTGTCATCTGATAACCTGCAGGAACGTATTGACTTAATACTGAATAGTTTTGTACGCCTTCAGGTAAGAAATAATCTCCACCGCCAACTACAGTACCTGTCTCGTCAACAAACTGAACCTTCATGATTACATCTTTTTGTGTTTCATTGGCTTTTACTGTAACCTCAATGACACTTCCACCATAAAGCGATAATAAATCTCCCTGAGAAGTAATTGTATAATTAGCAATTGTAGGAAGTTCATTTGCGTTAATAGTCCAGCTTCCATCTTTATCAAGATGACTGAATAACATTGTGTTCTGTGCTACTTTTTCATTTGTAGCTTCGTCAATATAAAGAATACTTACTTTCCGGCCTAATAATTCTTCTTCAGATTGACTTTCAGCAAATATTGGAGTAGCTACACAAGGAATCATAGAAACTGCAACTAAACCAGATAGTGCTGATTTTGTGAATTATTTTCGATACACTTTAAATCACTCCATTTCTTAAATTAATTTTTTTTTGTACAAAAAAAATCTCCAATAGATGAGCGTACTTCATCTATCATGGATATAATATCTCCCCCCCGTTTGAATTTGTCAATACATAATCATTATTTTTTTACATAACTTTTTTTGAATTTCAATTGGAGTGATCAAAGTGTTTTTTACTTATTACTTATGTATTAGACAATCACACGAGAGCGGATATCTTTTATAATTATGCAGGTTAAGCCTTAAATAAAGCTAAAAAAAAGCTAGATCCTAGCAAATAGGAACCTAGCTTATCTTTAAATCAATTAATATTTAAATATTTAAATCAGATGGATGCCAATAAGAATCTAAACGATATCCTGAAACATCCAAACCAAGACGAGCAATTTCATCTTTGATTTCTTGAGATACTTCTCCGTAATAATACATTATGACATTAGCTTCTACACGTTGTTTAGTATCCGTAGCCATAGGAATGCTGCCATCGAACATAGGTGTCAATTCAATAGGAACAGCCACCATGGTCTCTTCTGAAATCACCTGTACAATAGCATCTTGACTTGTTGTATTACCGGCTTCATCGGTACTGGAAACTGTAATCGGATATTCTCCTTCTTGTGAAAGATTAACATCTCCAGTTACTGTAACTTGCATCTGTTGATCATTATCAACTGCTAAATAATACTTTGAATAATCTACATCAACTGCGTTTAAATTTATAACGATTCGATCAAGAAAACCAATAAAAGCAGGAGCAGTCGTATCCTTGTTTTCTGTTTTATTTTCTGCTACTTCACCAACTTTTTCCTGACTTTGATATTGATTAAACACTTTGAATCCAGCATAGAATACAATTCCTAGCAGTACACAAAGAATACAAATCAAAAACCAACGGCCATCGATTTTCTTTTTAGGTTTAGAGTCCGTATCTTCCTCAACCACCAAATCTTCAGCATCTTCTTCTAAAGGAATTTCTTTCTCTTCTTCTATTTCTTCTGTACTATCTTCTTCTGAAATTTTCTCAGTTTCATTATTTTCTTCAACTAACTCTTCTTGCGCTTCTAAAATTTCTTCATTCTCTGATACTTCCTCTTCAAGTACAGATTCATTTTCCTGTGAAGATTCCATTTCCTCTTGAAACATTTCTTCATCAATACCTATTTCTTTATCTAGATTGATTATTTCTTTTTCTTTTTTCTCTTCTTTTTCAAGACCTTCTAAAACGTTTATCTTTTTATGCTGTTTTCTTTTTTCCATAGAATAAAACTCCATTCAATTTTTTGTCTAGTGATATTTTAACACAAAATGAAAACAAAAAAAATTCCCGAGAAATTGGGAATACCTTTTAGATAAAAAAAAGGAGTTGTCTAATTTGACAACCCCGAAATTTACTTGACTTGATTATTAAGCTTTATGTTTTTTGAATACGATCAATCCGATTGCTACTAAAGCAACAGCACCAACACCTAAATATAATCCAGCGTTTGTTGAAGTACTTGTATTAGGGTTTTCAGCTGGAACATTTTCAGTTGATTTGTAGATTACACCAACTGGAGATAAATCTTCAAATGTTGCAGTAATCATCTTAGTATCATAGTTAACTTCATCTGGTTTAATAACTTCCCAGCCTTTATCAGCTTTTGTACTGTAGTGTAGTACATAAACTTCACCAAGTTCACTTGTTAAGTTTGGAACTTCCCAGCTAATTGTTACATTTTCTTCAAGACGATTTCCATCTGCATCAAATGCCTGTAAGTCCTGAAGTTTTGTCAACAATGAAAATTCAGATAAATCGATTTCTACACCTTCAGGCAATGCAACTGTTTCACCAGAGAAAGCTTCTGTCAATGGTGTTCCTGCATTCAACTGTTCGATAATGTCAGCTGCCTTAACATCCTGCTCGTTTTCACTTGATGTTAAATAAGATAAATCATCTACGAACTGAGCATAAGAACCTTCAACTACTACACCATCAACAAGAACTTCACCACTTGGTGTTCCATTTGAAGTAATACTTCCTGCAGCAAATGCTGGAGTCAAGCTCATGCAGATTGCTGTAGCTGTACCTAATCCTAACGCAAATTTCTTAAATATATTCTTCATATTAATTCTCCTCCTCATAGAATAATTCTACGACCAATTGTTGTAATGCTTCCTGATCCACTTCAAATTCATCATGCAGTTCACCGATTTTATTTTCTCCTTGCAATGTATAGAAATCAGAATTGGAATCATAAGAATAGGATAACAACATTGAAGAAAATGATTGAATATCATCCAAAGTAATATTCGTTGTCATATCCTTGCAGACATTATACAACAATTGTACAGTATTATCAAAATCATTAGTTAACATCTCTTTAATTTTTTGCACATATGCTCCAATATACGCTTTTTGCCTTTCCATACGATCTGTGTTGGAAAAATCCTGCTCAGTATCACGTGTTCGAACAAAGCTCTCAACATTGTCTGCATTTAATGTTACAACACTTCCTTTTGTCCATGTTGGATCTACTTCCACTAAAGAATCATTTGGAACTGTTACCTGTAATTCTCCAACAACATTTTGCAGTTCTGGTAAAATTGAAAGGTCCATAGCTGCAAAATGGACGACTGGTACATCATATAACAATTTAGATACCGCTTGACTTGTTAACATGGCACCATTTTTAGGAGAATCCCCATAAGCATAAGCCAATCCTAAATGTTGTTTATCCCATCCAAGATCATTGTGTTCAACATCAAATAGATGGATATCTGTCATGATATCTCTTGATAATGCAATAACCTGGATGGATTCTTCCTCTCGGTTTAATAATACCAACTGCATTGCATCAGCCTGTCCCATTTGTTCTGGGTCAGTGGAGTCAATACCCATAAAAAGAATAGATACAATAGAAGAATTATAATCATATTTCTTACCATTATACTCAATGTGATGATAATCCGAAGCAGAAGAAACATCTTCGTTAGAAGGTCTTTCATTAAAAAACAATAACATGCTCATCAAAGCAAGGATCAAAAACAATATAACAGCTATCAAACCTAATGTTTTAGCCTTATTTTTCTTCGTAGTAGTATTCATAGCCATAATTCTTATAGTCTACTTGATCTTTTTTCACACGATTTAAAACAGATCCAATGACACGAGCACCATTTCGTTCTAGTTGTAACTTAACACGCTTTAGATCTTGTTTCTTTACAAAGTCATTACGAACAACTAAAACCACTCCATCTGTAACACGTCCAATGATAGCTGCATCCATGGCTGCATTCATTGGTGGCGTATCGATAATGATATAATCATATGCATTTCTTAAACGATTAATGATATTTTCAAAGATTTCTCCAGATAACAACTCTGTTGGGTTTGGTGGAATTTTACCAGCAAATACAATATCTAAATTAGGAATTGTTGTCTCTTCAATGATTTGTCCTGATTGTCTTGAAAGAGCTTCCGATAAACCAGCAACTTTATGTCTTACTGTAAAGAAACGTTTTAAAGAACCTTTTCTTAAATCGGCATCAATCAATAAAACACGTTTATTAATTTGGGCAAAGCTCTTTGCCAAATTAAATGAAGCAATTGTCTTTCCTTCATTTGGAAGCACACTTGTCATTGTAATAACCTGTACACCTTCTGAATAAATTAAGTTTGTCCTTAATACCTTAAATGACTCCGTTGAAGCTGTCGTCATGGTGTTATAACGAATTTCTACTAATCCTTGTTCCATTTCTAAGCTCCTTTCTTGTTGTTTTTAGCCATTTTCTTAAAATCCATTTGTGGATCATCTAAAACTACGGCAAGTACAGGAACATTCAATGTATTCTCTAGGTCATCTGCCGAAGTGATATTGTCACTTAATACAAAGCGTAAGAAAATGTATCCTAAAGTAATCACTAAACCAGCAACCGCACCTAAAATCGTCATTCTAGAACGAGACATACCAACACGTGCAGCATTTTCAATAGCTGTTTCTACTACATAAGGTTGCTGTGCATCAATTTCGCTCACTTTTTGAACACCATTATCCATAATTGAGTTTGCGATATCTTTGGCAAGCTCTGGTGTATCCGCTGTAGCAGTGATACTTAAGATACGTGTATCTTCAGTATTTGTTATAGAAATTAGATTGCTTAATTCTTTGGTAGACATATCTAAATTCAACTCATCAATCGTGCTTTCCAAAACCGGACGTGATTTAAAAATAATTTCATAGTCTTTGGTAAGCTGTGTTCCTACCTGAAGATCTTGAATTGAGATAGAAGAGGATCCATTTCCTCTTAAGTAAACCATAGCTGTGGATTGATATTCTGGATTTACCAAGAAAATCGAATATCCTAAAGCCAGCACTGCTCCTAGCAATAAGCCTAATATACAAGTTAACCACTTCGTCTTTAATCTAAGAAAAAACGCTCGTAGATCAATTTCAATTTCATCATTTTCTCTTGTCACTTTATCTGAAGCCATATTTTTCTCCCTTCATACAAATAACCGCTTTATTATACACTATAATAATAAATAATGCTTTCTTTTTTATTATAAGACTTCATCATCTAAGATGATTAAAGGATTTCGAAGAAACAATTGATCGGCATATTCAGTATCTGTTAATTTTATAACCACTTGATATGCATCACTCAGTTTTTCAATACGGTTTCCTACAGTTCGATGTGTATCGCTGGCTACTAGATGAATCATCTTATTTTTTACTAAATGATGAGCGTTTCTTTGAATCACTTTTCCTTGAAATCCCATCAAACTTGTACGATTTGTCTGCAATAAACATCCCATTTCCAACCAGTTTTCAACCATTTCAAGATCTAAACCTGTAGGAAAGAAACGCTCAACATGAGCTATGATTGGAATAAATCCTCGACAAAACAATTCATCCAGATACTCATCTATATAAGATATGTAATGAATATCTCTTGATAGATCAAATTCAACCAGCATATATCGTGATTCATTCAATGTCTGAAAAATCCCATTATCTAAACTATCCAGAAAATCAATATTCATAAACATCTCAGCGCCCGAATAAACAAAGACACCCATTTCCTTTGCAATCTCCATCAATTCCTGTTGTCGTAATAAAATGTTTTGAAAAGCGACTGTATCTGTTTTTCCGCAAATAACATGCGGTGTTGAACAAATTCCTACTATTCCATCTTCCTTGGCTTGTTCAAGAGCCTTGATGGCATCTTCTTTGGTCTTGATTCCATCATCTACATCCCAGGCAATGTGAGAATGTAAATCAATAAATGCTTGTGGCATAACTTTAATCCTTTCGAATTACAACACCAGAATTTTTAAAGATACTATTTTCAGGAATCACCCCTCTTACACAAGACGTTGGATATACATTACTGCATTTACCAATAATGGTTCCTGGATTTAAAACACTGTTGCAGCCAACTTCAACATAGTCTCCTAACATAGCCCCAATTTTCTTTAAACCTGTTTCAATTTGTTCTGAATCTGATTTGATTACTACAAGCTTTTTATCCGATTTAACATTTGAAGTAATTGAACCAGCTCCCATATGCGCCTTATAGCCTAAAATACTGTCTCCTACATAGTTATAATGAGGAACCTGTACATTATCAAACAAGATAACATTCTTTAATTCCACACTGTTTCCAACCACGCAATTAGCTCCAACCAAAGCCGATCCACGAATAAATGCACCATGTCTTACTTCTGTTTCTGGACCAATGATACAAGGTGCTCCAATATAAGCACTCTCAAATACATTGGCACTTTTATGTACCCATACATTTTCTTTTACTTCTTCATAAGAATCATCCAATGTCTTTCCTAAAGAAACAATAAACTCTTTGATTCCCGAAAGCGCCTGCCAAGGATACTCATACTGAGATAAGTAATCGCCAGCTAAACTATGTTCTAAACTATATAGTTCTTTAACTGTATACATATCGTTCCTCCTAGTAATTATTCTTTTCAACAAAC
>NZ_KI271047.1 GCF_000469305.1 Faecalitalea cylindroides ATCC 27803
ATCCTGTCGCAGCCGATTCACTGGTATAGTAATATCCCTGTGAATAAACTTCGACTCCTTCAAGTTCCATATAAACATTGTATCGTCCTGGTTCAACAACAACATCCACTTCAAAGCCATCAACAGATGTAGCTTCATTTCCGCCCATTAATGTAATGTCATCTTTGAAATCTATAATTTTACCAGCACCTTTATAAGTTTGACATTGAAGTCGCAAGGTAGATTTAAGAGCAGTAAATTTACGTCCTTCGAATTCTCCAAAATCTTTACCATTAATTGGATTGATACCATTATTTACATATACAATGTGTAAATTGATCATTCCATTTTCAGCTGGACTTTCTTCAAATGTGAAATATCCTCTAGATTCAGTCAGTTCGATCAAATCTTCATTTGGTCCTACCAGCATTGAACGAGGTTCCCCAGTGACTTCTTTCAGTTCTGGAATAGCAGCTTTTAATGTTTCATAAGCAGTTTTGACATCAGCGACTTTAGGATATGCACCAAGATTCATTACACCATAATAAGCGTTGATTACTTTTAAAGCACCTTCTACTTCATATTTAGCGTAATCAAATGTGCCATCGTACTTTCCACTCGCTGCCCCAACAGGCTTATATTTAAGCGCTAATGCATAAGCCTGACTTCTGTAATAGTAAAGTTCAAGATTTTCATGAGCTTCATCTACTTCTTCTTGAGTAGCTTCTTCATTGCTTAAAACATTCTGAGCATTCGTTAAAGCTTCCTGGAATTCATCATAATAACTGTCATCGCTTTGATAGTCTTTAGTTTCTTCAATCAAGCTCTGCAAGCCACTTTTATCTACAGGGGATGAAAGTTCTGGAATTCGATAGATCCAAGAAGAATATAATTCGTTATTGATAACAAATGTTACATAACTGATACTAGGATCTAAATAGCAAACACCCTGCATACCAGCTGACCAATTCGTAGCGTCCGGTAATTTGGTTTTATCACTCATGCCCGCAGAAATCTGATGCTTCATTTCGCTATTATAAGCTTCATAACGGAATGAAACCTTTTCACTCATTGAAGTTATCTTCTTAAACTTCTTGGTTCCATTAGCATTTAGTAAAGATTTACCATAGATAGGATGAATTCCTGTATTGTTGTAGTTCACAACTAATTTGATTTTTTCTTGACCATCAACAATAACTTTTTCTGCAGATACTACTTCAAAAGAACCTTGCTCATCATCTGATTTAGTAGATTCACTGGTAATTCCAATATAAACACTTTCATCTGTAGCTTCTTTTAAGCCTTCAATAGCTTTTGTATATTCTTCGTACCAGCCTTTCATTTGACCAACATCGCCACGTTCTGAATTTTCAGAGTAATTTCCGTTTGAACGATTATGAGTGATTCCCCACATATTCATAACTGGAACTAAAGATTCTGTAGTATATTCCGTAAAGTTAAAATCATTTTCAGGATTGTATTTTACATTCAATTCAGCAACTTTAACTGCATAATATTTAGCTTTCAAATTAATTATCGCTAAATCAATCTCATTCTGTGTTGCCTGTGGATTATCTAATACATTTTTAGCTGCTTTTAATTGTGTTGTAAAATACTTAAACGAACTAACGTCACTCTGTAAATCTTTTACCTTATCATAAAGAGATTGAAGTTCTGTTTTGTCCACATCCAATGGAATGTTGTCTACAACAAAGTATCCTTCAGAATAAGTTGGGTTTGAAGAAGACTTAGCCTTGAACTCAAATGTCAAGTATTTTGCATTGCTTTCAACTTCATAAGTGGCTTGAATTCCATCGTTATAATTGTTTGAGCCTGGAAGAGTAGTTTTATTCTTCACAACAGCTTGTTTAATATGTCCGAAACCGCTATCATAAACATCTACATTGATTATACTTGAATTTGATAAATCCGTATAAGGCTTATACGTTGTTGTATTACTGCTATTAACTTTTGTCTCGCCATAGATTGGATGTTTTCCATCATTGATAAACTGAATCGTTACTTCATATCTTGTAGAATCACCTTCTACTGGTTTCTTTGAAACTACTTCAAAATGTCCCTGGTATTGCGAGTATTTAGTGGCTGAATCTGTATTCAACCCTACTTTTAATTCTGAACCAGAAGCTTTTGTTAATCCATCAATAGCTTTTTTATAGTCGTTATACCACTGTTCACTCTGACCAACATTTTCGTTAGATTCACTTTCATAGTAATCCTTGTTGATCTTCTCATTGGTATTTCCCCACATTTTAATAACAGGAATCAGAGAATCTGTCGTATATTCGTTAAAACTATTCGTATTAGGATCATACGTTTCATTCAATTCAGCAACCAGTAATGCATAATATTTCGCATTAAGATCAATGATTTGTTTATCAATTTCTTCTTGCGTTGCCGAGGCATTTTCTAAAAGTGTTTTCGTGTCTTGAAGTTCCTGATTGAAATATTCAAAATACGAGTTGTCACTTTTCGTCCCCTTTACATCATCATAAAGAGATTGAAGCTCTGTTTTGTTAACAGCTGGTGCTTCTTCGATTGTAAAGTTATAAGTAGCTTCTTTGTTATAGGTATATACTCCACTAGGTTTCCAGCTTTTCCAGCTATAAACAACTTTTACCTGGTATTCGCCAGCTTCACTAGCATCTACCTCAAGAGTCTTGTGATTAACTAATGGGAACAAAGTTTGCTCAACAACTTTACCGTCTTTTGTAACTGTTGCATAACCAATATCTTCACCCGTTACAACAAGTTTTGGTTTTTCACCATCCTGAACAGAAATAGTTTGTTCTTTGTCGCTAACAGATATATCCTGATCACCAACTTTAACTACAGCACTAGGATCAACCGCATCGCCTACTTTACCAAAATCAGCATCTTTTGTTGTGGTATTGACATAGACCCAGTAAGTATCCTGCATACCTGTCCAGCAACCTTTAAATCTTATATAGAAGAAATTTTCTCCCTCTTCAAGATTATTAACAATCGTATAGCTAGTTCCTTCTCCGTCTTTGGATCTATCGAACTTTAAGTTAGAATTTGATCCGGCTTGACCTTTGCTATAATCTCCTAAGAACGAAACTCCATTTTTTTGTGGACGTTCATGATCTCTATAAGGAGTATTGTTTGTCACAAATGTAATGGAAGAACCCTCTATACTGTCAACAGATAAAATTGCAATACGTGTTTCTTTAGTTTTTAAATACTCTGTTGCTTCTGTCAAATCTGTTGTCATTTGATCCACTTCATTTTGCGAAGCTTCTGGATTATCATATAACTTTCGAGCATTACTGAACAAAGTATCTAGTTTGCTTTTAGCATCCTGGTCTGTAACTGAAGTATTGTAGTTGACATCAATCAAAACCTCATCAGCTGCATCGATTGCCTCTTTTAAAGCCGTTTTATCAACCTCTACTTCAACAAATTTTAATGTAAATCCTTTGTATTTTGTTGTACGTTGTGTTTCAGTAATACCTGTAGGTCCTACTGTTCCATTCCATCCAGCTTTAATGTTAATCGTATATTCACCTTCAACCAGTTCACCATCTGGATTATGAATATCAAAATCAATAGATTGATGATCTCCGGCGGAATAAATATTCTCCTGTGCTGGTGTCCCGGTTAATTGAACATAAACACGATATAAATCTTCACCTGTCAATGTCGCCTTCAGCTCTTTTGTGCCTTCAGGAACTTCAACTTCTTGACCACTACTGCTTGTTGCTGTGACTACTACATCTTCGTCACCTACATGCAGCGTCAACGTAGGATTGGCAACAGGATTTACTTTTCCAAATTTGGCTTCGCCCGTTTCTGTGTTTACATATACCCAGAAGTTGTTCGTATGATCAACATTCCAAAATTCTCCTAACCAAACATAGAAGTAATTTTCGCCACTCTTTAAATTATTTACAGTAATATAATTCTTTCCATTGTCACTGTGCTTTGATGCTGTGTAAGTTGTACTTCTTCCACTATCTTCATAGATATATGCGTTGTACGCAAGTACATTTGTCTCAAATGTCACAGATGTAGAATCACTGGAAGATACAGAAACAAGCTGAGTACGAACTTCTTTTTCTTTCATATTCGAAATTGCTGCATTCAGTTCTTCAATTACCGCATTTACATCTTCCTGATTCGCATTTGGATCTTCATATACGCCTTGTGCTTTTTCTAACACCTTTTCAGCATCCTCTAGGCCCTCAGATTCTGTAAAATGTTTAGTATTATTAATAGCACTTTGAGCACTTGTGATTGCTTCTTCCAAAGCTGTCTTATCCACTTCAACAACTTCCTGAACATTGCCTACTACCCAGTAACCTGCAGAATGAGCCGTAGCACCACTATATGTATAAGATAATGTTACATATGCCGTATTCTCAGGAACTGTGATCTTAGTAGTAAATCCAGGAGTTTTAGATGTATTTCCTTCTAAAGCTTCAAAAGATGTATTGCTGGCCGATGGTCTTGAGATTGCACCTAACGAGCTATCATAAGCGTCAACATACATTTTAGCATTTGCTGTCCCGCCAAATTTAGCGAACTTTGTCTCAGTACCATCGTAGTTTGTATAGCTTTCTCCAAAGATTGGATGCATGGCATCGTTAGTGAACTTGATTGTTAATTCATAGCCACCCTCTACAACCGTCTTAGACAAGATTTCAAAAGTTCCCTGTCCTTTGTTGGCAGATCTTGCTAAAGCACTTTCATTGATACCCACTATCGCATCCGAAGCACTTGCCTTTACCAGTTCTTTTTCTAATTTCTGGTATTCTTCCAATTTCGCTTTTGCGGTATCTACATCCGTTTGTTTCAAAACTTTGCTTGCACTAAACGATTTATCCTGCACACCTTCATACATTTCCACAAGGGCTTTCATGCTGTCGGTTGTATAAATTACAGAACTTTTACCAGAAATCGTATCTTTGTATTTCGCATTCAAAGCTTTTAACTGAACGATATAGTAACGACCTTCCAGCTGGATAACTCTCTTATTGATATCTTCTTGTGTGGCTTCAGAATCAGCTAAAACATCCTGTGCTAGCTTCAATTGATCCTGGAATACGTCAAATCCTGTAACGCCTTCGGCATTATAGTCTTTAGCTTCATCCACTAAACTTTGAAGTTTTGTCTTATCTGTTGAATTTACTTCCAAAGCAGCAATGGCATCTTCAACTCTCTTCGTTGCTCTATCCAATATAGCTTGATCGGCATCCCACAAATTCTTATTAATCTGATAAGTTGTCGTTGACAGTTTGATAGCTTCTTGCAATGCTTCAAAAGATTCATCGGTATAATTACCCTTTTCAATCGCATTGGCTTTATCTAAGATAGCTTTCAACGCTTCATTTGAAGGTAAAGTATAGTCTTTAATTTCAATGGCAATACGGAAGATCTTACTATCGACACCTACCGAAACTTTATATGTGTCATTTCCGTAACCACTAGCAGCAAATAAACTTACGTCTTTTGATTTTACATGGTTAGAAGCTAGGCCTTTCCATCCGCGTCCTTCGCCTACGGTGTTAGAATCCTTTATCAATATTTGGTAAACATCTTTTCCTTCCACACGAATCTTAGGATTTGAACTTAAAGGTTTGTCATATACATATGGGTCTTCCCAATAGCTTTGATCAGCTGTATTAGTTAAGTTTATTAAAGGAATTTTTTCATCACCAATAACGAGATAAATTTCACCTTCAACCTCGTATACCAATGCCTTTAAAGCATCTTTCAGAGCTGAAGTTGCTTCATCAACTTCAGTCTGGCTTGCGGAATCATCATCATTTACAGCTTTTGCACTAGTTAAAGCTTCTTGTAACTTAGTCCAAGTATCTGCAGTATAATAATTTTCATTTCTGTCCTCTGCTTCTTCGATTTGTTCTTGCAAAGCTGTCTTGTTGGCAGGTTCTACAACTTTGATTGTCAATTTGATATTTGTATATCGTCCAGCATTAGTAGACATAGACTGATCACTAATGCCCAATTTGTAGGTCCCTGCTCCAAATCCTACTGGGAGTGATATAGTTGTATGATCATCAGTAGATGATGGGGTAAATCTCTTAGAATATCCTGGGACAGCTTTATCAGTATATTCAAATGTAACATATTCCAAATCATGACCTTTGATCTTTAATGACACATCTTCTGAAGTGGTTTCAATTGTATATTCTGTTACACCATCCTGCAATTCCAGAGTTTTTTCTTCATCTCCAACGATATAAGAAATTTTTGGTTTTTCATTTACATAGGTTGCACCAGTGATATATTCTTCTACCACTTTCCATGTACCATCGGCATCACGGAATAAGTTATGATGAGAGAATCGATTGTCATAATCTTTTGTAGAAACGTGTACAAACAACGGTCCTTCAGCTGTCACATTAGCAACAGTAATCGTATTCGTTTCTTCATCAAATGTTAAGCTATGCTTACTTCTCGAACCATTTTCATCCTTGATTTTTCTATCAAATGAAATTGTCAAAGATCCATCATCATTCTGTGTGATCTTTTCAACATGAGACATTCCAACTTTAACCAAGTTTTCAATCGCAGTCTTTAAAGCTTCCGTTGCTTTGATTACTGCATCCTGTGTTGCTGAAGTATCTTCATTAACTTTATTAGCTTCTGCTAATGCAGTTTGAAGTTCTTCCCATGTACTGGCTACATAGTCTTCTTTTTTCAGATCTTTTACCGCATCGATTTGTTCTTGTAATTTTGTTTTATCTGCAGCAACGGCTAACTTAATATAAATTCGTTCTGCTTCGATTGGGAATACGGTTTCATCTGTGATGTCCGTTCCCGTTCCATCAACCGCTGTATTCCATCCGGCAAATGCATATCCCTCAGGAATTCGATTATTGATGGCAGTCTGTACATCTTCAAGACTGATTGAACTTAATGTGCTTCCATTTTTGATGTAAGCATTGAATGTTACACCTTCATAGTCTGCATCATACTGGAATGTCATCAACTGATATGCTGGATCATTGACAATCATCTTGTTCCATTTCGTGCTTGTACTGCTGTTGAAAGCCTTTGTGATATCTAAGTTTGTCAGATAGTTCTGCAAGCTTCCTTCTGGAACATTGACTTTTGAAAGTGACGTATTGATTCCGTCAAAAGCATTTTTGTTTAACGTAATCGTAGACGGATCTTTTACATTCAGCGTAAGGTTCAAAGGACGATTGTTCTGTCCATAGAAAGCTTTGGATCCAATTTCTTTGATAGAATCCGAAATCGTTACATTCATCTCTTTCTTTGAAGCGTTCTTGCTTACATTGAATGCACTTCCCCCAATTATTTCAACACCTGTTAAATTAACCGTTCTCAAATCTTCATGATTGTAGAACGCACTGGCTGCAATTTCCGTAAAGCCTTCCAGTGTCAGTGATTCCAATTGACTCCAATTTTGTGATGTATTTGGGAATACTGTAGTTGCTGTATCATTATCTCCTACATAAGTCAGGGTATCACTTAATTTGAAGACAAGCTCATCGGCATATTTGGCAATGTATTCCAAATCAGCTTTTGTGACCTTACCACTGACAAATTCAACCTTATTGATCAAACCAGTTGTCAGTCCAGCTTCCTCAACAGCTGCCTGTAAAGTCTCACCCGATACTGGTGTTCCGTTTACATTGGCTGTAATATTGATGACAACTTCTTCCAATCCCTTAATGGCAGCATCCAAGTTCGCAACGGCTTTGTCAACTTCTTCCTGCGTTGCTTTTTCGTTGTCGTTAACTTTTTCAGCAGCCTCTAAAGCTTCTTCCAGCTTAGACCATGTTTCCTCTGTATAGTTGTCTTCTTCCAGTTTCTTAGCTTCATCGATCTTTTCCTGTAAAGCTGTTTTATCCGCTTTGACTGGTTCACCGATCATGAATTTAACTGTCGTAGAGTTTCCTGCCTGATCATAAACAACGATCGTATTTTCTCCATCCACATAACCGGCATTGGCATGGTTAATGTCGGACCATTGATTGTTTGTCAGTTCAAGTCTCTTACCGTTAATTTCAGCATAATCGACATTATTGGCATCGTACAGTTTCAGATCCAATCGGGAATAATATCCATCTTTTTCAACGGAAGAATCTTTTACGTTGACTGTCGGACCTGTTTTGTCATAGATGAACGTAAATTCGGCAGAATTGCCCGCAACATCATAAAGAACAACCGTATTCTTACCCTCTTTATAACCGGCATTCTGATCGTCCAAATCTGACCACTGATTGTCACTTAAATCTTTTTTCTTACCATTGATTTCGACATAATCCACTTTATGAGCATCATAAAGTTTCAAACTTAATTTACTGTATACTCCATCATAACCTTTTGATTCTTCTTTTACAGTAAACTTAGGAGCTGTCTGATCGATTGTAAACGATACACTCGTTTCATTTCCAGCTTTGTCTACGACTTTGATCGTATGTTTTCCTTCACCAGAAACTTTCTTAGGCGCATTCTTTTCGTTGTATTCTTTTTCATCAATGATGATCTTAGAAATACTCTGTTCTTTTACTGTGAATTCTACATCTTTATTTGTAACTTCACCATCTTTGACACCTTCGATCACAGGAGCCACTTTATCAATACGTTTTACTTCGTATTTAACTTTTGTTTCATTTCCTGCCAAGTCTTTAACAGTGACATTGAATTTTCCGTTTTCACTGTGAACTTTCTGCAGTGTTTTAGAATCTACACGTGTCCAGCATTCAATATCCTGGATATCTTCATTGGCCGTTAAAGTCACCGTTACATCTTCTTTTGTAACCTGACTTCCGTTTTTATTAGAATACGTTACTTTGACTTCCGGAGCTTCTGTATCCTTAACTTGTTCCTTCAATCCTTCAAAAGCCGATTTCAATGCACTTTCCGCACTCTGCATAGCAGTATTGTCTGTGAATGGATTTTCCGCAGAAGCTTTGGCATTCTGTAAAGCCTGTTCATACACACTCCAAGTATCTGGTGTATAGTTTTCGGCGTTCAGTTCTTTTTCTTCCTGTTCTTTTATTGTAGCGTTTAAAGTATCCACATAAGATCCTAGTGAATAGTTCACGCTGAAATTCACATTAGAGAATTCTCCGCCTTTGTTTTCATACCGCAGCTGGTATGTCTTTTTATCTTTCAATGTAATCGGATAGTCGATAGAAGTGACAGCTAAATCTGAATTTTGCACTTTTTCGCCATACAAATACATATTTTCGCCAGCTTGAACGCTTCGAATTCCATAACCGCTGACTTTAAAAGAGTTCTTACTAAGTTTCTTTGTGATCACAGCTCCATCTGTCAGCTTGTATAAAGAATCACCAGAAGTAACTTCTACAGTTGGCACTTTATCCATCAAATGAACTTCTACAGTTCCATCCGCTTTCTTTTCATACATAAACCAGGTGGCATTTTTCCCGGTTGAATCCGCAATGGTATTTGAGCCAAATCCAACTTTTGCAGAAGACAGATCATATTTGGCATAGTAATGCCCATTTTCTTCATATGACTCATAAGCTGTACGTTCTGGATCCAATGGTTCATTTCCTTCAAAGAGAATATAGTTTGCATTGGCTTCGATCACTGTCAGTTCCGGATCGAGCTTATCTCCATAGAACGTATATTCGATTCCTACATCGTCGCCTTCAACACCAACGCGAATTGTAAAGGTCTGCATCGTTCCGCTTGGAACGGCAATCAATGCCTGACGAATAGCTTCCGGAGCAATACATTCTTTTTGATTGTATGTTGTTTTATCTGTGTAACGAACACCCTGGAACTCCATCCAGTCAGCCCCATAGGCAACAACAATGGAAGATTCTCTCTGGTTACAATAGTAATGTACACCACTCGGATTGTTGAAAGTGATATCCTGGCTGGATTTCTTTGGTTCTACCGTTTCCTCTTCGCTTTGTGGTTCTGTGTTTTGTACATTATTATCCACAGATTCTTCACTTTGAACGGTTTCTTGTTTACTCTGTTCCCCTTCAGGAATCTGAGATTCATCTTCCTTTTCCTGGTTAGGATCGGACACGTTGTTTTCTTCAACAATGACAGGTTCTTCTGTTTCCTGGGCATAGATAGGAACAGAGTACGTTGTCATGAACATCGATGAAGTTAAAACAATACTCAACGCCGCTCTACCGGCATCTAGAATTCTTTTTTTATTCATACAACTTCCTCCTGCTTTCTTTTTTAATAATTGTGCATTATTAAAAAGGTGAAAGCGCTTTCTATACCCTATATTTTATATTGTTTTGTCATTTGTTCAATATGATAGATTCACATCCACTAATTTGTATAAACCTTCTACTAGTTTTGATAATAAAAATAAAAGGCATTCCTGCCAATGTCATTAAGTTAATAAAGGATAGACCACCTAGAGAACGATCACTAGGTGGTTTCATTTTTTGGAAAGCACGACAAAAATTGTAGTATTGCTACTACATGTTTAAAGTCATATAATGTAGTCGTTAGTCATAGCGATAGTTGAACGATATCGGTGATTTGGACCTCACCTTCCGTCTGTTATGGCGGTTCAGACGGATGGGTAATATCTCTTTGGCTATCATTGACTCGATAAAGGTCGATTGATACGATCCTCAAAAGTAGACAGTACAAATAATTAAAACGTACTGAATACAGAGAGGATCGTATCAATCGTGATCAGCTTGTGTCAAGTAGACACAAGCTGATCATTTTAATGGATTTGTGCAGTTTAGACAACAAAATAACTTCAGTTATAGTAAATAATTTTGCTGTATGACTCTTAGAGTTTCTGCGACTTCAATGAAATAGGTCATATTATCGTTATTAACTTCATACATATTGGTGCTGAATATTTACGATTATTTGTA
>NZ_KI271048.1 GCF_000469305.1 Faecalitalea cylindroides ATCC 27803
GGATTTGGTGGATTCTCCGGAGGCGGAGGTTCATCAAGAGGCGGTGGAGCTGGCGGAAGCTGGTAAGAAAGGATCAAAAATATGAATCAAACAAAAAAATTCCCTCTGTGGGGAAAAATATTAATCGTTGTTGGTGTTATCGTAATTGCATTAGGTGCTATCTTTATTTCTCCTTACAATACAATGATTGAGAAAGAAGAAAATGTAACAACAATGCAGGCAAACATTCAAACTTCACTACAATCCAGACTTGATAAGATCAATGAACTCATGCCTAGTGTACAGGCCATTCTGGATCATGAAAGCGAAGTCTACAAAGATATTGCAGCTTTACGTAGCAACATGGAAGGTGTAGCTATTGACGAAGATGGAAATCTTACACTTGATTCCAATGCAACTACTTCTGATTTAGAACAAGCTGATGCTGCTTCAAGTCAGATTCTGCGCGATATCAATGTTGCAATTGAAGCTTATCCACAACTTCAAGCTCAAACAGTCATGCAGGATTTTATGACGAGTGTGGAAGGCATTGAAAATCGTCTAAGCGTTGCAAGAGATAATTACAATCAAGCTGTGCAGGATTACAACACATATGTAAGAAAATTCCCTAATAACATCATTGCAGGTATATTTGGTTTTTCTCCAAAAGAAAAATACCAAGCGAGTGATGAAGCTCAAGATGCACCAACAGTCGATTTTAACTAAAGCGACGATCAATCGATCGCCGCTTTTTGATTCTTTTCTAATTGATAAAGATTCTTCCATTCATGTCTTAAAAGACAAACACTGACTATAAACGCAACAAAATCGGCAACAGGAGCTGCATATATCAATCCATCCAACCCCATAAAGATTGGAAAAATTAAGGCAAGTGGAATGAAAAACAACACTTGTCTGGTCAAGGACAAGACCATCCCTTTTAAAGGCTTTCCTATCGCGCTAAAGAATCCAGAAGATAACATCTGTACTCCGTTAATAGCCGCCATGAATAAATATGTTCGCATGAAACGAATCGCAAACTCAAAATATAATTTATCGCCCGAACCAAAAATTGATAAAACCATTTCAGGACAAAATTGAAATAAAGACCACCCAATGACAGAAACCACTAGATTCAGTTTTAATGCAAGCATGAAAATTCCTCGGACACGATCATATTGTTTAGCCCCATAATTAAATCCAACAATTGGCTGCATCCCTTGTGAAATTCCAATGATAATAGCTAAAAGAATTGCATTGGTTTTCATAACAATACCGCAGGCAGCCAAAGGAATTTCCTGCCCATAAATGGAAAATTGTCCATAATACGTCATTGAATTATTCAATATGATCTGTACAAGCATCAATGAAATCTGATTTACACAGGAACTGATACCTATAGCACTCGTAGATAAAAATTCATGAAATGAGAAACGAAAATCCGAGCGGGCCAGATTAACATTCTTAAATAATTTTAGATATCGTAAAGCCATCAAAGCACTAGCAATCTGACCGATTACCGTAGCCCATGCAGCCCCTTCAACTCCCATATCAAATACAAAGATAAAAATTGGATCCAAGATCGTATTAATAACAGCGCCAAGCACCATACAAGCCATTGAATATTTAGGTGAACCATCTGCACGAATCATATTTGACATTACATTGGTCGTAATCAAAAATGGAACGCCCCATGTTGTGATTTGCGTATAAGAATACGCATAAGGGAAAATCTGATCCGTTGAGCCAAAGGCATACAATAATGGAGTTAAGAAAGTCAGGACCATACTGACATATAAAGCACTCAAGATCAACATAGATACAAAACCATTGCCCACCACACAAGCGGCCTTGTCATTTTCCTTAGCTCCAATATATAAAGAAAAGCGAGATGCACTTCCTATACCTACCAATAAAGCGATTGCCACTGAGATAGTCGTTAAAGGAAAGGCCACATTAGTAGCCGCATTTCCTAAATAACCAACACCCTGCCCAATAAAAATCTGGTCTACAATATTATAAAGAGAGCTTACCAGCATTGATATGATGCTGGGAATCGCAAAACTTCTTAAAAGCTTAGATAACTTTTCAAACCCAAGTGGATTTTTATACATGGAATAATCCTTTCGCCTTTGGAAATATACACTATAATCATAAAAAAGAAAAGATGTTTTAATCCATCTTTTCGAAATGCGCTATCAATTTTTTATCCCCTAAGGAATGCTCTCGAATTTCGATCAATTCATTGCCTCTTTCATCAAACCAGCCTACAAATCGATACCCTTCTTTTTTAGCCGGTTTTAATTTGATCGTCTTATCAAAATATGTATAAGTCCTTGGATTCGACCTTGAGGCATACCCTTTTCCTACATCGTATATGATTGAAAAATGTGTCACTTCCCAACGAGCATACAATGTGCAATCTTCCTCGATCGCTTGATCATATGTATACTGCCAATGATAATCCGGATCCCAATACCATCCCATAAACGTATATCCTAATCGCATTGGTGTACGTATATCTTCTAATTTTTTATCAGAGTTTGTCTGCATGTTTGGAATAATAGCTCCCCCAAACGTTTCAAACTGAACAGTATTGAAATCGCGATATTTTGCGACCAGAGTGACAGGCTGACATTGCCGTTCAGGAATATACTCAACTCTCTTCCCATCTAAATACCAGCCTTCAAATATCTTCCCTTGTTTTTTTGCCGGATATAATCGAATAACACCTGACTCTATCGTGATATATTTAGGATTCTTTCTTGAATTCATACCACCGTCTGTTTGATACACGACCGGATACCAAATAGGAATCCATTTATCATATAAGCTCATCGTATGAGGCAATATTCCTCCCGGATTGATCCTTTTTGTACACTCTTTATCTATATACCATCCGGCAAAATGATAACCTTTTCTCTCTTCCATATCTTTTAAAACCTCGTGTTGAAATTAAAAATACTTTCTGTTATAATACTTTTGCTGTCCTCGTAGCTCAGTTGGATAGAGCATGCGCCTTCTAAGCGCACGGTCGGGAGTTCGAGTCTCTCCGAGGACGCCATTTCTATTTGCATTTAGAACTGCAGATCATGCAGTTCTTTTTTTATTCAATAATAAAAACCACACCCTGACGATCTGCTGAACCAGAGGCTAGAGATACTTCTTTATCCAAATAAGCATCAAGATCTAATGCATCCAATTTTCCTTCTATGATCAAATTCTTTTGATTCTGTTTATAGATCTTAATATATGAATCTGTATGCATGATCGAAACATAATTTCTTAACTTCATCACAACATCCCCTTTTTCTTATTATAATACACTTCTAAAAAGAATGACATATAAAATCAAGCCTGACAACGCCAGGCTTTTTCTTACCAATCTTCTCTGTGAACGATCTGTCCTTCAACATGAGCTCCGTCTATTGTCAAAATTCCATAACTAGGCGTTTTGCCATCGCGGGGGCTTGTTGTTGATCCAGGATTCATCAAAAAGATTCCATTTTTCCATGTCATCTTTGAAACATGCGTATGCCCATAAAGAACGATATCGCAACCATTGTCGTATGCCATAGAAGCTAATGTTTCTTCTCGATTTAAAAACGAACAACGGTGTGAATGAAGAACAAGAATACGGTGGCCCTGTGCCTCAATGATGCGTTCATCTTCAAATCCAACAAAGTAATCATTATTTCCTCGAACAAAGATCCACTGTGGATACCATTGAGGATCATCTTCTAAATCTCCGCAATGAATGAAAAGATCTGCATCCTTGTGTTTATCAATAAGTTCATCCAAAATATCGTTTCGATAGTGTGTATCACTGACTACAATAATTTTCATCATATTTCCTCTTAATTTAATTCTTCTTCAAAAGTCATCTCTTCCATGCATACATCTTTATCATGCATTTGTCTTGCGGTCTGCTGCCCCACATATCGTAATACAAAAGGTTGATAAAGCTGGTTTGTTGTAGATTCTTTACCCTCAGGATAACGAACGACAAAACCATAACGATATGCATTTTCTCGGAGCCAATCCATTTTTAGTCGAGCTGTATCTGATAAGTTTTCTAAAACTGTCGAATAATCTCTAGTTACATATACATTGTTTTCTATGCATAGATTGATCCATTCATCCATTTCCTGTAAACCAATAGTAAATCCTAATTGAAATTCATTTTGACCTGCCGGAAGCATATAATCATTAATCTGATCTGGGATTCGATTATTTAATTGAACATATTCTTCCATGATAGCTTCATACGATAAATATCCTTGCGCAAGATCTAATGAAACTTCATTATTCATCACAGAAGCAAAATCCTGGATCATAGATTGAAGATTCGAAGCTACTTCACTTCTTACAGAAACAGAAGAAACGCTCACTAGATCTGATGGAACATATTTATAAACTGTACTATTCTCATTCAAGATAACATAAGGAAGACTTGGATCACTTACGAGTTCAAGATTTTCATTAAAAATGGCTTCATTTTCATAAAATGTAGTTAAATCAACATAAGTATAATGCTTCAACAAAGTCACAAGAATATCTCGAGAAAAGTTTTGACGATATTTATTCACAAAATTTACGATATAATCATTCGATGCATCTTGAACACTTTTGGCAGCACTATATAAATATGCGTTATGAAGATCAAAATCTGGCTCATCGATAAATGGAAGAAATGTTTCTGGTTTGATCTGCTGCGTAATCAGATAGTCTATATCTTCACTATCCAGCTTTTCCAATATGATATCTCTATTTTCTTCAGTAACATACGGATAGCGGGCAAGCGGATCATAGGAACGATTGATCTGATAGAAACAAATACATCCAACACAGAAACAGACTACGATCAATAAAACTCTTAGACTAAGCGTTTTTTTATCCATTCTCTGACTCCTTTAAAGGAATTATACTCTGCTTATCATCTTCATGCAAACGCTGATACAAACTAAGCGCTACATCCTGTGGTAAAACCTCGGATAACTGTTCAACGCTTGCCAAACGTATCTGTTTCATGCTCTTAAAATGTTTTAAAAGCTGTTTTTTACGCTTTTCTCCAATACCGCTTACTGTGTCTAACATAGATTGTGTCATTCCTTTTGATCGAAGTTTTCTATGATAGCTAATGGCAAAGCGATGTACCTCATCCTGCATCCTTGTCAATAAAAAGAACAAAGGATCTTCTTTATTTAAAGGTATCTCATTTAGATTTTCATCAATCAAAGCCCTTGTACTGTGCTTATCATCTTTGACCAAACCAGCTATACGTAAATCTAGATCCAACATTTCCTTTATTTCTTTAGCCGCGTTTATTTGCAAAGCACCACCATCTACCAACAAAAGATCTGGCATTGGTTTCCCTTCTTTCAATAAGCGAAAATAGCGGCGGTATATAACTTCTTTCATACTGTCTAGATCCGACACATAACCATCTAATTTATAATGGCGATATTGGCTTTTATCTGGTTTACCATTCTCAAAGACAACCAACCCACTCACATTATAAGCTCCAGAAATATGCGAGTTATCAAACATTTCAACCGTTTCTATCTTTGTATGAAAGATTCTCGAAAGATGTTGATTGGCCATTTCGAGTTCTTTATCTTTACGGAATACAAGCTGAAATTTCTGGTCATGCGCTTCTTTGGCATTCTTGATGACAAGATCGACTAATTTCTTCTTTTCTCCTCGTTTTGGTATATGCACTCTTGTATCCAAAGCTTCTTCCAAAACCTCAACTGGTGTTCCTTCTGGTACTAAAATTTCAGAGGGAACAATATTCTTTTGATAGTATTGAACGATATAGGATACAAACGCTTCCATCGTATCTTCATAGATTGGTTCGATACTAAGGGTTCTTTCCAATAACTTCCCTTTTCGAATAAAAAAGCCTTGAAAAGATATATATCCTTTATCTTCATACCAGCCAAAAACATCGCGCGAAGCACGATCTTTAAAATCAATTGTCTGCTTTTCAATTACATGTTCAATGGCTTGAATTAAGTCATAAATTTCTTTCGCCCTTTCAAAGCGAAGCTCATCACTAGCCTGTTGCATTTGCTTTGTCAGATCATCTATGATCTCTTTAGCATCCCCATCAAGAAAGCGACGAATGGCTTTGCGATTTTCTTCATTGACCTTATTATCAATTTCTTTAAAACAATATCCCAGACATTGATGCATGTGATAATAAAGACATGGCTGCTTAGGCATATTCTTACATTTTCGAATTGGAAAGATCTGATTGATCAATCGAACAATTTCATAAGCTGACTGAGCACTTGGATACGGACCATAATAAGTATCTTTTTTATTCTTCACCTGACGTGAAACTCGAACAGTAAAACATGGATCTTTAGAGATTACGATGTATGGATACGATTTATCATCCATAAACATAATGTTAAATGGCGGTGTATGTTTCTTGATCAAATTGATTTCCAATAATAAAGCTTCTTTTTCAGAACCAGTTACGATAAATTCGAAATCTCGAATATGTGAAACCAATCGAGTTGTTTTATTATCATGAACACCGTGAAAATAAGAACGAACTCTATTCTTTAACACTTTGGCTTTTCCTACATACAAGATCTTCCCTTTTTCATCTTTCATTATGTAGCATCCGGGCTGATCTGGTAAAAGCGCCAATTTATCCTGTAGATGTTGAGAAATCATACCATTCACCTACTTCAACACTACAATTGTAGCCCCAAGACCACCTTCTGATGGACCTGCGCTAGTTTTGGATTTCACTTGAGGATGCTTATCTAAATCACACCAAACTGCATTTCTTAACTTTCCTGTTCCCATTCCATGAATAACACGAACTTGTTTTACTTTATGTGCAACCGCTTGATCTAGATAATCATCCAATGCCTTTAGTCCTTCTTCAACATGCATACCAATCAAGTTGATCTCCAAAGGGAAACGTTTGAAAATACGATCTACTGAAGAAGAGGAAACTTTCTTTATTTGTGGACGAGGCATCTTCTTTAAACGCGATAACTTGATCTTCATCTTCATTCCATTAGTTAAGATCGTTGCTTCTTTTTTTCGTATATCCAGGATCTCTCCATGCGAATTCAAATCCACAACACGCACATAGTCTCCTACCTTCAAATCTTCGTTAGCTTCCGGTTCTTCTTCCTTTTCAGGTCCTAACAAGTTGATCTTATGCATCATTTGAGTCTGTTCATGGATTTTTTGATGTTTTTGTTTGCGCAACTCATCAATGATTTCTTTTGCCTCGGCTCTTTTTTCTTCCAGCATATCATTCAGCTTTTCTTCATACTCACGATCAAAGCGCATCTTTTTCGCATCCAATTCTTCTTGTTTTTGAGCAGCTTCCTTTTGAAGTCTATGAGCATCTTGAATCAATTTATTGAAACGATCTTTTTGTTTTAACACATCATTTTGAAGCTTTTCTAACTTCTCAAGTTCTTTTTCAACATTTTGTTCATTCTCATTTTTAAATTGAACAGCTTTATCTAAGATAGCTGCATTTAAATGATATTGAGCAGCGATATCAAACGCATATGAAGCTCCAGACACCCCTGGAATATATCGATAAGTCGGTTTCAATGTATCCTTATCAAATTCTACGCTGGAAACTAATATATGTTCATTGGCTTTACCAAATGCCTTAACTTGTGAATAATGAGTACTGGTAATGATCGTACAACCTTTATTAATTAAAAAATCCAAGATTGCTACAGCAAGGCTTGCCCCCTGTAAAGGATCTGTACCATTTCCTACTTCATCCAAAAGCACAAAAGAATGTTCATCACATTCATTACAGATAGTTGATATTTTTGAGATGTGTGAAGAAAATGTAGACAAGTTGTTTTCAATGGATTGATTATCACCAATATCAAAATACATAGATGTATAAAATGGTATCGTTGCCTTATGACAAAGCACAGGAAAACCACAATGACTCAAAGCGACAAAAAGTCCTACAGTTTTTAATGTCACAGTTTTTCCACCCATATTTGGGCCTGAGATCATTAAACAATATTCATTTGATTTTAAAGTATAGTTATTGGCAACCACTTTCTTTTCATCAATCAATGGATGTCTGGCATGCTCCAGTAACAAAGCATGATCCCTGGTCTGAATAACAGGAATGCATCCATCATAACGATATGCCCATCTTGCCTTGGCTAGTTCTGTATCAATTAATGTCATCGTTTCTAAATTAGAAGAAATTGCGATTGAATTAGACGCTACTTTTTTGGTCAATTCCTTACAAATTCTGTGTTTTTCTTCTTCAATCTCAGAGATGATCATTTGAATTCGGTTGTTCAATGAAGTAAATTCCTGAGGTTCTACATAGTAAGCCAACCCGCTTTGGCTAGAGCCATGGATCATACCACCAAAACTATATTTATCCTGTGCCTTAACAAGCACACATAAACGATTGGAAACTGTGGTCGTCATTGCTTCCATCAATTTGGAATTGTTCTTTTTAAGAAAAGATCGAGATCTTGTTTGTAAATCTAAGCGAGTGTCTATTAATTCCTTATGTTTATTTTTTAATAATGGTGTTGCATCTTCTTTGATGGAACCTGTCATATCAATTTGTTTTTGAATCGATGTTACTAAATCTGTACATAACGTCATGCTTCTAGCATGATCATTCAACAATGGATATGTTTCATCAAATGCATTATAAACACTACGACAAGCGACTAAGAAAGTCATGATATCCAATAATTCTTTTCCATTTAAGATCATGCGCTTTGATGCTTTGGCGACATATCCAGATACGTCATGACACCCTGCCATGTTTAAGATCGATCCACTTCTTACAAATTCCAGACCTTCTTTTACAAGATCTAAATGCTCCATAATTTCCATACGGTCATGGAGAGGAAGTGAATCTTTAATCTCATTTTTCGAGCATGAAAAAGAAGCAAACGATGCAACTTGCTCCAAGACGCGATCAAAATCAATAGCTTTATTTAATTCTTCTCGATAATTTTCCACAAACATCACCTACCAAATATATGAAATTAGTTCGTCCACAAAAGATAGAACACCACTCTGCACAAATAAACTGCCATTTTCAATAAAAGGCAATCTTAAAAAGATCGTAATGAGACCAAGTATCAATAATACCTTAACAGCACCAAGCACAAGCCCAAGCATGTGATTGATAAACGATAAGGTTTTGATCTTGGAGGTTCCTCGCATCAAAAAACACAAGATCCAATATACAATACGAAACACAACGATCAAAATAACAAACCAAATGATCGAATTGATTAAAGAAGTACTGATATCGTTAATGATCGATACAGGCGTACTGATTTGATATATAGGAAATATATCGGCTACAGCACCACATAACATACCTGAAACGATATATGAGGCAATTAAAGAAACGACATCGAATAATTGTCGCATAAACCCTTTACGGTATGCCAAAAATAAAAATAAGGCACTCACAAAAACGATGATCATGTTATAGATCATAAAATCTTCTACATTTATTATCATGTGTGTATTTTATCACGATTTGAAAAATCACAAAACACATTTACATACTTCCAAGAAATAATCCCTTCCATTTTAAAAATATGTTACAATGCTTGCATGAACACAATAACGAAAATAATGTCAAAAAAGCAGATTGAACAACTCAAAAAACAAATCGATCCATATGTATTAAAAGTTAGCCAACCTGCTTATACATATTATCAAGCTAAACTCGAATCTTGTACGATCACTGCATATACAAGTGGGAAAGTCGTCTTTCAAGGAAAAGATCTTAACTGGCTATCTCAAGAAAGCTCTTCAGAATCAAAAAATATGTTTCCTCAAGCTGGAAGTGATGAAGTAGGAACTGGTGATTATTTTGGACCTGTTGTGGTCAGTGCCGTCATCGTATCCAAAGAAAATGAGGACGTATTACGAAACTTAAAGATTCAGGATTCAAAACAAATAAACGATGAAAAAATACGAATGCTCGCAAAAGAAATTAAATCGCTTTGCCCACATACGATCCTGATCGTATCCAGCTCTAAATACAACAGTGTGCACAAGCAGCACAACATGGTTGATATCAAATGTAAACTACACAATCAAGCTTATTTGAACTTGATCAAAAAAGGATACACTTTACCTGAACACATTATCATCGATCAATTTGTTCAAGAAAAGAGCTACTATCGCTATTTATCCAATGAAAAAGAAGTTGTCAGAAACATTCATTTTGAGACCAAAGCCGAAAACAAATATCTGGCAGTTGCCTGCGCCAGCGTATTGGCCAGAAATGCTTTCTTAGAATACTGGGATATGCTTGAGGAAACATTTGATTTTACTTTTGAAAAAGGAGCAGGAAAAAAAGTCGATCAATGTGGAAAAAAATTTGTCCTTAAATATGGTATGGATAAATTAAATGAAGTTGCCAAGATTCACTTTAAAAACACAGAAAAAATACTTGATCTTATAAACAAATAAAAACGCACAATGGCGTTTTTTTAATTCTCAATAAATTCAAATTCAAATCCACATAGCTGTACGGTATCTCCATCCATACAACCTGCTTCTCTTAAAGCTGCATCAATTCCCATATAGCGCATTCGATCCGCAAATAAATAGAAATCTTCTTCTGTATTCAGCTTGTTGATATTAAAGACACGTTCAATTTTTGTTCCAGTAACTTGCCATACATGATCTTCAACTTGCGTAACTTCAATTTCCGGTCTTTTCTCTTCGAATGTGTATAGAACACTTGATTCGGTTCCTTCATCATCCATGATTGGGAATGTAGGCGTAGTCGCTAACAGATCCGCTGCCTTTCTTAATACTGGATCTAATCCTTCGTGAATAATTGTAGTTGTTTCAAACACTTCTACATCCGGATATTTTTTCTTAAATCGTTCTAGATTTTCTTTGGCATTATCTAGATCCATTTTATTCGCCACAACAATTTGCGGTCTTTCCAATAAACGCATCTGATAATCTTTTAATTCATTATTAATAATTTCATAGTCTTCCAATGGATCTCTTCCCTCCGAAGACCCCATATCTATAACATGAAGAATGACGCGGCAACGTTCAATATGTTTTAAAAATTGATGTCCTAATCCTTTACCGGTACTAGCTCCTTCAATAAGACCTGGAAGATCAGCTAAAATAAAGCTTCTTCCATCTTTTGTTTGAACGACACCAACATTTGGATGAATGGTCGTAAAAGGATAGTCTCCAATTTCAGGACGGGCACGTGAAACCGCGTCCAGGAATGTTG
>NZ_KI271049.1 GCF_000469305.1 Faecalitalea cylindroides ATCC 27803
AACAGCTTCTGTATTGCTGGGGATCATGATCCTTAACAGGGACATGATAAAGTCCATAGAAGCCCTCCTGTGCAACCGTCACATATTCCACTTTCCCAACTCTCCCTGTTTTTGCAGCTTGGATTGCTGTCCGTATTTTCTTTCTTTATCCCATTTAGAGTCCTTTTTGCAAACATAGAAATCACACTTTTCTGCGCCCTCTGCAAGTGTACCTGTCCTGTATAACACGCCGCCCATGAGATCAGCAGAAATAAAATCCATGGCACACATATAGGGTATCAGTTCTTCCAAATGCTCCTGTTTTCCAAGCGCACACAGGCCGCACCTGTGATAGTTGATGGTGTATTCGTCTGCATCCCTTCCGGGAATCGTCTCCGTCATCCAGTTGAATTCGCTGTCGGATATGGCATTTGCAATTCTGTCCTTCTTGACTTTCTTTTTTTGATATTCCATATCAAATGGATTTTTACTCCCGAAAGCTTTTTTAATGAGCGACGCCTGCATCGTGGCTGTCACCAT
>NZ_KI271050.1 GCF_000469305.1 Faecalitalea cylindroides ATCC 27803
TATCTGACGATGAAAGAAAAGGCAGGTATGCCGACACGCTACTCGGTTGCAAAAGAAGCCATTGATTATGCTATCGACCACAGCAAGACCCTGAAAGAATTTCAGTTTGCTCTCAAGGAAATGGGATATGCCTATAACCTAAGTCCAAGCCGAAAATACTGGACGGTCATTCCAAAGGGATACGATAAGCCGATACGACTGAAAAATCTCGGAGCAGATTATACCAATGACCGGATTGTAGAGCGTATCAAAGAAAATCGTGACAGATGGGCAGAGATTGAGCCGTTCCAGAGGGCGACTTATAAACCAAGACAGTACCGTATGCAGACCAGAGGGCAGAAGCTGAAAAAGAAAGGCGGGCTTTATGGGCTGTATCTGTATTACTGTTACAGACTTGGTTATCTGCCCAAGTATAAGAAACAGAATAACGCAAGGCTTCATTATCTTTTGAAAGATGATTTGATGAAGCTCGATAAGATTACTGATGAAGTAAGGCTGCTCGGACGAGAAAATATTTCCACGGACGAACAGCTTTTTTCATATAAGACTTCCTTAGAGGAGCAGATGAAAAATCTGATTGCCGGAAGAACACATCTCCGAAAAAAGATAAGAACAAATATTGATGATGGTCAGCTTCAGGCGGCAAAAGATGAAATCGCTTCTATCAATGGAGAATTGAAAAAACTCCGACGGGAAGTAAAACTCTGCGAGGATATTGCGGAGAGGTCAAAGGTTATGGAAGAAAACCTTGAGCATATCGAAACAGAGGAACAAAAACAGCAGAGAAAGGAGAAATCACGCTATGAACAACGGTGGTGACGCAGCAGAGCAGGTCGTTAGGCTTTCGCTTGAAGGATTTGAAGTTGCTGCAAGATTAAGCGGTTCGGCGGCGAAGAATATCGCATTGCTTTTGGTATCGGTTCTGAAGCAGGAACAAAAGACGAAGGGCAAAGCAAGGCTTACCAATATGATTAAGTCAGGCAAGGAGCTGAAAGTCTTTTCCATTCCGCAAAAGGATTTGAAGAAGTTTACCGAACAGGCAAAACGCTATGGCGTTCTTTATTGTGTCCTCAGAGATAAGAACACAAAGGGAGAGAACACTCCGGTAGATATTATTGCAAGAGCAGAGGACGCTTCTAAAATTCAGCGTATCGTTGAAAGATTTGAACTTGGCAAGGTGGATAAGGCTTCGATTGTCAGTGAAGCAGAGAAGGCTATCGCAGACCGTGAAGCGGTTGAGAAAGAAAAGCCGACCAAATCCAAAAGTGAAATCATTATGGAAGAAGCAGTCAGAAATCCAATGCAGAAAGAGGAGCGAGCAAACGCAAACCCCTCAGTCGCCAAAACAGACAAAAGCCCTCTGTCAAGGCAAAACTCAGAGCCGGTAGAAACGCAATCTGATAAGGGTGTTGCAAAGCCAGTGGAAAAGCCATCGGTCAAAGAGAAACTTGACCGTTACAAGGCACAGGC
>NZ_KI271051.1 GCF_000469305.1 Faecalitalea cylindroides ATCC 27803
TTGTCATCGACAATAAAACATCCCTTGCGGTTCACTTCCAAGCCTTCAGTTGTATGACGAATCAATGGATTTGGACTTGTTCCAATTGCCATGATCATGCAGTCGATATCGATCGTAAAATTCGAATCTTTGATTTCGACAGGTCTTCTACGTCCGCTTTCATCTGGTTCACCCAGTTCCATACGCACGCATTCAATACCATTGACCCAACCATTTTCATCCCCAAGAACTTTGACAGGATTACATAGTAAATCAAAGATAATACCTTCTTCTTGAGCATGTTCAACTTCTTCTTTACGAGCTGGTAATTCTTCCATACTTCTACGGTATACAATATGGACTTCACTACCTAGACGTCTTGCACATCTTGCTGCATCCATCGCAACATTTCCTCCCCCTACAACAACGCATTTTTTAGGGTGTTGTACTGGAGTAGCACTACCTTCTTTATAAGCTTTCATTAAATTGATTCGGGTTAAGAATTCATTGGCAGAATATACACCTTTTAAGTTTTCGCCTTCAAGGTTCATAAAATTAGGCAATCCGGCACCAGAACCAATAAAAATTGCTTCATAGCCTGATTCAATCAAAGAATCAATGGAGTCACTTCGTCCCACGACAAAGTTAGTAACAATTTCAACACCAAGTTCTTTTAAATGTGATATTTCTTTTTGAACGATTTCCTTAGGAAGTCTGAATTCAGGAATACCATACATCAATACACCACCGGCAACATGCAAAGCTTCAAAGATCGTTACTTCATATCCTTGTTTTGCTAAATCACCTGCACAAGTAAGACCAGCAGGTCCAGCGCCGACAATAGCAACTTTATGATGGTTGGATTCTGGCTTTGTTAAAGGTGCATCGTTATTTTCTCTATGATAATCCGCAACAAAACGTTCAAGACGTCCAATCGCAACACTTTGACCCTTGATTCCACGAACACAATATTTTTCACACTGATTTTCCTGCGGGCATACACGTCCACAAACGGCAGGAAGACTTGAAGTCAAAGAGATAATTCGATAGGCCTCCTCAAATTCCCCATCTTTTACTTTTTCAATAAAATCTGGAATATTTACATTTACAGGACAACCATTGACACAAGGTTTATGTTTACAATGCAAACATCTTGTTGCCTCTTCCATTGCCATTTCAGCAGTATATCCTGTAGCGACTTCTTCAAAGTTTTTGATTCTTTCGTCAGCTGGTTGAACCGGCATGGCGATTTTTTCTAATGACATATTCGGCATTAAGCTACCTCCTTATTCAATAGATTGCATGTTTCTTCTCTTTCATGTTTTTCAAAATCCATGTAAGCACGATTTCTAGACATTGCTTCATCAAAGTCTACAAGATGTCCATCAAAATCCGGTCCATCGACACATGCAAATTTAATTTCATCGCCAACACGTAAACGACATCCTCCACACATACCTGTTCCATCGATCATAATAGGATTCATAGAAACTACTGTTGGGATGTTGTATTTTTTTGTCAGTTCACAAACAAACTTCATCATGATGATAGGTCCAATCGCAATCACTTTATCAAATTTTTTACCAGATTGAATCAATTCTTCTAGTTTCAAAGTAACAACACCTTTTTGACCAACACTACCATCATCGCTCATCAAATAATACGCATCGCTGCATTCTTTAAATTCATCTTCTAAGATCACAAGATCTTTGTTTCTAAAACCAACGATGGTTGTTACATCTGAACCAGCTTCATGGAAAGCTTTTGCAGTTGGATACGCAATGGCACATCCAACACCACCACCGATGATACATACTTTTTCATTACCATCAATTTCACTAGGCTTTCCAAGTGGACCTACAAAATCATGTAAGCTATCGCCCTCTTCAAGTGTATTTAACAACATAGTTGTTTTCCCTACAATTTGGAAAATAATTGAAACAGTTCCTTTTTCAGAATTGGAATCAGCAATCGTCAAAGGGATACGCTCTCCCTCTTCATTTACACGCAAAATGATAAATTGACCAGCCTTGGCACGTTTTGCGACAAATGGCGCATCGATAACCATACGCGTAACTGTAGGGTTTAAAACTTCCTTTTTTAAAATTGTATACATATTTTCACCTACCTTTGTCTATTGTATCACAGATGTTGAAAATTTTTTTAAATTTATGAAAATTTTTACATTTCCTCCGGATACTTCAATCCGCAGCTTTCACGAATTTGACTCATCATGTCCATGACATCATATGTAAAATCTAGATGCATGACATTTTCATTTGTCAAAATTGTCTGTTCCATATCTGTAATTTCGTAATATAGAGCATCTTTAGTATCTCCACATTCAATTACTTCTTGATGATTATCTTCTGTATACGTTATGACAGCTTTACAAGCTCTAGGATATTCATAAATTTCAATATACCCTTTATCATAGGCAATCATGCCTCGCTTTGGTTGTTTAGCATGTAAGGTCAAGGCAATCGTAGCCATTTCCTGTTTTGAGTTCATCAACAAGATACCAGCCTGTTCATCTACTTTACTAGGGGCAAGACGGACTTGCGAAAGGATCTGATCTGGTTTTTCAGACATGAACCAACGAACAAATGACAATGCATATACACCAATATCCAATAAAGCTCCACCTGCTAAATTAGGATTGAAAAAGCGATTCTTCATATCATATTCTTTATAACTTCCAAAATTCATTTGGATCATTTTTAGCTCTCCAAGGGCTCCTGAATGAGTTAGATCATATAACTTTTTATAAAGAGGCATATGATATAAAGTCATAGCTTCTGCCAAGATCACACCATTTTCTTCAGCCAGTTTTTTTGCCATCTCCAATTCATCAATATTCAATGTAATTGATTTTTCACAAAGCACATGTTTCTTGTTGGCTAAGGCTTTTTTCAAGAAATTTATATGCGTATTATGTGGTGTTGAGATATAAATAACATCTACATTCTCATCTTCAAAAACATCATCGATATTTTCATACACCTTTTCAATACCATATTCTTTGGCAAAGTCTATAGCTTTTGAATATGTTCTATTGGCCACGCCGTATAACTTTCTTCCATCCTTTTGCATAGCCTGTGCCAACTGATGTGCAATTACGCCACACCCTAAACTAACCCAGTTTAACTCTTTCATTTAATGTCCCTCCTTATTGATTCTATATCCAAAGCTAAACGTATCTCATTTATATGTTCCTGCATCTTTTTATACGCAAGATCTTCATTTTTCTCTTTGATCGCATTGAATATTTCACGATGCATGATACTAGATCTTTTAAAATGTTCATGGTCCAGTGTATATTGTCCACTAAAATAATCTTGTTGCAGAGTAACATAACGAATTGATTTTACAATTTCTAAAATGAAATTATTGTGTGATGATGCTGCGATTCCTAGATGAATCTCTGTATCCAGCTCCATCATATCTTTATCCTTTAATTTTCCCTCATAATAATCTGTTAATGCGTTTTCATGTTTTTTTAAAGCTTGTTCCAGTTTAACTAGATCATCTTCTGTATGGTTTCTAGCAGCAAGTCTAGCAGCATCCGCCTCAAATAATGAACGAGCTTCAAATACTTCATCAATCATGGAACGATCAAATATTCCATATTTTTTTATAATATTAGAAAAAATCTCTGAATAAGAATCACTGACATATGTACCATCCCCTTGATGTGCTTCCAATATACCTAAAGTGGACAAAGTACAGATTGCTTCCCGCAATGGAACACGACTGATCCCTAAATTTTCTGATAGCTTTCTTTCATTCAATAATTTATCCCCAGCTTTTAAATTTCCTTTTTTTATTTCTTGCAGCAAATACTCGATTGCAAGATCTCGGGCACTTTGTTTTAGATCCATGTCTCCTCCTAATTGGTATAACCTTTTTGGTTATACCAATTATATCACTTTATTTATTCGCGTCAACATAAAAAAACTGAGAATTCACTTAAGAAATCTCAATTTATGTCTTATAAACCGATTAATATATTTTATAAAACACATTCTAAATCAAGAAATATGTTATTACATCGTTTTGTTTTAATAAAACTTTATTTGCCTTCTGCAAAAAACAAGGAAGTAACATCACCAATTCAACAAAACAGCCTAAATAACCTGGATTGAAATGAAAATAAGATGTGATAATACATTCTTACTTATTAAGACTGCACAACATAAGAAAATACCTTTTAAACTAAAAACAACTACCAATGTATTCATATCGCAGTTCTACGAGTGGTTTACTCAGCGATTTTTATACTGTTATGTTTAGAGAATTTTATATTGACATAATGTCCTTATTTCCATAACTGCTTGATAAGCCATGCCATGTTTTGACCAATATTTCTCATATTAGCCATACCCTCATCATCTTTAAGAACATCTCCTATATCTTTGCCATAAACCATATTCCAATAAGTAGAGCCGACAAGGAACATTTCTCGAAACAGCATGACATTATTCATTGTGTTCACTGTATTCATACCTCCAGCACGACGAACTGCGCAAACAGCAGCACCCGGCTTATGACGTAATGCGTCTGGATTTCCAATGCTCGCTAGTCCCAAACGGTCAAGGAAGATTTTCATCTCTGCACTAATATCAGCACCATAAACAGGAGATCCTAAAATCAATCCATCCGCCTCTTTTATCTTTTCAAAAATTTCATAAAAATCATCATCTTTAAAAACGCAGTTGTCTTTTCCCATACATGCCAGACGGTCTTTACCCTGTGTAATCCTACATGGTTTAATATGTACGTCTGGAAGTTGGATAAGCTCTGTGGATATTACTTCTTTTTCGAGTTCCTCGAAAATAATACGAATTATGATAGCCAATAAGCTTTTGTTAATCAAGCAGAAAAAAAAAACACCGTTAGTTCTATAAAATATTCTACTTCTTTTATGCAGTATCTCTCGTTATAATAGCTATATTTTTTCTATATGTAAACAGAAGTTTCAAGAATTATTTCTAATATTCTATAGCTCGGTATCGTATGCTTTTATACAAAAATTTTTTTAAGCTGATTTTCCTTGAGACTTTAACCTTAGGTAAAATTATTTATTATTCTATTTTGCTAAAACTTAATCAAACCAAAGAGAAAATCTAAAGTCTTTGACATGCATGTCAAAAGATCTTGACAACCACTCTCAGTCAAAAAAAGGAGCTAAAGCTCCCGTTTTAATAAACCAAATCGAAAAATTTCATTTCCTTTGATTCAGATAAACCAGTATCATAACTTCTATCACCTAGATAATCTAAGAATGGTTGTAATGTATCTGGATCCTGGCATGCCTCATAAAACAATTGAATGGCTTCAACGGCACGAAGCATGGCGCGATCATATAAATCAAAGAAACTCTCTGTGCTCTTGATCGTATCATCACAAGGATGCACCCATTCTTTGTGTAAAAGATTGATCGTATCAAATGGATCTTCTGGTTCATCTGGAACAAAAAAACCAGATATCATACTTTCTGTGCGCAACACCTTTTCAAAAGAATGTGAGATCTTAAATTTTGTTCCCTTTTTATCATAGAATAACTTTTCGACAAAACACCAGTCATTTAAACTTTCTAAGATCTGGTGTGGAAGTACATCTACTTTATATACATTTCGAATCGCAGGAACATAGATTCTTGCGATGGCACGTGCTTGTTCCAGACTTACTTCACATGTTTCATAAGCTTTAAAATCTGAGATCGTACAATCGTTTTTCACCTTTAACATGATCGCATCGATCAACGATTCAAAACGATGATGCCACCAGCTGCTCTTTCCTGTACAACGACCCGTGCGATAAAACACATATGGATGTGCGATACTATCCAAGGCCCAGTGACAAAGGTGACCACAAGTATATGTCATCATATCCTGACGAATTTCTGGATCTTTTTCTTTTTGTATGGAGGCAACAGCGCTTGCATAAAAATCATTAATAGAGTGCGAATGAACTTCATTCCCAATTTTTCTTAAAGGTGTTTTTTTCATAAATGAGGTTGGATTCAAATTATGGAAAAACAAAAAATCCGGTCCATTTCCTCCAACTTCCATCAATTGAAGTCTAGATTCTAGAAAATCATATTTAGGATCATCCAATTTTTCATATACATCATCGGTAAATAATATATGTGTGATAATATTAGGCATTTACATCATCCTCCTTAAGATATTTTTCTAGACCATGAAATATAACATATTCCGCAAAAGTATCCATCTTGCAGTAGTTTGATAATTCCTGTCGAATCACTTGTTTTTGTTCCGGTAAAGCTGAATCAAAAGTTCTGTAAGTAAACACTGCATTTAATCCATTTTGAATGGATAATTGATGATATGAGTATTCATCAGTAAAAACCGGTAACACTTTCTTTAAAGAATAATGTCCCCGCATACGATTATCATAAAACAATCCACATTCAAACGGTTTAGATAAATCAATCATACGATCACATATTTGATCAAGTTGTTCCTTATATTTGGGAAACTGTTCGCCAAGTTGTTTTAAGCGAAGTTTTTCCGCACCTTCCATGTTATAAACAAGTATACTACCCTTTTTAGGAATAGTTTCTAATAAAGAAAGAATAAACTTTTCACGACAATCGGCTGTATCAAAAAAATCATGATGACTCAAATTATGATTCACATCTTCAATATGCAGGCTATATTGAAAACAAAGAACGTCAAATGCTTTCATATTCTCATATGGTGGAATTGCAAAGGTATCCCATTCAAAATCAAGATATGAAATTGGATATTGAATCATGGATGTCCAAATTTTTAAAGCCGCTTTATCATAAAATATGCCATGTTTACTTGCCATATATTGTGCATATTGCAGCTTAAATCCTTCGATATCTTTCGGCTCTAGATCCGATATACGTCGAATTCCATTGGCATAGGCTTGTAGCTTATGTGAAGATGTCGTCAAAAATAAGATAGAATCGTCTGGGAGTTTGGATTCATCAAAACAATCATCGTAATAAGAACATCTTCTTCCTGTTGTACACTTTTTGGAACGATCCAATGTAAACTCTGGACTATCTAACAATGTTTGAACCGTATCGATCCATTCATCTAAATCAAAATCATATTGTTCCATACACTCATCAATTGTTTTAGATGGTTTATTACGCCGATTAAATAAATGATCACTGCGTAATAAGAATTCGTTTAAATCTAAATAATCTTTTCGAATGTACTCTTTGTTCAAATAGATGATTTCATTACTTGTAATATGTACACCAGCACTTTGGGCAATCTGTATATTTATTTTCATCAATTGCGCTTCGGATTCTTTTGGATAAGCACTTAAATGTGGATATATAGCTTTATACCCATCTTTCATTTTCATCAAAACAGGAATCCGGGTACGACAATTTCTATACTCAAAACGAACTGAACATACTACATCACTATTTTTTAATAGATTTAAAGTATCTTCATTGGTGTCACCAACCTGACCACAAGGAGCATTTTGTATATTTAAATATTCTTTCCAGTAATCACTAAAAGGTTTTTCCATATGGTAAAAGCCTTCAAAGGGATGTTTTCTATGAACGTTATTCCAACAGTATTTGGGACAACGTTTATAATTGAGCAAATCACTTACATGTATCATTCTTTTCACCTTACTTATTTTATCTTACTCTTGATACATATGCAAAATATCTTTCACCATCCTACAGTATTCATTTTTATTTTCTAAGGGAGCAACAAGCTTTGCCTTATCTTGAAACAAGAAAAGTTGCTGATAGATTTTATTGGGATCTTCAGCCATAAATGTGCAAAGAATCCCATCATTCTTCTTGATTTCTTTAAAGTCCAAGCCCCAGTACTGCTCTTTAAACATACGAATAAATTCCGTCTTGACCAAGATCTCAAAACGAATAAAACTTGCCTTTATCAATGATTCTTTTCCTATAAAAGACGCAACATTAAAGGAAGAATCGCGTAAAAATCGTTTATCCGTCAATTTACATTGTTTCATGCGTTGAATAGAAAAACGATAGGTGCGATATTCATTTCGTTTATGACTAAATCCAATCACATAATACGCATTTTTATAATGAATGATTTCATACGGATCCAACAAAAATGTTGAAACATCTTTTTGTGATAAAGTCTGATAAGAGATTTCTACGCTTTGCTTCCTGTCCATTGCCAACTGTACCGTTTGAACCATGTTATATTCTTGCAAAGAAAGTGCCAAACCAGTCTGATTTACATAATAGTGCATCATAGATTTAGTATCTTTATCTGCACATAAGACTTTATCTAAACCGCTATGAAAAAAATCACGCCCTACAAATTCAGGATGAGAATCAACGATTCCTCTTGATTCATTTAAGGCGTCAATTTCATCTTTTGTTAATTTCAAGGATGGAAACAAACAATCTTCATCTAAATAATATCCACCATATCTTCCTTTTACTTCTTGTATATTATAACCCGCAGTAACCAACTCTTTTTTAAACTCTCGTATATTTCTAGGATTTGTTTCTAACTCTTTGGCAAGTTCTAATGTATTCATCTTCCCTCTTGCCTTTAGTAGCATCAACATCTTGATGCATATTGCACTACGATTCATAAATCTTCCTACCCTCAACTACTAGTCGTAGAATGTTTCTTAACTTTCAAACGCATGACAACATCTTCTTTGACAAGTTGATAAATACATGAACAGACAGGAATAGAAATTATAATTCCTAAGATACCACCTAAACTTGCTCCTACTGTTACTGCCACGATTACATACATTGGAGGGAAGCCAACAGAACGTCCAACTACATTTGGATAGATAAAGTTTCCTTCTACCTGTTGGATACAAATAAACATGATCATAAAATAAACAGCTGACTGCACCGATTCTGTAGCTACAAATAAAGCTCCAATAATAGCCGCAATCAAAGCACCAAACATTGGAACAAGAGCCCCAACACCAACAATGATTCCTACTAGAGTAGCATAAGGTATATTCAATAGCGTTGCACCAACTGTTACCAAAGTGCCTAAAATGATGCACTCGGTACATGTCCCACCTATATACTGTGTAAAAGTGCGGGCAATTAAACGTAGTACATGCAATGTTTTTTCATAAATATCATCTGGCATATACGCTCTTAACAAACCTTTGGATTCTTTAACAACCGTACTTTTATTGAATAAAACAATAATAGAGAACATCAGGGCAACAAAGGTTGAAAGTACAATTGAAAATGTCGTAGAGATAACTTGGTACACAGAGCCAAAAATATTGTTTGCTCCACCAGAAAAAATCCAGTTGATAAAATCATTGAACCAGTTTGATAAATTATCAAAATCTAAGACATTTAAATCTAACCCCTGAATCCAATTATGTAAAGAAGGAATCGAACTGGAAGTACGATATGCCCAATGATAGAAAGAGTTTAAAGTTTCAGGAAGATTATTGATGATTGTTTCCAAGGAAGCAAAAATCTGAGGAACCAGCAAAAAAACAAAGCCTAAAAACAAAGCTAAAACAATCACAATGGATAGAATATTTGCGATGACACGATAAATTTTACGCTCTTCAATCTTAAATAAGATATTTCCGGCACGCATTAAATTATTTGCAATGATATTAAATACAAAGGCAAGTCCACCACCAAATAAAAATGGCATACAAATTGATAAAATATATAATAAAACCTGCAAAATTTTTTCAAAATATAAAACAACCATTAACAGAACCACGGCAAATAAAATCACTCTTCGATATAATACTTCTTTATCCTTATATTGTCTTGGAACTCTAAACATTTGATCACCCACTTATATATGTTTTATTTTACTCTATTAACTAGTCAGAAACAATAAATCATTTTTTATCTTTTTGTTTACTCATGCAAATAAACAGTGTTAGAATTAAGGGTATAAATAAAGGAGAACGCTGATGAAAATAGTTGATGAATATTTTGGATGTGATGTCTTTAGTACAAGTGCAATGCAAAAATACCTGCCTCATGCTGTATACAAACAAATGATTGGTGTCATTGAAAAAGGGCAGGAACTTCCTCGTGAAATTGCCGATATTGTTGCCAACGCAATGAAAGATTGGGCAATGGATAAAGGTGCTACGCATTATACACATTGGTTCCAACCTATGACTGGAATCACAGCTGAAAAACATGATGCTTTTATTACACCTACCGGACCTAATTCGGTTATTAGTGATTTTAGAGGTAAAGAATTGATCAAAGGTGAGCCAGATGCTTCAAGCTTTCCAAGTGGCGGTTTACGCGCAACATTTGAAGCTCGTGGTTATACAGCTTGGGATCCAACAAGTTTTGCCTTTGTCAAAGACAAGACATTATATATCCCAACCCTTTTCTGTTCTTATGACGGAAGTGCCTTGGATAAGAAAACCCCATTATTGCGATCAATAGATGCTTTAAACAAAGCGGCTGTTCGCTTATATAACATTATGGGTCATAACATCAAAAACATTACAGTTACCGTTGGACCTGAACAGGAGTATTTTCTAATTGATAAAGAGATGTATAAAAAACGTTTAGATCTAATGGTTACTGGAAGAACGTTATTTGGTACAGATCCTGTCAAAGGACAAGAATTAGATGATCACTATTTTGGAAATATCGAAGAACGTGTTAAAGCCTATATGGAAGAAGTTGATGAAGAACTTTGGAAATTAGGTGTATATGCCAAAACAGAACATAAAGAAGTGGCTCCTTGCCAGTTTGAAATTGCTCCTGTTTATTCCCCAGTAAATTTGGCAAATGATCAAAACCAGATTACGATGGAAATTTTGCAAAAAGTTGCAAATCATCATGGCCTGGTTTGTCTATTACATGAAAAACCATTTGCCGGCGTTAATGGATCAGGTAAACATAACAACTGGTCATTTTCAACTGACAAAGGTGAAAACATGCTTGAACCTGGTGACTCTCCAAAAGACAATATTCGTTTTTTGATTACTCTAGTTGCCATCATTAAAGCTGTGGATGAATACCAGGATTTATTGCGAGTTAGTGTCGCAACCGCGGGAAATGATCACCGCTTAGGTGGGCATGAAGCTCCACCAGCTATTATATCTATTTATCTAGGTGAAGAATTGACCGCTATTCTGGAAGCTATTGAAAAAGGCGATGAATATATCGATACAATTAATAAAAAACTTGAACTTGGTGTTTCTGCATTACCTCCAATTTCAAGAGACTCAACAGACAGAAACCGTACAAGCCCGTTTGCCTTTACTGGAAACAAGTTTGAGTTCAGAATGTTAGGTAGTGCAATCAATATTTCCTGCCCTAACACGATTTTAAATACAATCGTTGCAGAGGAAATGACACAGTTTGCCGATGAACTTGAATGTTATTCTGAAGAAGAATTAAACGATGCAATCATTCGCCTGATTCGAAAAACAATCAAGGAGCATAAACGCATCATCTTCTCAGGAAACGGTTATTCTCCTGAATGGCGAAAAGAAGCCTTATCAAGAGGTTTGCTTGAGTTAAAGAATACGGCAGAAACATTGCCTCACTATACGGATCCAAAAAACCTAGCATTATTTGAAAAACACAACGTTTATACACCAAATGAACTTCATGCGCGTGAAAACATCTTATTGACTAACTACTATCAAGTTATTGAGATTGAGGCAAAAACAATGTCTTATATGTTAAGAAAACAGATCCTACCAGCTGTATTTGAATATGAGTCCAAACTGGCAACAATTATTCAAACCAAGAAGTCTAGTGGAATTACTTCTCCAATGGAAGAAAAATTATTGTTTAATATCAATACACCATTGGAAATTGTAAATAAGCATCTTGAAAAATTAGAAGAATTGATTCAAAAATCCCATTCTGGTGCTAGAGAAGCCGCTAATTTTGCTGCAAATGAACTTTTACCTTTGATGGATGCCATTCGTGCTTTAACAGATACCATCGAAAACAATGTATCAAAAAACGACTGGCCTATTCCTGATTATAACGATATGTTATTTGGTTCAATCTTATAAATACAAAAGGACACAACAATGTGTCCTTTTAAATTGCCTTTAAAATCATTAATGAATAAGCCGGCATTTCTAGCACATGATCAATTGAAAGACGATTCTCATCAATCAAATCTACATATTCACCATTTAGATCCAAATTAAAAGCAACTGGCTCATTGGAAATATTTATGGCAATATATAAAGTTTCCTCTTCGCTATTTCGTTTGAATATACAATATGTGTTATTCAAGACAATCTGTTCAAAATTTGCTGTATGAAGTGCACTATGTTCATGTTTGATTTCAATCAATCGTTTGATTCTCTTTGTTAATTCATTGTTTTCAAAATGCGTAATATGCGGTCTTAATTCGGTATCGTTCCAATTCTTTTGTCCCTTGATTCCCCATTCACTTCCATAATAGATACAAGGAATTCCTGGCATGGTCATCAATAAACCATAAATCAATGGTAAATGGTTTTCATTTTGTAGCTGAGTCGCAATTCTTGGTACATCATGATTATCAACAAAGCACACTAGATGTTTTCCACGATACAAACACCAGTTATCTTTTCCAAATTGGCGATGCAAAGAATGCATGATTTCAAAAAGATTATAAGAATTCAGACTAGAATATAACCCTTTATAACATTCATAATTCGTACAGCTATCTAACATTTGATCATTTACCCACATATTATAATCGCCATGCAGCGTTTCACCCATTAAAAACAAATCATGGTGCCTAGAATGTAATGTTTTTAAAAAGTTTTGATCAAGACAATAAGCTACATCCAAACGCAATCCATCAATCTCAAATTCATCTTTCCAGAACTGAACAACATTCATGATATATTCTACAACTTCTGGATTTTCCAGATTTAGTTTTACAAGATTTTGATTTCCTTCCCAATCTTGATAACTTAAATGATCATCATAGGCGCTATTGCCATAAAAATTAATGTAAAACCAGTCTTTATAATGAGAATTTTCACGATTTTTTAAGACATCTTCAAAGGCAAAGAATCCTCTTCCTACATGGTTAAATACAGCATCTAAAATAATGCGGATCCCATTCTTATGTAAAAGTGAACTCACGTATTTAAAATCTTTATTATCCCCTAAACGATTATCAATCGTATAATAATCAATCGTATCATATCCATGAGAATGTGATTGAAAAATCGGATTGAACAATACAGCATCAATATTTAAGTCTTTTAATTGATTTATCCATAAATCAATATCTTTAAAACGATGCTCTAAAACATTATCATTTTCAAAAGGACAACCAAAAGCACCTAGCGTATATATTTGATACAACACACTATTATCTGTCCACATTAAAATCACCTCAAACATAAGTGTACCATATTTGTAAGGGTTTTCAAAATGGTTTACTTGATAATATCCCCAACCTGAATATCTAATAATTGAATTATCTTCATTGGCTCTAATTTGATTTGTAAACCAATCTTTCCACCACTAAAGTAAATAAAGTCTTTGTTTAATACTGATTCATTGATATGCGTCCTAAACTTTTTTTTCATGGCTAAAGGTGAACAGCCACCGCGGACATATCCAGTAATTTTTGTGATATCTTTTACAGGAATCATCTCTACTTTTTTAACACCAGCTAAAGCAGCTGCTTTTTTTAGATCCAGTTCATGATCAACCGGCAGCATAAAGACAAGATATTCTTTGGTATTTGCCTGTGTAACTAAGGTCTTAAATACCTTTTCTGGATCCTCATCCAACATACTGGCAACCACATCCCCTGCTACAGCATCTTTACCATGATCATACGTCAATACTTCGTATTCTATATTATGTTTATCTAATTCACGCATAGCATTTGTTTTGTTTATTTTCATACCGCATATCCTCCAAAATAAAAGAGACTGTAAAATACAGTCTTTTCATCATGCCTAAGTAAAAATATCTAATGGCAATATAAAGAAAACCATTATAAAAAATACTAGGACAATGATGATTTTTACCATCAAATTGTCAAACATATCCCCCTTAATTCTCCCCTTATTTTGATGATATCTTAAATCTAAAATTAAAAAAAATCCACTAAAAATTTAAGAAATTTTAGTTGATATATCAACCTTCATTTTTATGCCAAAAATGATAAAAAAAATCGCCTAAAATTAGACGATTTTTAGAACATTATTTATTACGAATGGCAGCCTGCGCAGCAGCTAAACGTGCAATTGGTACACGGAATGGAGAACAAGAAACATAATCCAATCCTACCTTATGACAGAATTCAATAGATGAAGGATCTCCACCATGTTCACCACAAATGCCCAATTTAATATCTGGACGAGTTTGACGACCTAATGTAGCAGCCATCTTAACTAATTTTCCAACACCCTTCTGGTCTAAACGAGCAAATGGATCTTGTTCATAAACTTTCTTATCATAGTAGTCTTGTAAGAATGAACCTGCATCATCACGAGAGAATCCATAAGTCATCTGTGTTAAGTCATTTGTACCAAATGAGAAGAATTCTGCTTCTTCAGCAATTTCATCTGCCAATACAGCAGCTCTAGGAATTTCAATCATTGTACCAACTTTATATGTAAGTTCAACGCCTTTATCCGCGATAATCTGATCGGCTGTTTCTTTTACGATTTTCTTAACATAGGCAAGTTCGTTCTTATCTCCAACAAGTGGGATCATGATTTCAGGAACGATATGATAGTGTGGTTTTCTTTCATTTACATTGATAGCAGCTTCGATAACAGCCTGTGTCTGCATCTTAGCAATCTCAGGATAAGAAATAGCTAAACGACAGCCACGATGTCCCATCATCGGATTAAATTCATGTAAGTTTGAAATTACGGCTTTCAAATCTGCGACGCCCATATTCATTTCATTAGCCAATGCGATGATATCTTCTTCTTCTGTTGGAAGGAATTCATGCAAAGGTGGATCTAAGTAACGAATCGTTACTGGAAGACCATGCATTGCCTCATAGATTTTTTCAAAGTCACCACGTTGCATTGGTAATAATTTAGCCAATGCTTTTTCACGTTGTTCTACTGTTTTAGATACGATCATTTCACGAATTGCTTTGATACGATCACCATCAAAGAACATATGTTCTGTACGAACTAAACCAATACCTTCTGCACCAAATTCATATGCTTTTTTCGCATCTCTTGGAGTATCTGCATTTGTACGTACTTTTAATTTTCTAAATTCATCAGCCCAAGACATAAATGTCTCAAAATCACCAACAATCTTAGCTGGAACAGTGCGAACTTCTTCGCCATATACATTACCTGTACTTCCATCTAAAGAGATATAGTCATTTTCTGTGAATTTCAATCCATTAACTGTAAAGTATTTTTCTTCTTCGTTTACTTTGATATCGCCACAACCAGATACACAGCATGTACCCATAC
>NZ_KI271052.1 GCF_000469305.1 Faecalitalea cylindroides ATCC 27803
ACTAATGTCCTTTTTTTTATACATTAATATCGGCATGTAAACCTAGAGCCTGTTTTTCTTTTTCTAAAATTGGATCGATATAGTCTTTGAAGAACTCTTCTGTCTGTTGAACAGAACGACCAACAAAGTTAATTGGCTGCATGATTGATTCGATTTGTTCTTTTGTCAAACCAAATTTAGGATCAGCAGCAATACGATCGATCAAATCATTTGGTTTACCTTCTTCTTTAACAACTCTTCCAGCCGCCATAGAATGTGTACGAATCAATTCGTGAAGTTCCTGACGATCGCCACCATTTTTAACAGCATCCATCATGATATTTTCTGTAGCCATAAATGGAAGCTCTCTTCTTAAGTTAGCTTCGATAACTTTAGGGTATACGACCAATCCTTCTGTTACATTTAGATATAGATCCAATACACCATCAATAGCAAGGAAAGCTTCTGCAATACTAATACGTTTGTTTGCGGAATCATCCAATGTTCTTTCAAACCATTGGGTACTAGCTGTGATTGCTGGATTAATTGAATCGCTGATTACATAATTTGCCAAAGCAGCAATTCTTTCAGAACGCATTGGATTACGTTTGTATGCCATAGCACTTGAACCAATCTGATTTTTTTCAAATGGTTCTTCAATTTCTTTTAAGTGTTGTAATAAACGAATATCATTACTGAATTTGTGTGCACTTTGAGCAACTCCAACAAGTACCTGTAAAACTTGTGTATCGTATTTACGAGTATAAGTCTGACCGCTTACCGCAAAGTAGTTATCATAACCTAGCTTTTCACAGATTTTCTTATCTAAAGCTTTTACTTTATCTGTATCGTTTTCAAATAATTCCATGAAACTAGCCTGTGTACCAGTTGTACCTTTACAGCCTAATAACTTTTTATTGTCGAGTAAATGCTGGATCTCTAAATAGTCAAAATACAGATCCTGTGCCCATAAGGAAGCTCGTTTTCCAACTGTAGTTGGCTGAGCCGGCTGAAAATGCGTAAATGCCAAACAAGGAAGCTCTTTGTACTCTAGAGCAAATTTTTCTAAGCGATACAATACATTTACGATCTTCTTTTGAACAAGTTCTAATGCTTCATGCATGATAATCAAATCCGTATTATCACCAACATAACAACTTGTTGCACCTAAATGAATAATTCCTTTTGCCTTTGGACATTGCACACCATATGCATAGACATGGCTCATTACATCATGTCGTACCAAAGCTTCTCTTTCTTTGGCAACATCGTAATTGATATCGTCTTTATGAGCAATCAATTCTTCGATTTGTTCATCTGTAATATCCAGTCCAAGTTCTTGTTCTGCCTGTGCCAAAGCAATCCACAATCTTCTCCAAGTCTTAAATTTTTTGTCATTTGAGAAAATTTCCTGCATCTCTTTTGATGCATAACGTAAAGAAAGAGGGGATTGATAATATTGATTACTCATATCTTATTCACCAAATCCTAATCTTTTAAATACTTCTTTATAAGCTCCTTCTGGATCTCCCAAATCACGACGGAAACGGTCTTTATCTAAATGTTCACCTGTCTTGATATCCCAGTAACGGCAAGTATCAGGACTAATTTCATCAGCAAGAACAATCGTTCCATCAGCCGTCTTACCAAATTCAAGTTTGAAATCGATCAATTCAATTCCAATTCCCGCAAAGAATTCTTTTAAGAAATCATTTATTTCAAAAGCATATTTTGTAATCGTATCAATATCTTCCTGTGTTGCAGCTCCAATAGCTTTTGCCATATAAGAATTGATCAATGGATCTCCAAGATCATCATCTTTGTAGCTGAACTCAAGAGTTGAACATTTTAATTCTGTTCCTTCTTTGATACCCAGGCGTTTTGAAAAACTTCCGGCAGCTTTGTTACGAATAATCACTTCCAAAGGAATGATCGTAACTCTTTTTACAACAGTACGACGTTCATCTAACTCTTCGATGTAGTGTGTTGGAACGCCTTTTTCTTCCAATTTTTTCATCAAGAAGTTAGTCATACGATTGTTGATCGCACCTTTACCAACTATCGTACCTTTCTTCTGTCCATTAAATGCAGTTGCATCGTCTTTATAGTCAACGATTACTGCATTAGGATCGTCTGTTGCGTAAACTTTTTTAGCTTTACCTTCGTAAATCATGTCCAATTGCTTCATTTTCTTTCCTCCATTTTTAACGTTTATATTATACTAGTCATAATCTTACAATTCAATGCCAACTAGTGTATAATAATCGGGTAAAAGGAGTTATGATTATGCGAACTTTAGCCATACTAGCAACCAAGTTATCCGCACATATACTGCATTTGTTCCATCGTGGTGGCTCGCTTCCAGGAACAATTGGTTTAAAGATAGATTCAGATATATTAAAAGGTTTACGTTTTGAAGGACCAATCATTCTTGTAACTGGAACCAATGGTAAAACCAGTACAGCAAATATGATCACAGACCTGATGTCATATTCAGGATATAAAGTAATTTCAAATCGAAAAGGGGACAATCTTCGCCCTGGTATCGTGACTACGATTGTGACAAACTCAACGATATTAGGAAAGGTAAAAGCTAATGCACTTGTTTTGGAAGTCGATGAATTAAACATTCGTCACATTTTGCCTAATATTCCAGTCAGTGCTTTAGTCGTTACCAACTTCTTTAGAGATCAATTGGATAGAGCAATGGAAATGGAACGTTTGATTTCAACCATTGAATCAGTATTGCCAAACTATGATGGGGAATTGATCTTAAATGCCAATGATCCTAACGTTGTGCGCCTTTCTTTAAAAGCACCTAAAGCACATGTTACATATTACGGAATCGAAGAAAACGATTACTCGCGTACAAGCACAAAAGAAGCAAGTGAAGGAAAATTCTGTCCTAAATGTAATGAGCGGCTTGTCTATGATTATTATCAATATTCTCATATTGGAAAATTCCATTGTCCAAACTGTGGATTTGCATCGCCAAAAGCCGATGTTTCTTTGGAAAATATAGATTTAATCAATCAAACTTTCACCAATGAAAAAGTCAAGTATAAAAATCCTTATGAAGGTATGTATTCCATGTACAATGCAGCTGCCGTAATGGCGTTGGCAAAATACTATCATATCGATTATTCATATGTTCAAAAGGTATTTGAAAGTGCACCTCAACCAAAGGGAAGAAATGAAAAATTTAACCTAAACAATCAGACATGTGTTCTTAACTTGATCAAAAATCCTACAGGTGCTAACGAAGTTATGAAAGTCATCGAAATGGATCCCTCAGATAAAAACATCTGCATTGTTTTAAACGATAATGATCAAGATGGAACGGATGTAAGCTGGATCTATGATACATTCTTTGAAAAATTGATGAAAGAGAGTACCAAAAAAATCGTTTGCAGCGGCCTTCGTGCCAACGATATGGCTTTACGTCTTTACTATGGTGGTTTCAAAGGAAAGATCTTGATTGAAACAGACCTGGATGTAGCCGTTAAGTCATGTATGGAAAAGAATATCGTAACATACTGTATCGCTACATATACGGCTTTATTGCCAACTCGAAATGCGATCTTGAAGGGAATGAAATAATATGAAACATAGTCTTAGAGTTTGTTGGCTATATCATGACATCATGGATCTTTATGGAGACAAGGGAAACATGATGGTCCTAAAAAAACGATGTGAAGATCGTGATATAGATTTTGTCTTAGATACATGTGGTATTGGTGAGAAAAAAAATCTATGTGATTATAACTTGATCTTCTTAGGAGGCGGGGATGACAAGACACAGTTTTCTTTGATTCCTGATTTACTCTCACGAAAAGAAAATATCAAACAGGCCATGGATGAAAACACCTTTGTTCTATTGATTTGTGGCGGATATCAATTATTTGGTCAGTATTATACCGCAAGTGATAATCAGAAAATCGATGGTTTGAAATTTTATGATTATTATACGGACACGGGAGCAGATCGTACTCGCTGTGTTGGAAACATCATCATTGAAGCCAAGCTGGATGGAATAAAAACTCAGATCGTAGGATTTGAGAATCATGGTGGACAAACAAAAAATGTATCAAAACCACTAGGAAAAGTTTTATCCGGTTATGGGAATACATTTGATAGCGGATATGAAGGATTCTATGATGGAAAGATCTTAGGAACATATCTTCATGGACCATTGCTTCCAAAAAATCCTGTTGTTGCGGATTTTGTGATTACAAAGGCTCTTCAAAAAGATGATCCTGAATTTAAATTCGAAGATCTAAAACCATTGGAAAATCCTTTTGATAAAGCGGCAAGAGATGTTTTATTTAAACGATTAAATGTAGAAAAAACGAGGTAGTGTAAACTGCCTCGTTATTCTATATTCGAATATCCCATTAGATATTCATCTACTTTTCTAGCACACTCAATGCCTTCATGAATGGCCCATACTACCAAAGATTGACCTCGTCTACAATCACCAGCTACAAATACCTTATCATCATTGGTTTGATGATTATTGGCCTCAAATGTATTGCGCTTGCTCATTTTGATATGTAAGGCATCTTGAACATAAGATTCTACACCTGTAAAGCCAGCCGCAATCAATAATAGATCGCATTTTAATTTTGTTTCACTTCCTGGAATTTGGATCATTTTTTTACCATCAAATTGAAGTTTTGTCGTTACGACATGAGTGATATGATTTCCTTTTTTTTTGATTTCTTTGATTGTAGTTTGGTAGATCCTTGGATCTTTATGAAATAATTCTATGCTTTCTTGTTGACCATAATCTGTTTTTAAGACCTTGGGCCATTCAGGCCATGGATTATCAAGTCTTCTTGTCATGGCAGGCTTAGGCATCATTTCTAGTTGTGTCACCGTTTTACAATGTAGACGTATGCTGGTTGCTACACAATCATTCCCAGTATCTCCACCACCTACGATCACAACGTTTTTTCCTTCAAGCGATATTGGCCGTTTATTGGTTTCAATCATATCCGTGATTTCGCTTAGAAAATCGACGGCAGGATATATCCCCTCTATATCCTCATTTTCTAAATTTAGTTTTCGAGCCTGTTTTGCGCCACAACAAACAATGATCGCATCATGATCTTTATAAAGATTCTTAAATTCAATGTTATTTCCAATATCACAATTGGTATAAAATTGGATACCTTCCTGTTTCATCAACTCAATTCTTCTTCGAATGATGGATTTATCTAGTTTCATATTAGGAATTCCATACATCAATAAACCACCTGGCTCTTTGTCTCTTTCATAAACTGAAACCTGGTGACCTCTTTGATTTAACATATAGGCAACGCTTAACCCAGCCGGACCACTTCCAATGACCGCAATTTTTTTATCTGTGCGAACTTTTGGCGGGTTGGCTTGAACCCAACCTTTTTCAAATCCGTTTTCTATAATATATAACTCATTATCATGGATCGTAACAGGTTGTCCATCATACCCATTTAAACAAGCTTTCTCGCATAGAGCAGGGCAAACACGTCCGGTAAATTCTGGGAATGGATTTTGTTTCAAAAGACGTTCAAGAGCTTCATATTCATGACCTTTGTATAATTCATCATTAAATTCACTGATTAAATTATTCAATGGACACCCTGTGACCATACCTTTTAATTCCATAGAGGATGAACAATATGGAACGCCGCAATTCATACATCGTGCAGCTTGCATCTTTCTTTGTTCTGGTTCTAGATAAAGTGTAAATTCACTAAAATCAACGACTCTTTTTATAGGAGATATCTTTTGATTCTCTTTGCGATCATATTTTATAAATCCATGTATATCTGCCATGTATTACACCTCCTTTTGTTCAAAGATTTCCTGGAATGCCTGTAACTCGGCTTCATTTTGACTAAAGCCCTTGTCACATAGTGACTTTATTTTCTCTTTGATTTTTAGATAATCATGAGGAATAATGACCTTGAAATCTTTTAAACTCTCTTCAAAGTTATCTAATAATTGTTTAGCAATTTGTGAACCTGTATTTTGGAAGTGTTCCTTCATCAGCGCATGAATCGTTTCGATATCCGTCTTTTTTTCCACTTCATTCATGATGACCATTTCTTTATTCAATCGTTTATACAAATCATGATCTTTGTCGTATACATAGGCGATTCCACCACTCATACCAGCCGCAAAGTTTCTACCGGTCTTTCCTAGGAGCAAGGCAATACCACCTGTCATGTATTCCAGGCCATGATCTCCACAACCTTCACAAACGATCGTAGCCCCTGAATTGCGAACTCCAAATCTTTCTCCAGCAACACCTTGAATGAAAGCTTTTCCACTGGTTGCTCCATAGAGTGCTACATTGCCTATGATAATATTTTCGTTCGATTTTAATTTAGAATCTTTATGCAAAGAGGCAATAAGCTTTCCTCCAGATAAACCTTTTCCAAAATAATCATTAGCATCTCCAATTAAATGTAAAGTTATTCCTGAAGGAACAAAGGCTCCAAAAGACTGTCCGGCACCACCAACACATTTGATTTGATATGTATCTTCTTTTACATCATTTCCCTGGCTTTGTGTAATATAAGAACCAAATAGGGTACCTATTGATCGATTCGTACAATTGACAGCTACTTCTAATTGAGAGTTATTTTGCGTAAAATGAGGAATGATCATACGTTTATCCAGGGTTTCTTCTAGTTTAAAATCATACGATTTCATCTCTTCATGATGGATATTCATATTGCTTGTTAAGATTTTTTCAAGCTCCAACAGTTCCTGCCTTGGTTTCAATTCTTTTTTGATCTTTAATAAATCCTGTCGTCCGATCATTTCATCAAGAGTATGCATTCCAAGTTCTGCCATGATTTCTCTTAGTTCTCTAGCAATAAAATGCATAAAGTTTATAACGTATTCTGGTTTACCTTTAAAACGTTTTCGTAATTCTTGGTTTTGTGTAGCCACTCCAAAAGGACAAGTATCCAGATTACATACTCGCATCATACGACATCCCATAACAACCAAAGGGGCAGTCGCAAAACCATATTCTTCTGCACCTAACAATGCGGCAATCGCAACATCTCTTCCACTCATCAATTTACCATCTGTTTCCAAAATAACGCGTGATCTTAAATCGTTATCAATAAGATCTTTATGGGCTTGAGCCAGGCCTAATTCCCAAGGCAGGCCTGCATGATGAATACTGCTTTGTCCTGCAGCTCCTGTACCACCATCATATCCGGAGATCAAAACAACAGTGGCACCAGCTTTGGCAACACCACATGCGATGGTTCCTACACCAGCTTCACTAACTAGTTTTACAGAAATTCGCGCTTTTTCATTAGCATTTTTTAAATCATAGATCAATTGAGCTAAATCTTCGATTGAATAAATATCATGATGAGGTGGAGGTGAGATCAGTGAGACACCTGGCGTAGAATGTCTTGTTTTGGCAATCCAAGGATATACCTTTTGTGCAGGCAAATGACCTCCTTCACCTGGTTTTGCACCTTGAGCCATTTTGATTTGTATTTCTTGTGCATTGATTAAATATTCACTTGTTACACCAAAACGACCACTTGCCACTTGTTTGATGGCGCTGTTTTCTTCTGTATGGAATCGTTTAGGGTCTTCGCCGCCTTCACCCGTATTGGATTTACCATGAAGACGGTTCATCGCAACCGCTAGACAAGTATGTGCTTCTTTGGATATAGATCCATACGACATTGCACCAGTTTTAAAACGTTTTACGATTTCTTCTTCAGATTCAACTTCATCCAAAGGAATAGGAGTTGTATTTGCTACAATTTCAAAGCTATCGCGCAAATTATGCATGATCTTTTTATTATGCAAACGATGGGTATATTCTTTAAAAAGCTGATAGTCATTTGTCTGGGCTGCTTGTTGAAGCAGGGTAATGGTCTTAGCATCGTATAAATGATCTTCGGTATGTCTACCATAACGAAGCTTGTGAAATCCAATTGAGTCTAAGCTCATATCTGTTTTTAAACCAAGCACATCAAAGGCTCTTTTATGATGGTATGTTAAGTCTTCTTCAATTTGTTTTAAACCAATACCTCCAACCGTAGATATTGTATTGGTAAAATATTGATCAATAACTTCCTGACTGATTCCGACTGCTTCAAATATTTGGGCGGATTGATAAGATTGAAGCGTTGAAATACCCATTTTTGCGGCAATCTTTACAATTCCGTGTAGAACAGCTAAATTATAATCCTTAATCGCAATCGAAACTTCTTTATCCAAATTACCTTTTTCGATATTTTCTTCAATACATTCATGAGCCAAATATGGATAAATAGCGGTTGCCCCAAATCCTAATAAGCAGGCAAACTCATGTACAGTACGTGGTTCGCCACTTTCAAGTACGATCGATACAGACGTTCTTTTTTTTGTCTTGATCAAATGTTGTTCTAAACCTGAAATAGCAAGTAAACTAGGGATGGCCATATGACTTTCATCAATACCGCGATCTGATAAGATCAATATATTGGCTCCCTCATGATACGCTTTGTTACATTTAACAAACAATTCTTCCATAGCTTCTTTTAATGGCATGCCTCGATAATACAATAGAGATATTACTTGAGGAACAAGCGTATTATTATTTAGATGTTTGATCTTATCCATATCTCTTGCATCCAGTATTGGATTGTTGATCTCTAAAACTTTACAATTATTTTTATTCTCTTTAAGTATGTTTCCATTTGGTCCTACATAAATAGTTGTATCGGTAATGATTTCTTCACGAATGGAATCAATTGGAGGATTGGTTACTTGAGCAAATCGCTGTTTAAAGTAATGAAATAGGGAAGGGTGAAGGTTACTTAAAATTGCTAAAGGAACATCGGTTCCCATGGAAAAGGTTGGTTCTTTTTGTATCCTGGCCATTTCCAAAATCAAATCATTTACTTCTTCATATGTATAACCAAAATATTTATATAGCGATTGTCGTTCTTGTGTTGTAAGCTTTACTGTTTTTTTATCGGTTGCCTTAAGATCTTTTAGTTTTAATAAAGAACCATCCAGCCATTCACCATAAGGATTGTTTGAAGCATATCGATCTTTGATTGTTTCATCGTCAATAATTTCTTTATTCTTGGTATCCACCAATAACATTTTTCCCGGCTGTAAACGTGATTTTTTTAATATTTTTTTCTCATCAACATCTAAGACACCAACTTCACTTGATAAGATCAACATATTATCGTCCGTTACATAATATCTAGCTGGTCGTAACCCATTACGATCTAAGACTGCGCCTAAAACATCTCCATCACTAAATAAAATGGCTGCTGGCCCATCCCATGGTTCCATCATCGTAGCGTAATAATGATAAAAATCTCTTTTTAAGGAATCCTGTAAGGAATTCTTCCAGGCTTCAGGAATTGTGATCATGACAGCTTTAGCAAGTTCAATATCATTCATCATCAAAAACTCCAACGTATTATCTAAAATTGCCGAATCCGAACCTTTTGGATCGATCACTGGTAAGATCTTATTTTTATTCTTATTTAGAAAATCTGAACTCATGCTTTCTTCACGTGCAAGCATACGGTTAATATTTCCTTGAATCGTATTGATTTCTCCATTATGGGCAATCAAACGATTTGGATGTGCTCTTTGCCAGCTTGGAGTCGTGTTCGTTGAAAAGCGGGAATGTACAATGGCAATTGAGCTTTTATAGTTTGGATCATCAAGATCTAGATAAAATTTTCTAAGTTGATCGACCAAAAACATTCCTTTATATACGATCGTTCGACAAGATAATGAAACTACATATGTATCTGGACAACTTTTTTCAAATTGTCTTCGTATTACATATAATAATTTGTCAAATTCAAGATCTGACGATACAAAATCTGGCTTCTTGATAAAGACTTGTTCTATATAAGGCATGCAGGCAAGTGCCTTTTTACCTAAAATAGATGCATCTGTTTTAACCTTGCGCCAACCTAAGACTTCGCAGTTTTCATTAGAAACGATCGTTTCAAATAATCTTTTAGCTTGATTTCTTTCTAACATATGATTGGGAAAGAAAAACATTCCTACAGCGTAGTCTCTAGGTTTTTGCAGTTCAATATTTATTTCCTTACACACATGTTTAAAGAATGAATGTGATATCTGCAATAAGATACCTACGCCATCTCCAACTTTTCCGGTGGAATCTTTACCAGCTCTATGTTCTAATTTTTCGACGATCGATAATGCATTGTCCACTACATCGTGACTTACCTTACCGTCAATTTGAACAACGGCACCAATCCCACAAGCATCATGCTCATTCTTATAGCTCATAGTTTCACCTTTCTATTTATTTTGCACTGTCTCCATAATTTGCCAGGACCCTGGCAGATGGATCTAAGACATCACAGTTCTCCCATTCTTTATTTGGCATCCAGTATCCTTTAATCATGCTTTCTTGATTTGGATAGTATTTGTCAAAGATCTCTCGATATAAAAGGGATTCTTTGGTAAAAGGAGGTGCAAATGTATATTTTTTGATTTTTTCATGAAATTCTTCATTGGTATACCTTGTTTGTGCATACGCTTTAAGATCATCTACCAAAGAATGACCTACAGCATCAGAAAACGCAGCTTTTTCTCTCATCAGTATATGTTCAGGTAAAAGTGCATCTTCTTTAAATGCATAGCGAAGCAAGTATTTTCCTTTATTATAGGTATTCATCTTTAGTTCAGGATCGATCGACATGACATATTGAACAAAATCCAAATCACCAAAAGGAACCCTTGCTTCCATAGAGTTTGTACTGATACAGCGATCGGCCCTTAATACATCATACATATATAGTTCTTTCAAACGTTTTGTACATTCTTGTTGAAAAGCTAGGGCGTTTGGTGCATAGTCTGTATATTTGTAGCCAAATAATTCATCACTAACTTCACCAGTCAACAAAACACGGATATCAGTTGTTTCATGAATCTTTTTACAAAGAAGATACATTCCAATCGAGGCTCGGATGGTCGTTATATCATATGTAGCCAAGATCTGTATCACTTCTTCTAATGCGTTAATTACATCTTCTTTCGTTATAATAAACTCAGTATGAATGGAATGAATATATTCACTTACTTCTTTAGCATATTTTAAGTCAATGGCATCTTTTTTCATACCAATGGCAAATGTTCGAATTGGTTTATCATATATTCTTGAAGCAATAGCACAAACCAAACTGGAATCCAAACCACCACTTAATAAAAAACCTACTTTAGCATCGGCATCAAGTCTTTTGTGAACTCCCTGTATCAAAAGATCATGAATTGGTTTGCATATAAAATCTAGAGTTCCACTTTTAAAAGAATCTACATGAGAGATATCTCTATAACAAACAAATTTTCCACCCTTATAATAATGTCCAGGAGGGAAGGGAATAATCTTTTTAACGATGGATATAAGATTCTTTGCTTCTGAAGCAAATATGATATTGTTGTCGGAATCGTATCCATAAAACAAAGGACGAATTCCGATCGGATCTCTAGCTGCAATCAATGAATCACTTTCATGATCATATAGGATCAAGGCAAATTCAGCATCCAATCTTTTAAACATTTCACATTTATATTCTTGATACATATATAATAGGATTTCACAATCACTGTCACTTTTAAATTGAATTCCTTTTTCTATATATGCATTTTTAATCTTTCGAAACCCGTAAATTTCACCATTACAAACCAGGGCGTCCTGATTTAACTGAAATGGCTGCATCCCTTCATCAGTGAGTCCCATGATTGCCAATCGTTGAAAACCAAGCATGCACGATCCAAAAGATTCGATCCTTTGATCATCGGGACCTCTTGACTTCGTTCTTTGCAGAGCTTGTATGAGTATATCTTTTGCATCTTTGTTTCCTTGATATCCAATTACGGTACACATAGTTATCTACTCCTTTAAAAAGAATCAGATCTACGTAAATAGATCTGATAGTATATTTAAATAATTCCAAACAATAGTTTTCCATAAGTAGGGAAAGGCCAATCTTGACTTGATACAATGCTTTCCATTTCATCACATGGTTTTCTTAATTGTTCCATATCTAAAATCAAAGTATCACGAACAAAGAAAGCAGCTTTTTCAAAATCATCGATTCCTTTTAACGTATCCACTGATTCTTGAAGTTTTAAAACGTTCTTATAAGCCTGTGTCAATAAACTTGAAAGTCTGGTTAAATTAACTTCTTCATATTCTGTATCGATCAGTGTAGAAATATCCCGTTTAAGCTTTACACTTTGAGCTAAATGCTTGCTGTATTTCAAAGCAGCTGGAAGAATTTCTTTTTGTGCCATATTGATCATTGTTAAAGCTTCAATATTGATCGTCTTCGTGTATTCTTCCATCATGATCTCATAACGAGAATAAATTTCTTCTCGATTCAATACTTTATTACGTTCAAATAATTCGATATTCTTCTCATGTACAAAGTATGGAAGTGCGTCTGGTGTCGTACGTAGATTTAATAAACCACGTTTTTCAGCTTCCTGGATCCAGGAATCATCATATCCATTTCCATTAAAGATGATACGTTTATGATTCTTGATCGTATCCAGGATCAAAGCATGAAGTGTACTTTCAAAATCATGGGCACTTTCTAAAATATCTGCATACTGTCTAAGTTCTTCTGCAATAGCTGTATTTAAACAAATATTACATCCCGCAATGGATGAAGCACTTCCTGGCATTCTGAATTCAAATTTATTGCCGGTAAAGGCAAATGGACTTGTTCGGTTTCGATCGGTCGTATCTTTTGTGAATTTAGGCAAGACGTGAGCTCCAATCTTCATAAACTCTCGATCTTTTCCATCATAACTAATACCTTTTTCAATCGCTTCTAATACTTCTGTCAGTTCATCTCCTAAGAAAATAGAAATGATTGCCGGTGGTGCCTCATTAGCTCCAAGTCGATGATCGTTTCCAGCGCTGGCCACACTTAAACGCAGCAAGTCTTGATATTCATCAACCGCTTTAATAATGGCACATAAGAAAAGTAAGAACTGTGCATTTTCATATGGTGTTTCTCCAGGTTCTAGTAAGTTGATCCCTGTATCGGTTGATAAAGAGAAATTATTATGTTTACCAGAACCATTGATTCCTTCAAATGGCTTTTCATTCAATAAAGCGACCAAGCCATGTTTTTTCGCAATTCGCTGGATCAATTCCATGGTCAATTGATTATGATCAGTGGCAATATTGCTGGTAGAGAAGATAGGCGCTAATTCATATTGAGCCGGTGCAACTTCGTTATGTTCCGTTTTGACCAAAACACCTAATTTCCAAAGTTCAGTGTTCAGTTCTTTCATAAAAGTTTGAACCCTGGACTTGATCGTTCCAAAATAGTGATCTTCCATCTCTTGTCCTTTAGGAGCAGGTAAACCAAACAATGTACGACCCGTATAAATTAGATCCTTTCGCTGTTTGTATTGTTCGATATCAACCAAAAAGTATTCTTGTTCAGGTCCTACTGTGCTTTTGACCATCGTGACATCATCGTGATGAAATAAATGAAGGATTCGTAATGCTTCTTTATTGATAGCTTCCATACTTCTTAATAGTGGTGTTTTTTTATCTAGGGCATGACCTGAATAAGAACAGAAGGCAGTTGGAATGCATAATACATCGTTTTTGATAAAAGCATATGATGTTGGATCCCACGCGGTATACCCTCTAGCTTCAAAAGTGGCACGTAGACCTCCATTAGGAAATGAGGAGGCATCAGGTTCTCCTTTGATTAATTCCTTACCAGAAAATTCCATTATGACTTTTCCTTTTTCGCTTGGTGTGATAAAGCTATCATGTTTTTCTGCGGTCACACCGGTCATTGGTTGAAACCAATGTGTGAAATGAGTAGCCCCATTTTCTAAGGCCCATTCTTTCATAGCATGAGCTACCGCATTGGCGATCTTAATATTTAAAGGCTTTCCATCTCGGATCGTTTTTTGCAGCTCTTTAAATGTGTCTTTTGCAAGACGTTGCTGCATCTGTTCCTCATTAAAAACTTTACTTGCGAAAATCTCTGTGACGTTTGTTTTCATAGTATTCCTCCCATAAAAAAAGGGCAAAGATACCTATCAGCATCAAGCTAATTGGCATCTTTGCCTTTTCTATGTCGCTAATTATACGCATTTGAAATTCTTTGTCAACAAAAAAATGAAAATTCGTGAAAATTGTTGAAAATAACATGTAAATTATGCTTTAATAACATACATATTAAAGGAGGCTTTACTATGTTTAATAAAGAAGAATGTCTTCGTTTTATCGAGGAAGAAAATGTGAAGTTCATTCGTTTAGCTTTTTTTGATGCGTTTGGAAATCAAAAAAACATTGCAATTCAACCAGATGCATTACCTAAAGCTTTTGAAAAAGGTATTTCATTTGATCGTTTTAATATAAAAGGATTTGATATCAAAGGAAAAGAGGATCTCTTCTTATTTCCAGATCCTTCAACACTGACAATATTGCCATGGCGTTCCATGGATGGTGCTGTCATTCGTCTTTATTGTGACATTAAAGATGCCAATGGGAATCTTTATTGTGAAGACACACGAAACTTATTAAAAGAAGCCGTCATGGAATTAAGATCGCGCAAATTGAACATTGATTTTGCGACACAGTTTGAATTTTATTTATTTCATATGGACGATAATGGGGTATCCACCAAAACACCAATTGATCATGGAAGTTATATGGACGTTTTTCCTAAAGACAAAGGTGAGAATATCCGTCGTGAGATATGTTTTAGTTTATCCGATATGGGACTCGAGCCTAAAGCTAGCCATCATGAAAAAGGGCCGGGCCAAAACGAAATTGATTTTAGAAAAAATGATCCACTTCAAGCTGCCGATGATGCCCAGACCTTTAAATGGGTCGTACGAAGTGTTGCATCGCTTCATGGCCTAGAAGCTGACTTTTCACCTAAACCTTTAAAAGATAAGCCAGGCAATGGGGTTCGAGTTCAAGTCTATCTAAGTGAACCTTCCAAAGTCAAAAGCTTTATTGCCGGCATCCTTGTTCATATCGAAGAAATGACATTATTCTTTAATCCTTGTAAACAATCATACGATCGCTTAAATCATGAAGGAGCTCCTAAATTTGTTGTTTGTTCATCAATCTTAAGAAATCAGCTTATCCGTTATCCTCAGTATCGTCAAGACATGTTTGAATGCCAATCATTGGATTCTACATCAAACCCTTATCTATCTTACATGTTATTGATTTATGCTGGACTTGATGGTATTGATTCTAATTTAGATTTAGAACAAGTACAAAAACATTACATTAATCGTACTTTACCTTCCAGTTTAAAAGAAGCAATGGATCTTGCCAGTAAAAGTGATTTTATAAAACAATATGTACCTGAATCAATTTTAAAAACGTATTTAAATGGTTCAGATGAAGACTTCTAAACAATCAGCCCTTTTGATCACACAATCAAAAAATATCATAGATACCATTCGATCGCTATTAGAAGTAAAAACAGATATTACCATTGTTCAAAGTTCACTAGAGGCCAAAAAACAATTGCGTACTCGCTCTTTTACCTACTGTATTGTCTGTCTAGGCATTGCAGATGGACATGGAATCAATTTAGCTGTCGAAGTCAGCTCTATCCATCATATTCCAATCTGCTTGTTTGTAAAAAGAGAAATGTTTGACCAGGTTGTTTATAAGACACAAGAGCAGGAAATCTTTGTAAATGCGATTCCAACAAACTCGATGACGATATATCAAAGTATTTGTATGATTGAAACATATCTTCTGCAAAAGAACTATTATGAACAAAAAATTGCAAAATTAAAAAGACAAAGACAGGAGGATCGAATTATCTATCAAGCGAAACTTTATCTGATTCAGGACTATAATTGGAGTGAAGAAAAAGCTCATAAGTATCTAGAAAAAACAGCTATGGACACAAGAGTATCCATAACTGAAATCGCAAGATCATTATTATCCAGGCGAACTACTTAAGGTTTGCCTTTTTTGTTTGCATACTTTGTTTGATAAACGCTTTAAAAAGAGGATGGGCACGATTTGGACGTGACTTAAACTCAGGATGAAATTGAACTCCAATATAGAATGGATGATCTTTAGCTTCAATTGCTTCTACAAGCAGCTTATCGGGACTGGTACCTGAAATAAGCATACCATTGTTTTCAAATTCAACTCGATATTCATTATTAAATTCATAGCGATGACGATGTCTTTCTGAAATCATTGATTTTTGATAAATCTTTTCCAATAAAGAATCTTGTGCAATTGCACAAGGATAAGCACCTAATCGCATCGTTCCGCCTTTTTGGATTTTATCACTTTGGTTTGCCATAAAATCAATGATCGTATGTGTACTGGACTGATCAAATTCAAAACTATTGGCATCTTTATATCCTAATACATTTCGCGCAAAAGCAATTGCGGCTATCTGCATTCCTAAACAAATTCCAAAATACGGAATCTTGTGATCATACGCATAGGTTGCGATATCGATCATGCCTTGAATTCCTCGATGACCAAATCCGCCTGGTAAGATAATTCCTTGAATATCTTTAAATACGTGATCAAATTCTTCTGGTTTGACACTTTCAGAATCGATCCAATGGATTTTTACTTTTACATTGTTGTCAAAGCCGGCATGGATCAAAGCTTCACTAACACTTAAATAGGCATCATGAAACTGTACATATTTTCCAACCAATGCAATATTTACTTCACTTTTTAAATTTACAATTCGATCGCATAATTTTTTCCAATCATCTAGATCAGGTTCATTGCATGATAAATGTAAATGTTCCAGCACACGTTGTGCCATTTCTTGTTTTTCTAACATCAAAGGAACTTCATAAAGCGAATCTAAAGTAATGTTTTGGATCACACATTCTTTTTGTACATTGCAGAATAGCTGGATTTTATCTAAAACAGCCTCCGGAATGGGTTTATCACATCTGGCGATTATGATATCTGGAAGAATCCCATATGATTGAAGTTCTTTTACAGAATGCTGTGTTGGTTTGGATTTATATTCTTTACTACCTGAAAGATAGGGAACATATGTGACATGGATGAACAGACAATTTTCATGTCCTACTTCTAATACCATCTGTCTAGCTGCTTCTAGAAAAGGCATGCTTTCAATATCACCAATAGTACCGCCAATTTCTGTTATGACAATATCTGCATCAGAACTTGAAGCTCCTTGTTTGATAAATAACTTGATTTCATCTGTAATATGGGGAATCACTTGAACAGTCTGTCCTAAATATTTTCCTTCTCGTTCTTTTTGAATCACGCTTTGATACACTTTACCTGTTGTCAAATTAGAGTATTGATTCAAATTTTCATCAATAAATCGTTCATAGTGTCCTAAATCAAGATCGGCTTCCAAACCATCATCGGTTACAAACACTTCTCCATGTTGAAAAGGAGACATTGTTCCGGGATCGACATTAATATAAGGATCTAGTTTTTGTGATGTTACCTTAAGACCTCGAGCTTTTAAGATACGTCCTAAACTTGCTGCCGTAATACCTTTTCCCAGACCAGAAACAACACCTCCTGTTACAAAAATAAATTTTGCCATAAAAACCTCCTTCAATTAAAAAAAGCGTCCACAAAAAGAGGGAATGCCCCTGTTTGTGAAACGCCTTTGTTTCTTTATTTTTAGATAATACATCTTTATTCTTTTGTGTGTCAATAAGTTTTTTTAAATGAAAATTTTTATTGACACACAAAACAGAAAAGCATAAAATGCACACTATAATTCAAGGAGTTGAGTACTATGTTTGATGAATTACATGAAGAATGTGGTGTATTTGGTGCGTATCGCGTATCTTCAGCAGCAGCCTTATCGTATTATGGACTTCACGCTTTGCAGCATAGAGGGCAAGAAGGATGTGGCATTGCCGTTTCAGATGGAAAGAATATATCTTGTCAAAAGGGAAAAGGATTGATTTCAGAAGTTTTTAACGAAGAGTCTTTGTCTAAATTTAACGGAGACATAGCTGTTGGACATGTTCGTTATACAACAGCCGGTGGTAACACAATTGAAAATGTACAGCCATTTTTATCTGTTTCCCACAAGGGGACATTAGCTCTTGTACATAATGGGCAGATCGTAAATGCCAAAGAACTTCGCTGTAAAATGGAAGATGAAGGAAGCATCTTTCAAGGAACCAGCGACAGTGAAATCGTATTACATTTGATTCAACGACAAAAAGGTTCCTTACTAGAAAAAATACAAAAAACTGCGCAAATGATGGAAGGTGCCTTTGCCATTCTTGTCATGAGTGAAAACAGCATTTATGCCGTTCGCGATAAATATGGTTTAAGACCTTTATCATATGCCAAGGTTCAAGATGGATATTGTATTAGCTCAGAAACCTGTGCTTATGATGTTATCGCAGGAACAGATATCGTTGATATCAAACCTGGTGAAATCGTTAAATTTTCAGATGGAAAAGTTGAACACTTCAGCTATACAAATGATATCAAACATTGTTTATGTGCCATGGAATATATTTATTTTTCTCGTCCGGATAGTACCTTGGATGGAATTAATGTTCATCTTTTCAGAAAAAAATCCGGTGTATTGCTTGCTGAATACGATAAAGATCTAAAAGCGGATATTGTCATTGGTGTTCCAGATTCTTCAATCAGTGCCGCAAGTGGATATGCAGAAGCTAGACGATTGCCTTATGAAATGGGTCTTATCAAAAATCGATATGTAGCCAGAACCTTCATTCAACCAACACAGGAACTTAGAGATCGTGGAGTTCGTATGAAACTTTCTGCAATTCGCAGCATTGTCGAAAACAAACGAATTGTATTGATCGATGACTCCATCGTTCGTGGAACCACTTCTAAACGCATTGTTCGTCTTTTAAAAGAAGCAGGTGCCCTTGAAGTTCATATGCGTATTGCTTCTCCAATGATCTGTTCACCTTGTTTCTATGGCGTTGACACTTCCACAAAAGAAGAATTGATTGCTTCACGAATGAACGTGGACGAATTAAAAGAGTATATACAGGCAGACTCTTTGAAGTTTTTAAATGTTGAAGATTTATGTAAGATCAAAGGCGGTACAGGCTTATGTACAGCTTGTTTTGATAAGCAATATCCAACAGAGCTATATAGTTATAAAAAAATTGTTGAATAAAAATATAATTATGATAAAATGACATGCAGGAAAAATGTACAATTCTTGTACATTTTTTTGGGGGGTTTCTATGATACATAGTTTGTTAATATCTAAAAACACTATAACGACCTTCAAAAGCCCTTTTATCCTTGAAAGGAAAGGCTGTTTTTATCATTTTCATTAAGATTGGCAATTCTTGAATCAATTCATTGATTGCTGATCTTTTTTTAAGGCATGACGAATGATATTTTCATCATGTTTATCATAGAATCTGTTATAATTTATATGAAAAATCGTATATAGAAAGGACGAGCAACATGGAAAGATTATTAGTATTAGAAGATGGAAGTGTTTATCGCGGAAAAGCCTTCGGTAGCGATAACTTCCGCATTGGAGAACTGGTATTCAACACATCAATGACTGGATATCAGGAAATTTTAACCGATAATTCTTATTATGGACAAATTGTCATGATGACATATCCATTGATTGGTAACTATGGGATTAACCGTGATGATTATGAAAGCATTGATCCTGTGGTATTTGGTTTTGTGGTCAAAGATTATTGTGAAGAACCAAGTAACTGGCGATCTCAACAAAATCTTGACAGTTTCTTAAAAGCTCACAATATTCCTGGTATTTATGATGTGGATACAAGAGCAATCACATTAAAAATACGTGAAGAAGGTACAATGAGAGCCACATTATGCAATCCAGATGCAGATATCGATAAAGTGGTAGAAACGCTTAAAAATACCGATTATCTACATGATCAAGTTTCTCATGTGTCTACAAACAAAATCTATCCTGTTCCAAACACAGGGAAGAAAGTTGTTTTGATCGACTTTGGAGCAAAATTAAATATCGTCCGTGAACTTTCTAAACGTGGATGTGACTTGATTGTTGTTCCATATAACACTTCAAGTGAAACGATCATGAGCTTTCACCCAGATGGAGTTATGTTATCCAACGGACCTGGTAACCCGGAAGATCTTCCTGAAGTCTTGGATACCATTCGTGAATTGATTCCACAAACCGTCGTGTTTGGTATTTGTCTAGGCCATCAGCTAATTTCTTTAGCATGTGGAGCTAAAACATATAAATTAAAATTCGGTCACCGTGGAGGAAACCATCCTGTTATTAATTTAACTAACGGAACTATTGAAATCACATCTCAAAACCATGGTTATGCAGTTGATATAGACAGTCTGAAAGATACGCAGTTAGAAATGATTTATCAGGCATTGAATGATAAGAGTTGTGAAGGTGTCAAACATAAACAATATCCATGTTTCTCTGCGCAATTCCATCCAGAAGCAAGTGCTGGTCCTCAAGATAGCCGTTTATTATTTGATATCTTTGTCGATATGATGAATGAGGTGAGTGAAAATGCGATGGTGTATTCTAAAGAAATTGAAA
>NZ_KI271053.1 GCF_000469305.1 Faecalitalea cylindroides ATCC 27803
TGCATGCGTCCTTCGTTGATCAACCTTTTGGCTTCCGGTGTTCCATCCACACCATAAACCAGCACATCTTGCAGCTTATTTTGCGATTCCAATGCCGCAAGAGCTCCCAGAGCACTTGGATCGTTCAAGGCCATTACTACATCAATATTTTCATTTTCCTGTAAGTATTCTTCCATCAAAGGCATCGCCACTTCCAGTTGCCCTTGACATTCGATTCGTTTGATAATTTGGTAATTCGCATTCCCTTCAATCGTGTCAACAAACCCCTGAATACGCAAACAAGCCGAATTGGCTGTATTATGTTCAAGTAACACGATATTCGCTTTATCTTGACGTTGCATCATGTCTTTTGCACACTGCACACCTGCATCATAATTATCTGAAACAATGTTATATGTCACAAGATCTTCATCTATTACTTCTGTATCCACAGTAAATATAGGAATATCGGCTTTATATGCTTTATTTAACACAGTTCTTAATCCTTTATAATCAACTGGATTGACCACGATCGCATCAACTTTCTGATCAATTAGATATTCAATTTGTTCTCTTTGCGTCTTTAGGTCCAATACAGGATCTAAAGACATCAACGTATATCCTTCTGTCGAAAGAATATTTTGTAACTGTTCATCAATAATCTCAAAAAACGGATTGTTTAATGTCATATATGTGGCACCAATCTTTTTAGATTGCCGAATTGACATAATTGGGACCTTTTGTGTATAGGCATCGATTGCAAAATACCCCGCAATAAAAAGGGCACTTACAACTATAAATGTGATAACGATACGAAAAACACTCTTTTTATTCATACATGGGCCCCTTTCTAAAAAATGCCGCAACTTGCGACATCTATCTCATTAAAAATTGAATAAAATAAATTAAGATCACTGCTGCAATAGGGATGATAAAAATCATCGCATAACCGCGAACAAACTTTGTTTCCAAGGCTTTAAAACCTGCATCATCATAGTAAAATTTTCCATCCTCTGTTTGTCCTACAACACCTTCTTCTACCAGATTGGCAATTGTATAACTCAACGTAGTTGTTGTAAGTTTTAAATCTTTGAATGCATCAACCGGAAGTGCTGTTTCCTTATTTACCGCATTCTTTTTCTTTAATACTTCCAAGACCATTGAAGCTGCCGTAGCCTTTGCTCCCTTTTTTCTTTTTCTTGACATATTATCGACTCTCTCTTTCTTTCCTTATTGCCTCTGCTACGTCGGAAACTTCCCATTGAGCATGTTTTCGTATCGCATCAGATGCATGTCGCATTACATATGTACATTCTAACATATCAAATAGAGGAATATCATTCGATCCATCCCCTATAAATATAATCTCTTTTAAATTTAGATTTTGATGATCGATCAATTTTGTCATCGCATGTGCTTTATTGGTTGCCTTTCGAGTAATCTCAATATAATCTTTTGAAGTAGTCATCACTTCCACATTTGCGAATTTCTCTTGAAATTCGGGAAGCAAACGCTGTACATTCTCTAGGCTCTTAGCCGCAATACTAATTTTTGCCAATCCTTCTGTTCGGCTTTTCAAGTATGTTTTCAAAGATTCTTCTCGAACCCACCCAAGATAAGCAAATTCTTTCTGTATACGTTTTGGATCATCCTCTCGAAGAAAATAATTTGAACCATCCTCTGCTGTAAAAAAAGGATCTATTGTATCGAGATACATCTCTAGTTCTTTTAATATATTTTTAGCAACAGATAAATCAATCAAAGACGCATCAATCCGATGGTCTTTCCAAAACGTCATTGCTCCATTGCACGTGATCAAACAATCCGGAACAATCTCATAACGATTTAAAAGATTCATACAGAAAACCCGATCTCGTCCTGTTACCAAGCCAAATAAATATCCTTGTTTTTGCCAATTTTTTATTTCCTGCACATCATCTGAAGAAATCATTGCGCTTTCTTCATGAATCAAAGTCCCATCCAGATCCGACAAAAATAAAGGAATCATTTTCTTTTTCCTTTCTTTTGTTTTTTCCATTCATCATAAGCATCGTTGATATAAACGCCCATTTTTTTAGAAACTTCCAATTTTTCCTTATCATTCATTAAAATACGAATGTTTTGAACAATGCCACTGCGAACCTCAAAATTAGCCATCATACGAAAACGATAAATTTTCCCAATGTAATAAATTCCTTCATCGATCAAATACACTCTTTTTCGAACATAGGTTTCTAAGGCAAGTCCAACAAAAATAACCGCAATTGCTAGATAAGCTAAGCGGAAATAGAATACCTGTTCTGTTTCCAATTGCCCTGTAACAAAGATCATCACAAAGGCAAAAACAGCCAAGACACTTGTACCAATCCACCAAATCGGATTGTCTGTGAACAGTTTAGCATCTTTATGTGTGTTTAAAAAATTTGGTAAATTTTTTTTATATTCCGTATAAAGCTTAATACTTTTAAACGTCGTATACCCAACATATCCTAATATTAATACCGCAACTGCAATCTGCACAACTATATTATCAAACACGAATATCCCTCTTTCTAATTTAATGGCATTATTATAACACCAACTAAGACTTGTTCCAAACACATTTCGTGATACAATATCTAAAAAAAATAGGAGAAAATGGGATGGAAACAGTTCAAAACAATAACGATTTAATGAAACGCTTAAACAGTAGTTCACAATATCTTCAATCCAATGACATGCGCGTCACAGAAGTTAGGGAAGGATATGCAAAAGTGGAAATGATCATTGATGAACAAATCTTGAACGTTCATGGTTTTGTTCATGGTGGAGCTCTATTCTCGCTGGCGGATACAGTAGCCGGTGCAGCTTCTTTTGCAACAGGTAGAGATAGTGTAACTCTTACCGGAACGATCAACTATATCAAACCTGGAACAGGAGGAAAACTCATCGGTATCGCGCAAGAGATTTCGCGAGGTAGAACAACAGGCGTTTATGAAGTATTTATCTTTAATGACAAGAACACACTTTTATCAAGAGCAACATTTACGATGTTCTTCTTAGATTCAGATAAATACAAAGCAAAAAAGGACAAAGAAACAAAAAAATAAATCCTGGTCATTCATTTGATCAGGATTCTTTTTCTGAATAATCTTCTTTATCCAAAGCCATATAAATCAATGTGATCGAAATTCCAATAACTGCCAAACCAATTGTTGTAAGATTTGGTAAAGCCGCTAGTACAAAACCTAACGCAAAGAACAGCCATGTTTTCTTTGAAGCTAATACATTGATTACGATCGCAAAGCCTAACGCTGGAATCAAACCACTTCCTACACTTAATCCTTCTAACAACCATTGCGGCATAGCCTCAAAAAGAACTACATAAAGATGAGAAGGAATCACCAGCAAAATTGCTGCCGGGATAGCAACACGTAGTCCCTGCATACAAATGCCTGCCATTTGAAGTCTTTCAATCTTGCCAAAATCAGCCGTTTCGCTGGCAACATCCATTTTATGGACAAGTCCTATAGCTTTTGTTCGACATATCTTTGTTAAAGATAACCCTATTACGGACAGAGGAATTGCAATCGCAATAGAAGCTGAGATTACATATTCACCAGCAACACTTCCATTCAATCCCTGTACCATAAAAATTGAAGATGCCACCGAAGCTAAAGTAACATCTGGTGCAACACTGGCTCCTACATTGGCCCAACCTAAAGCCATCATCTGTAAAGATCCCCCTAAAATGAGTCCTTCTTGCAAATGATTGGTTACCAATCCAATCAAAGTACATGCCACCAAAGGCTGATGAAATTGAAACTCATCAAGGATCCCTTCGATTCCTGCTATAAATGAAATTACAATAATTAACGCAAACGATATTATCGACATCAAATACACCTTCTTAACTTTAACTGAATAATATCATTGAAAACATAACGTTTCAAACGATTTAAAGATATTTATGTCTCCATGCATAATATTCCTCATCTTTTTGCAAAGATATTCCTTCACCTAATGAATTCTCCCAGATCATGAATGTGTTATTTTCAAACATCTCCATAAAATCATCTTCTTTGATTTTCGTATGCCAATTCTCATTCATTAAAAAGTATGCACTTTCCTTAATGCATACAGCTGTTTTATTTTCAACAATGACTAATACATAGCCTGCTTTCAATAAATTATTTGCCTCTATGATCGATGTTATTTTTTTCTTCATATAATCTATTATAAGAAAAGTCATATTAAAAATAAAACCTTTCCTAAAAAAAACTCGCCGAAGCGAGATTTTTTAATTATTCGTAATGATCTTTTAATTCCTGGAAGTAAGCACGAGCATGTGCACATACTGGACATTCTTCTGGTGCCTGAGCTCCTACATGAATGTGTCCACAGTTCAAGCAGATCCAAACTGTATCTTCACCTTTGTTGAAGAAAGTATTTTCTTCAATTTCTTTTAACATTGCCTTATAACGAGCTTCATGATGCTTTTCGATAGCGGCTACGCCTTCCATTTTTTCTGCAATATCGATAAATCCTTCTTCACGGGCATCTTTTGCCATTTCTACATACATATCTGTCCATTCATAGTTTTCACCGGCAGCAGCATCTTTTAAGTTTTCTGTTGTTGTTGGAACTTTACCTCCATGTAAAGCTTTAAACCATAATTTTGCATGTTCTTTTTCATTTTTTGAAGTTTCTTCAAAGATGTTCTGGATTTTTACATACCCGTCTTTTTTTGCCTGAGAAGCATAATATTGGTATTTTACACAAGCTTGACTTTCCCCTGCAAATGCATTTAATAAATTCTGTTCTGTTTTTGATCCTTTTAGTTCCATGTTAACGAACCTCCTAACACTTACATTGTACAACTATTTACTATAACACTCAAGTAAAACAACCATTAAAATTAAGAATTATTATTAGTTATTTCCTTTATTTTAAGTAAAAAACAAAAATATCTTAAAATTATTGAAGTTTATCTAAAAAATGTGTCCTTAAATAGTCTCCGACACCATCTTCATTATTTGATTTAAGTGTAATATCATCTGCAACTGCCTTGGTATCATCGCTTCCATTGATCATACATACGCCCAAGCCACTTACCTCAAGCATCTCATTATCATTAGTCGTATCCCCAAAGGCAGCCACATTTTCCAATTCAAAATCATTCATCTCACAAATCTTTTTGAGCGCATACGATTTATTAATACGTTTATCCGCAAATTCCATTAATGTAGTCTGTGTTTTAAATCCATTGTAATTTTCATTAGGATGAGCTTCAACATAGGCTTCTATTTCAGGCATGATATCCTCAGTGACCCTAAACATGATCTTTGCGTTTTCCTCCTGATAAAAATCGGCATCTGATTTAGCAACAACAATCTCCTTGTCACTTGTATGAGCTGATTTGATCATCATATCGTCGATTCCTTTGGCAAGTAATTTACCATGGTAATAGATAAAATAATTTGATTTAAAAGGTCGCATAAATTCAATAATTTCCTTGATCCATTCTTTCTTTAACTTGAAATAGCTATATTCCTTTTGGTGAATATTATCCCATAACTCAGATCCATTCATCCCAATCACAAAATCAAATTCAAAACTTAATCCCCATATTTTGGCATATCTTTGTAGTTCATCTAAAGGTCTACCTGAGGCAATTCCAAAATAAACTCCATTTTCATGTAATTTCTCTATCGTTTCTCTTGTCGTAGGCATAAGATTCCTTTTTGAATCAACCAACGTACTATCAATATCACAAATAACTAATTTTAAATCCTTCATAAACTGATCTCCTGTCTTGATTAAAGAAAGTATAACATAACTAAAATCAACTCTTAAGCTTTTGAATTAGACTTTAAAAAATTTATAGTTTTGTCTAATTTATAAGCAATTAACACAGAAGAATCCAAATTTTCATCATGCATGCATACACTGTTGATATGCATATTTTCATATGTCTGATAATAATAAATTCCTTTTGTAGCGTTCATACATGCCGAGTAGACAGTGTAATCTTCTCTATTTTCTTTTGTGATAACAGAACCTTTGATCATAGACACCTGGTTCAATACTCTAAAATATTGTTGAACATTTACTTCTTCTGTTCCAGATGATGTCATATTCTCTTTTAAAAATACAGTCTTTACAAACCTTGAAGGACTTGATGCATCTCCTGGCAAACCTAAAGCTCCCATTCCATTGGCAAATGGTTCTAGATCCAAACGTTTGCTGAAACGATTCTCTGGATACTTTGGAGTCAAATTCAAATAATTAATCATATTTGAAAGATGATATGGAAATGGCGGATTATTAGTCAAAGTTCCAAAAATATTATCATAGATCATCAAACCATCTTTTGTTGACTCAACCACAAAACAATCATCTTTATCCGCAATGATCCAATGTAAAGGTGATAATGGCAAGTTAGGAGCAAAATCTTCGTCAATTATATTCATCTTTTCAAAATAACTTCTTGCCTCCTTGGCAGTCACACAATTCGATAGGATCCACGGAATAATTTCAAAAGGAGCAATGTTATCTTTGCCATCCATTAAATCAAAGTATTTGGCATTTCCTTTAAACTCCAAACCACATATTCCCAAACCATGTTCATTGATCGCCTCGGCATACAAAGGATATCCTTCGACAATTGTTGCCATTCCAATCATTGCAGAATGTTTCTCTATTGTTGGTTCATGTCTAAATTGAAATCTATATTCACGTGGCGTTATGACTACTTCTTCACCAAAGCCACAATCTAGATCTAAATTCCTTCCTAAATAAAAATCGTTGTTATAATACGTAAAACTGGTACACATATAGATACCTCCTTATAGAGCCATCATATCACTATTCCCTATTGAATGACACATATATGCATAAAGATATCAGAATCTTTATAATGATCACCCTCATTGTTTTGCATTCTTATAAAATATAAAAAAATAATTATTTTATTTCATTTTTTTTGTCATTTTAGTCATTTCCGGTGTGATAGATAAGTGAGAG
>NZ_KI271054.1:0-16833 GCF_000469305.1 Faecalitalea cylindroides ATCC 27803
TCGTACTGAGGGGTCGTGTTACGACAATAAGAGTGGTACCGCGGGTTTATTCTCGTCTCTTAAGGAATTTTTTACCTTGAGAGACGTTTTTTTATCTCTTGAGGTTCTTGGCAAAAAGGAGGAAATAGAAATGATGGATGCCAGTAAATATTCAATCGGTTATTATGCACCGCCAGTCAATGAATACCGTTGGGTCAAAAAAGATCATATAGAAAAAGCGCCCATATGGTGTTCGGTCGATCTAAGAGATGGTAATCAGTCTCTTGTGATTCCAATGAGTTTGTCAGAAAAACTTAAGTTTTATCAACTGTTGTTGGAAATTGGTTTTAAAGAAATTGAAGTTGGGTTTCCAGCTGCCAGTGAAACCGAATATGAATTTTTACGAACGATCATTGAAAATGACATGATTCCTAGTGATGTGACTGTTCAAGTTTTGACCCAGTGTCGAGATCATATCATTCGTAAAACGTTTGAAGCTGTAAAAGGGGCTCCTAGAGCTATCATTCATTTTTATAACTCTACATCGGTTGCCCAAAGAGAGCAGGTCTTTAAAAAATCAAAAGAAGAAATAAAACAGATAGCAGTGGAAGGTGCTAAGTTAGTCAAGAAACTATCCGAGGAGTATGAAGGAAATTTCTTATTTGAATATTCACCTGAATCCTTTACCGGTACGGAACCGGAATATGCATTGGAAGTATGTAATGCGGTTCTTGATGTCATGCAGCCAACGATGGATAGACCAATGATCATCAATTTACCGGTAACTGTTGAAATGAGCATGCCACATATTTATGCCAATCAGATCGAATACTGCAGCGATCGACTTCATTATCGTGATGCGGTGATCTTGTCGACACACCCACATAATGATCGTGGAACTGGTGTGGCCGATACAGAACTTGCCTTATTGGCAGGAGCACAGCGCGTGGAATGTTGTTTATTTGGAAATGGAGAAAGAACAGGAAATGTGGATGCGATCACTTTGGCTATGAACATGTATTCACATGGAGTGGGCCCAAAACTTGATTTTTCAAATATGCCACATATTTGTGAAGTATATGAAGAAGTGACACGTATGAATGTGTCTTGTCGTCAGCCATATGCTGGATCTTTGGTTTTTGCCGCTTTCTCTGGTTCGCATCAGGATGCCATTGCCAAAGGTATGAATTATCGAGAAGAAAATCATTTGCATAAATGGAATGTTCCGTATTTGCCTATTGATCCTCATGATGTATCACGTGAATATGATGCCGATGTCATTCGTATCAATTCACAATCTGGAAAAGGCGGTATTGGTTATATTTTAGAAAAGAGTTATGGCTATGTCATGCCAGCCAAGATGCGAGAGGATTTTGGTTATCGCGTAAAAGATGTATCCGATAAATCACATGCAGAATTAAAACCGGATGAAATCTACTCGATCTTTAAAGAGGAATATTTAAATGTAAGTCGTCCAGTCGAAGTCCTGGAAGCTCACTTTGTGCAGGGCGATGAAATTGAAGCCCATGTGATAGCTCGTTTTGGCAATCAGGTGCATCAAATATATGATAAAGGGAATGGGCGCTTGGATGCAGTTTCCAATGCCTTAAAACAAATGCTTCCAAACAGTTTCAGTCTAGAGACATATTCAGAACACTCTTTGGATGATGGTTCACATTCTAGAGCCGCAAGTTATGTAGGAATTGTTTGTGAAGATGGACATAGAGCCTGGGGAGCAGGCGAAGATACTGACATTATTCGTGCTGGTATCAAAGCGCTGGTCTCGGCAATTAATAATCAGTAGGGAGGAAATGTATATGGCAATGACAATGACCCAAAAGATCCTGGCAGCTCATGCCGGATTGGAAAGTGTTAAACCTGGCCAGTTGATCATGGCTGATTTGGATGAAGTCTTAGGAAATGATATCACGACTCCAGTTGCGATCAATGAATTTGAAAAAGCTGGATTTGATTCAGTGTATGATAATGAAAAGATCAATATCGTGCTAGATCATTTTGTTCCTAATAAAGACATAAAGGCTGCGATGCAGTCAAAGGCGTGTCGTGATTTCTCGAAAAAACATGATATCAAAAATTTCTTTGATGTTGGGAAAATGGGGATCGAACATGCATTACTACCTGAACAGGGAATCGTTACAGCAGGTGATTGTATTATTGGTGCAGATTCTCATACTTGTACTTATGGTGCTTTGGGTGCATTTTCAACAGGTGTTGGTAGTACGGATATGGCAGCAGGAATGGCAACAGGAAAAGCATGGTTTAAAGTTCCAAGTGCCATAAAAGTTAATTTGATTGGAAAGCTTCAGCCATATGTTAGTGGTAAAGATGTTATCTTACATCTAATTGGAATGATTGGTGTCGATGGAGCTTTATATAAATCTCTTGAATTTAGTGGAGAGGGTGTTTCATCTTTAAGCATGGATGATCGTTTATGTATATGTAATATGGCGATCGAAGCGGGAGCCAAGAATGGAATCTTTGAAGTGGATGATATTACGATTGATTATTTAAAAAATCGCTCACAAAGAGAGTATACCATTTATAAAGCAGATGAAGATGCTGAGTATGAAAAGGAAATTACAATTGATCTAAGTCGTTTAGTTCCAACTGTATCGTATCCGCATCTTCCTGAAAATACACATCCGGCAAGTGAAAATAAGATCAAGGTCGATCAAGTTGTCATTGGAAGCTGTACAAATGGACGTATGGAAGATATGAAAGCAGCTTACCAAATCTTAAAAGGAAGACAGATTGCTTCAGATGTTCGTGTGATCATCATTCCAGCCACGATGCAGATTTATAAAGAGTGTATTCAAAAAGGATATACGGAAGCCTTTATTGATGCCGGTTGTGTTGTTTCAACACCAACTTGTGGACCTTGTTTAGGCGGTTACATGGGGATCTTGGCAGAAAATGAAGTATGTATTTCAACGACAAATCGTAACTTTGTTGGACGTATGGGACATATTAGCTCTAGCATTTATTTGGCAAGTCCATATACAGCGGCAGCCAGTGCCCTTACAGGTTATATAACAGATCCAAGAAGTATAGGAGAATGAATATGAAAAACGTACAAGGAAAAGTATTTAAATATGGAGACAATGTGGATACGGATGTGATCATTCCAGCTCGTTATCTAAATACCCCGGATGCGAATGCACTGGCAGCACATTGTATGGAAGATATTGACAAGGATTTTGTCAAGCAGGTCAAACCAGAAGATATTATCGTAGCTGGTTATAACTTTGGATGTGGATCAAGTCGTGAACATGCACCACTTGCGATCAAGACTTGTCAAGTTGGCTGTGTGATTGCGAAAAGCTTTGCCCGAATCTTTTATCGTAATGCGATCAATATCGGTATGCCAATCTTAGAATGTGAAGAAGCTTGTAACAAGATCCAGGCTGGAGATGAAGTTCATGTCGATTTTAAAACAGGTGTCATCCATGATATTACACAAGATCTGCAGTGGCAGGCAGAACCATTTCCTGAGTTTATCCAGGATATCATCGATAAAGGTGGCTTAATGGCCTCATTACGTTCAAGGAGCAAATAAGATGAAAAAGAACATAGGTGTTATTTGGGGAGACTGTTCCAGTCCAGAAATAGTAAGAGAAGCATTGCGCATCTTAAATAAAATTGCCTTAAAGTATGATCACGAATTTGTGTATACAGATATTGCGATGGGAGGTGAAGCCATTGACAAGTATGGCGAACCACTTCCTGAACATGAACTTGAAAAATGTTTAAACAGTGACAGCGTGCTATTAGGTGCCATAGGAGGGCCTAAATGGGAAGGAATGCCAGGACATTTACGTCCTGAAAAAGGATTGTTAAAGCTGCGCAGCAAAATGAAATTGTATTCCAATCTTCGACCTGCCAAGATCTGGCCACAATTACAAGATGCATCTCCTTTAAAGAAATCCATTGTGGAAAAAGGAATTGATTTTGTGATCGTTCGTGAATTAATTGGTGGTGTGTATTTTGGAAACCATGAAACTAATGAAGTAAATGGTCAGCTTGTTGCCAAAGATACAATGTCTTATAGCGAGGAAGAGATTTATAGGATTGGCCGTATCGGCTTTGAAACGGCAATGAAGCGAAACAAAAAACTTTGTATGGTAGATAAAGCAAATGTATTGGATACTTCAAGATTATGGCGAAAAGTCATGGATGAATTGAAAAAAGAATATCCAGAAGTGATGTATTCAACAATGTTTGTCGATAATGCTGCCATGCAGATATGTAAAGATCCTTCACAGTTCGATGTCATTGTAACGGAAAACATGTTTGGCGATATCTTAAGTGATGAAGCGAGTGAAATCACCGGCAGCATTGGTATGATTGCCAGTTCAAGTCTTGGCAAGGGCAGCTGTGGTTTATATGAACCAATTCATGGTTCTGCTCCAGATATTGCCGGTAAGAATATCGTGAATCCAATTGCCTGTATCTTAAGTGCGGCTATGATGTTACGCTATAGTTTTGATATGGCTGATGAAGCAGATGATATAGAAAATGCAGTTTCTATAGCATTAGATCAAGGATATCGAACAGCAGACATCATGACAGAAGGCATGAAATTAGTATCTACCAGTGAGATGGGGGATGCAATATTAAAAAATATTTAATAATGTAAATTCTTTTCAAATAATGAAAATACTTTCAAAAATTACGGTGAAAGTCTTGATTTTATATTGAACAAGTGCTATAAAAATCTTATACACTATTGCGATAAAGAAGAAAAGGGTGAGAATATGTTACTGACGGGTGCACAGATCACGATTGAAACGCTGATCGAGCAGGGATGTAAAGTTCTTTTTGGATATCCGGGAGGGCAGGTCATCGATTTGTATGATGCTTTGTATGAGCGTGAAGACAGGATCAAGCATGTTTTGACAGCTCATGAGCAGGGGGCATGTCATGCCGCTGATGGTTATGCTCGAGCAAGTGGTCAAGTCGGTGTTGTTATGGCAACCAGTGGACCAGGTGCTACCAATCTTGTTACGGGGATTGCGACAGCTTACTTGGACTCTATTCCTTTGGTTGCGATCACAGGAAACGTTCCGAATTCATTAATTGGGCGAGATAGTTTTCAGGAAGTGGACATCACCGGAATCACTTTACCAATCACAAAACATAATTTTATCGTGAAGAACATTGAAGATCTTGCGGATACGATTCGTGAAGCTTTCAAAATTGCAAAATCAGGAAGGCCGGGCCCAGTACTCGTCGATATTCCAAAAGATGTTCAACAAAGCAGATTTGAATATACACCACATGATGTGGTCGAAAAAATTGAACAAAGACCGGCCAAGGAATATAAAATTGAAAAAGCAGCCAAGATGCTTATGGAAGCAAACCGACCATATATTTATGTGGGAGGTGGAGCCATTACAGCCGATGCGACTGAAGAAATCATTCAGCTTGCCAATACGATCGATGCGGTTATAGGATCGACCCTTATGGGGCTTTCGGTCATTCCTGGAAACAATGAGAGATTTCTAGGAATGGAAGGAATGCATGGGGATTATGCATCCAGCATCGCTCAGGATGAAGCTGATTTGATCCTAACGATAGGAGCTCGATTTAGTGATCGTGCTACTGGAAATGTCAGCAAATATGCAACGAAAGCTAAGATCATTCATATTGATATAGATCGTGCTGAAGTTGATAAAAATGTATCGGTCGATCTAGGTGTTGGCGGTGATCTTAAACAGGCTTTAAATGAAATATTGAAACTTGTCAAACCGAAAGAGAATATTGAATGGCAAAATAGGATCAAAGAATTAAAAGAGTTTAGTAAAAAATCCATTGATCAAAATATGCCAAAAGACGAATTGAACCCATATACTTTGATCAAGGAAGTATCTAAGCATACAAGTGATGATACAAAGATCGTAACCGATGTTGGTCAACATCAAATGTGGGTTGCCCAATATTATGAATTCAAAAAACCACGTACATTTATTACAAGTGGTGGTTTAGGTACGATGGGCTTTGGCCTTGGGGCAGCCATCGGTTCTGCTATGTATACCAACGAGCGAACCGTATTGTTTACTGGAGATGGAAGTTTTGGAATGAACTTAAATGAGCTTGCTACAGTGGCGACGCAAAATCTTCCAATTGTGATCATCTTAATGAACAATGGTGTTCTTGGTATGGTAAGACAATGGCAGAATTTATTCTTTGATAAACATTATTCGCAGACCGTTCTTGAACGTAAAACGGATTTTGTAAAATTGGCAGAAGCCTTTGGTATCAAAGGGTATCGAATCAGCAATGTGTCTCAAATGAAAGATGTCATAGATCAGGCGTTTAAGGAAAAGGGTCCAGTATTGGTTGATTGTTACATAGATAAAGATGAATTTGTTCTTCCAATGCTTCCGCCGGGAGGATCTTTTGAAGATATTATTACGATCAAGGAGGACGCATGATGGAAAAATTTGTAATAGCGATCTTAGTTGACAACCAGCCGGGTGTCTTAACACGTATTTCCAGCATGTTTACTCGACGTGGTTTTAACATCGATAGCTTGACCGTTGGAGAAACCGAAGATCCTAATCTTTCAAGGATCACGATCGTTACACATGGAGATGATTCGGTTCGCAAACAGATCATTAAACAATGTAAAAAGCTATACAATGTTATGGAAGTAAAAGTAATGGACGAAGAACAAAGCGTTAAACGCGAACTGGCGTTGATCAAATTAAGAAATCGTCCAGAAACAAGACAGGATATCTTATCAGCGGTCGATATATTCCGCTCTAAGATCATTGACTATTCTCCAAACACTCTATGTGTTGAAATAACCGGTGAAACATCAAAAATCAATGCATTTATTGCTGCGGTACAACCGATAGGGATTTTGGAGATGTGTCGAACGGGTATCGTTTCTTTAGATAGAGGATGTACGTATCTAAATCGAAATACCCGTACTACAGAAGATCAAAAGGTAGAATAGAAAAGAGGAGTATTATGTCAAAAATTTATTACCAGCAAGATTGTGATATTCAGAAATTGGATGGAAAAAAAGTAGCGATTATTGGATATGGTTCTCAAGGACATGCACATGCCTTGAACTTGAAAGATTCAGGTGTGGACGTTGTTGTTGGACTTTATGAAGGCAGTAAATCCGCTGCCAAGGCAAAAGCACAGGGACTTGAAGTATACAGCGTTGCCGAAGCTACTAAGATGAGCGATATCATCATGATCTTGATTCCGGATGAAAAACAAAAAGCTGTATATGAAAGTGAAATTGCACCAAATCTAAGCGAAGGGAAAACATTGGCTTTTGCCCATGGTTTCAATATCCACTTTGGATGCATCGTTCCACCAAAAAATGTCAATGTTATTATGATCGCACCAAAAGGACCGGGACATACTGTTCGTAGCGAATACGAAGCCCAAAAAGGTGTACCTTGTCTAATTGCGGTTGAACAGGATGCGACAGGAGATGCATGGGATATCGGTTTAGCTTATGCAGCTGGTATTGGAGGAAGCCGTGCTGGTGTGCTTGAAACAACATTCCGTACCGAAACAGAAACCGATTTATTTGGTGAACAGGCAGTTCTTTGCGGTGGTGTTGTAGCCTTGATGCAGGCAGGATATGAAACTTTGACAGAAGCCGGATATGATCCAGTAAATGCATATTTTGAATGTATTCATGAAATGAAGTTGATCGTCGACTTGATTTATCAATCTGGATTTGCAGGAATGCGTTATTCAATTTCCAATACAGCTGAATATGGAGATTACATTTCTGGACCAAAAATCATCACAGAAGATACGAAAAAGGCAATGCGTAAGATCTTGAGCGATATTCAGGATGGAACATTTGCCAAAGACTTCCTATTGGATATGTCACAAGCTGGTAACCAAGTTCACTTTAAGGCAATGCGCAAGCTGGCTGCCGAACATCCATGTGAAAAAGTTGGTGAAGATGTACGTAAGCTATATAGCTGGTCTGATGAAGATAAACTGATCAATAACTAAAAAAATAAGGCAATCCTTTGGGATTGTCTTAATGTTTAGAAGTGAGAGGAATAATTATGGATAGCAAAGTAATGAAATCAGGGTTTGATAAAGCACCGCAGCGCTCTTTATTACATGCGCTTGGTCTAACAGAAGAAGAAATTGAGCGACCTTTGGTTGGAATCGTAAGTTCCTATAATGAAATCGTTCCAGGGCATATGAATCTGGATAAGATTTGTGAAGCTGTTAAGATGGGTGTCTCTATGGCTGGAGGAACACCTATAGTATTCCCGGCTATTGCGGTATGCGATGGGATTGCGATGGGACATAAGGGCATGAAGTATTCGTTGGTAACACGTGATCTGATTGCCGATTCAACTGAAGCCATGGCTTTAGCCCATGCGTTTGATGCTCTTGTTATGATTCCTAACTGTGATAAGAATGTGCCAGGTTTATTAATGGCAGCTGCAAGGATCAATGTACCAACGATCTTTGTTTCAGGGGGGCCAATGTTGGCAGGACATGTAAAAGGACATAAGACATCTTTATCCAGCATGTTTGAAGCTGTGGGTGCCTATCAGGCTGGTAAGATCAGTAAAGAAGAATTAAAAGAATATGAATTAAATACTTGCCCTACCTGTGGTTCCTGCTCGGGTATGTATACAGCGAATTCACACAACTGTTTAACGGAAGTTCTTGGTATGGGACTTGCCGGAAATGGTACAATTCCTGCTGTATATTCAAAACGTATTGAACTTGCCAAACATGCAGGTATGCAAGTTATGGAATTGTATCGCAAAAATATTCGACCACGAGATATCATGACAAAAGAAGCGTTTGAAAATGCTTTAACGGCAGATATGGCTCTAGGATGTTCAACCAATTCTATGTTGCATCTTCCTGCAATTGCCAATGAATGTGGTATTGAGATCAATTTGGATATTGCCAATGAAATCAGTGCAAGAACGCCAAATCTATGCCACTTAGCTCCAGCAGGACCTACATATATTGAAGAGCTGGATGCAGCTGGTGGTGTCTATGCTGTATTAAATGAATTGGTAAAAAAGGATTTGATTCATACCGATGTTATGACTGTTACCGGTAAAACTTTAAAAGAAAATTTAGTAGGACATGTCAATAAAGATCTAAATGTCATTCGTCCAATTGATAATCCATATTCACAAACCGGTGGTATTGCGGTATTAAAAGGAAATTTAGCAGAAGATGGCTGTGTTGTTAAGCGTTCTGCCGTGGCAAAAGAGATGTTGGTTCATGAAGGACCAGCGAAGGTCTTTGATTCGGAGGAAGAAGCTATTCAAGGAATCTTTGGCGGTAAGATCGAAGCAGGAGATGTTGTCGTGATTCGTTATGAAGGACCTTCTGGAGGTCCTGGAATGCGTGAAATGTTATCACCAACAAGTGCGATTGCCGGAATGGGATTGGATAAAGAAGTTGCCTTGATAACAGATGGGCGATTCTCTGGAGCTACAAGAGGAGCGGCTATTGGACACATTTCACCGGAAGCCGTTCAAGGTGGACTGATTGCCTATGTCAAAGATGGTGATATCATCTCTATTAATATTCCAGAACACAAAATTGAACTAAAAGTTTCAAATGAAATAATTGAAAAACGTAAAAAAGAGATGCCAATCAAGGTCAAAACGGATGTGACTGGGTATTTGGCTCGTTATGCAAAGATGGTTTCCAGTGCCGATAAAGGGGCTATCATTAATAAATGAAACACCAGTTTGTCATCTTCAGAGATCTTTTTGAAGATGAAGTAATTCAACGATTCTATAAGCTGATAAAGCATCCTTCGGAAACCAGGTATGCAAAATTTGTCAGTGCTTTATATCAACAAGATATGACTGATTGGACGCAGTATTTGACTGATAGTATCTTGTCTTTAGAAAATTGTATGACGCGAATTGCCAGTTCAGGAAAAGATGTTCCTGAACTGATGATTCAAAGTGCTAAACATGAATTATCCATATTATCTTCATACGCAAAGATGAAACCAGATGATTTCTTCGAAGGCATGCATGCTTTATGGCAAAGTCATGAAGTAGATCTGGAAACAATTTACTTTGAAAGATTATCTCATATCGATCAATATGGGTTTGGTGATTTTGCTCGCTATACGATGTTTCAAATTCAGGAAAGTACAGACCATGATTTTTGTTTGGAACCAGTCAAATATCCAGATCCAATTCGCTTAAGTGATTTGATCGGATATGATTTACAAAAACAAAAAATCATTGCGAATACAGAAGTATTATTAAATGATCATCTTGCCAGCAACGTATTATTGTATGGAGATGCAGGAACTGGAAAATCGGCAACGGTAAAAGCCATTGCCAATGAATATTCGAATAAAGGATTGCGTTTGATCGAACTTGGTAAAAAACAATTGTATCTATTACCAAGATTGTTGGATCTTCTTTCCAGTAATCCATTAAAATTTATCTTATTTATAGATGATCTATCGTTTCAAGATAATGATGATGAATTTAGTGCTTTAAAGGCTGTGTTGGAAGGAAGTGTTTCCGTTCGCTGTCATAATACGGTGATCTATGCCACCAGCAATCGTCGTCATTTAGTAAAAGAAACTTTCCAGGCTCGCGAAGGAGATGAGATCCATCGTCAGGATACGATGCAGGAAACCATTTCTTTATCTGAACGATTTGGTATCAAGGTATATTTTGAAAAACCAAAGAAAGATTTGTATTTAGATATTGTTTATGGTTTAGCTAAACAGTACAATGTAAAGATGGATGAAAAAGAATTAGCCTTAAAAGCAGAGCAGTTTGCCTTAAGAAAGAGTGGACGCTCAGCCAGAGCCGCAAGACAATTGATCGAACAATTGGCGGCTTTATCAAAGGAGGATGAAAATGCTTAGTCTAGATAAGATCTATCATGCTCGTTTTGTATTGAAAGACGTTGCCAGAAAGACCGATTTGATTTATGCACCAAAGATCGATCCAGAATCCAACGTCTATCTAAAAACGGAAAATCTTCAAAATACAGGATCTTTTAAACTAAGAGGAGCTTATTATAAGATTTCTCAATTATCAAAGGAAGAAAAAGAACGTGGTGTCATTGCCTGTTCAGCTGGTAATCATGCCCAGGGAGTCGCATTGGCGGCTACTAAAAATAATATTCCTTCGATCATTTGTCTTCCAGATGGAGCACCTATCTCAAAAGTTGAGGCAACGAAGGAATATGGGGCGAAAGTCTGCCTGGTTCCTGGGGTGTATGATGATGCCTATAATAAAGCTATTGAATTAAGAGACAAAGAAGGATATACATTTATTCATCCTTTTGATGATGAAGATGTCATTGCCGGCCAAGGTACGATAGGTTTGGAAATCTTAGATCAGCTTCCTGATGTTGAAGCTGTTGTCGTACCAGTTGGTGGCGGTGGCTTGATTTCAGGAATTGCCTATGTTTTAAAGTCTTTAAATCCAGCCATCAAGGTATATGGAGTACAGGCTCAAGGTGCTGCCAGCATGGTTACCTCTTTAAAAGAAGATGAAATCGTTAAACTTGAAGAAGTGGGGACGATTGCCGATGGAATCAAAGTCAAAGAACCAGGTGTAAATACTTTTGACATCTGTAAAAAATATGTCGATGATATCGTTACGGTTTCTGATGATGAGGTAGCCAGCGCTATCTTAGCTTTGATCGAACAGCATAAATTGATCACAGAGGGAGCTGGTGCAGTTTCTGTAGCGGCTGTCATGTTCAACAAGGTGCCTGTAAAAGGTAAAAATGTTGTCTGTTTATTATCAGGAGGGAATATCGATGTTACGATCCTTTCCAAGGTAATAGAGCGAGGTCTTTTGAAATCCGGAAGGTCAGATACACTTATGATACAGCTTGAAGATAAACCAGGACAGCTTCAAGGTGTATCGAGTACAATTGCCAAGTATGGAGCAAATGTAACAGGTGTATTCTATGAAAAAGCCAGTGAAGGCAGTAATATTACAGACTGTGTATTACGAATTAATGTGGAAACACGCAATTTTGATCACATTCATACATTGCGTGAAGGTTTAAAATCAGAAGGATTTAAAATTATTGAGTGAAGGGAGACAGAACAATGATTACAGTACATACTAATAAAGCACCAGCTGCCATTGGACCTTATTCGCAGGCGATTATTAACCAGGGGTTGGTTTATACTTCAGGACAGATTGCTATTAATCCTGAAACATCAAATATCGAGGCAACTACGATTGAAGAGCAGACTCGTCAAGTGATGATCAACTTATCTGAAATCTTAAAGGAAGCAAATTCCAGTATGAAAAATATCATCAAAACAACATGTTTTTTGGCTGATATCAAAGATTTTGCCGCTTTTAATGAAGTGTATGCAGAATACATCACGACCAATCCAGCTAGAAGCTGCGTAGCTGTTAAAGATTTACCAAAAGCTGTTTTGGTTGAAGTCGAAGTTATCGCAACGATCAATGAATAAAGGGGTACGATCATGTACTCTTTTATTATCTTAGGGATTTAAAATATGATGAAAACCTGGTGTATTTCAACGATTCTTTCATTGGGATTGTTTTGTATTTCGCCAAAATCAGGCAATGTTTGTTCGTTGCTGGTTATTCTTTATTTATTCATAAGTATGTTGACTTTGATGTATTTAAAAAAATTGGAAAATCAAACAGATAAGGCAATAAAGATAATCATGATTAGCACGATCATAGAATCGATCCTTATGTTATTTCTAGTGATCTCTTTTATTGCCATGGAAATATATCTTTGGAATGGACAGAATATCCTTGATACAGGTAGTGCACTTTTAGCCATTATTCCAAGTTCTCTTTACAATTCAGTAGGTGTATTGGTTGATGTATTGGGACTTATCTGTCTGATCGTTTCTTTTATAAACTTGATTCATATCTATGAAAATAAGGCAAATCTAGCCATTGAAAGGAACGAACTTATATAAAAAAGGGAAGGGATTTGTATGTCTTCATTAAAAGTTCTATATACATATTCAAAAGGGTTGAGAAAGTATTTTGTCGCAGCCATATTATTTGTGATCATAGAAACATCTTTTGAAGTGATCATTCCGCTTTTGATGAGCGATATTATCGATATTGGAATTGTCCAGAAGGATACATCCGTTTTTATTGAAAAAGGGATCCATATGATGATATGCGCACTTCTATCTTTGATTTGTGGGCTGTTATACGCACGTTATGCTTCAAAAGCTATTACGCTTTATGGAGAAAAGTTAAGATCAATTCAGTACGCAAAGATTCAGGAGTATGCTTTTATCAATCTTGATCATTTTGAAACGAGTTCTTTGATCACAAGACTTACAAGCGATGTTACGGTGATCCAAAATTCTTTGATCAATGGGATACGACCTTTTGCCAGAGGCCCTGTGATCTTATTGCTGGGTCTTGTGATGTCATTTATTATCAATAAAGAATTATCTATTATCTTCTTGTTTACAACACCTGTTTTAGGGATCATTCTATTCTTTATCGTTCGCAAAGTAGCACCTATGTATAAATATCTACAAAAAGCTGTTGATCGTGTCAATCAGATCATTCAGGAAAATTTAACAGCTATTCGTGCTATCAAAGCCTTTGTGCGAGATGAATATGAAGAAGATAAATTTGAAAAAGTCAATCATGATCTGGCAAAAATCTCTCAGGATACATTTCACTATGCATCTTTTAATACGCCGGCTTTTCAGTTCACGATGTATGCGGCCATTGTTGGTTTGATGGTCCTTGGTGTGCAGATGATCCAGGCCCAAACAATGCAGGTAGGTGAATTGACGGGTGTCTTGAGTTATGTCTTACAAATCATGAATTCTTTGATGATGATCTCCAATGTATTTCTATTGATGACAAGATCGATTGCTTCCTGCAACCGTGTGGTTGAAGTCATTCAAGAGCCAATTGAATTAAAATCACCATCCCTTCCATTAACACCGAAAGATGCATCCATTGATTTTAATCATGTATATTTTAAATATGATCCAAATGCCAAAGAAAATGTTTTAAGTGATATAGACTGGCATATTCCTTCAGGTTCAAAAGTAGGTGTCATGGGGGCTACAGGAAGTGCTAAATCGAGTTTGGTTCAATTAATTTGTCGTTTATATGATGTTAGCGATGGTAACATCAAAATTGGTCAAGTGGATGTCAGAGATATTGATTTGGTGCAGTTACGTGATATGGTGGGTATCGTTTTACAGAAGAACACATTGTTTTCTGGAACGATCAAAGAAAACTTACGTTGGGGCAATCCCCATGCGACAGATGAACAAATCAAACAAGCTTGTAAGATTGCTTGTGCAGATGAGTTTATTGAGCAAATGCCAGATAAATACGATACGTATATTGAACAAGGAGGAAATAATATCTCAGGAGGTCAAAAACAAAGGCTTTGTATTGCGCGTGCCTTGTTAAAAGAACCAAAGATCTTAATTTTAGATGATTCAACCAGTGCGGTTGACACCAATACAGATCATAAGATCAAGGAAGGTTTGGCTAATATGAAATCATTGACCCAGATCATTATTGCCCAAAGAGTCAGTTCAATTATTCACTGTGATCAAATACTGGTATTGGAAGATGGAAAAATTTCAGCTGTCGGTACGCATGAGGAATTGCTGGCTAATAGTGAATTTTATCGTGGCTTATATCTTTCACAACAGAAGGGGGCAAGCTTATGAGACCTCAAAATTTAGGACAAACCATTCAAAGGTTAATGCATTACATGGGCAATCACGCAATCTTTTTTGTATTTGTAGGAATTTTGGTTGCGACTAGTGCTCTAGGAAATTTATTTGGAACGTATATGATACGTCCTATTGTCAACGATGTTTTAAATACCGGATTAGATCAGGCATACATACAGATTGGTATCATGGCTTTGATTTTTCTGGTGGGTGTATTATCGACACTAGGCTATACGCAACTTATGGCTGTAGCAGCCCAAAAAGTAGTTCAAGATATCCGCCGTGATTTGTTTCACATCATGCAGAAACTTCCGTTGCAGTTTTTTGATACACATTCCCATGGGGAATTGATGTCACGCTTTACCAATGATGTGGATACTGTATCGGATGCTTTGAATAATTCATTTGCGATGATGATCCAGAGTTTCATACAAGTAACTGGTACGTTAATCTTATTGTTTGTATTGAGTTGGCGCTTATCACTTGTTGTCTTGATTTTCTATGTGTTCATGTTTGCCTATATACGATTCTCCAGTGCAAAGAGCAAATCCTACTTCTCTTTGCAGCAAAAAAACATCGGTTTGATCAATGGGTTTATTGAAGAGATGATTTCAGGACAGAAAGTCGTAAAAGTTTTCAATCATGAAAACGCCAATCAAACTCAATTTGAGCATTTCAATAGGAAATTGCAAAAGAGCTCTCAAAAAGCTCAGGGTTATTCTCAAACGATTGTACCTATGGTGGTCTCGTTATCATATATCAATTATGCGATCGTATCTGTTGTAGGCGGGTATATGTGTTTGCAGCAAACGATGGATGTTGGTTCTTTGGCAAGCTATCTTGTCTTTGTTCGTCAAGCTGCAATGCCGATCAATCAATTCACCATGCAATTGAATTTATTACTAACTTCTTTATCTGGTGCTGAGCGAATTTTTGAATTAATGGATATGGATCCTGAAGTGGATGAAGGTAGAGTTACTTTGGTCAATGTTCGAAAAGAAAATGATCAATATATTGAAACTAAAGAAAACACGGGGCTATGGGCTTGGCGTCATCCTCGTGAGAATGGAATTGAATATGTGGAATTAAAAGGAGATGTTCGTTTTCATCATGTTGATTTTGGCTATACCCCAAAGAAAACGATCCTTCATGATATCAATTTATTTGCCAAACCGGGACAGAAGATTGCCTTTGTTGGGGCTACAGGAGCTGGGAAAACAACGATTACGAATTTGATCAACCGTTTCTATGACATTCAAAATGGTTCAATTACATATGATGGAATCGATGTCAAGTTGATTAAAAAGGCGGATTTGAGAAGATCGTTAGGAATGGTTTTGCAGGATACGCATTTATTTAGCGGCACAATTATGGATAATATACGTTTTGGTAATTTAGAAGCCAGTGATGAACAATGCATCGAAGCAGCAAAGCTAGCCAATGCGGATTCATTTATTCGAAGACTTCCACAAGGGTATGATACCCCTGTTTATAACGATGGAGGTAACTTATCGGCTGGTCAAAGACAATTGTTGGCTATTGCCAGAGCTGCCGTTGCTGATCCACCTGTATTGATCTTGGATGAAGCAACCAGTTCAGTTGATACGCATACAGAAAGCTTGATTGAAAAGGGTATGGATCAATTGATGGAAGGAAGAACGGTCTTTGTCATTGCGCATCGTTTATCAACTGTTCGAAATGCGGATGTGATCCTTGTTCTAGATCATGGAGATGTCAAAGAACGTGGTAGTCATGATGATTTGATCGAACAAAAAGGAATGTATTATAAGCTGTATACAGGAATGTTTGAGTTATCTTAAACACAAACGTTCCTTTTTTTTATAATTTTCTATTGTAAATTATAAAAAAAAATAATATAATATCTAAGCGCATTGGGGTATAGCCAAGCGGTAAGGCACCAGACTCTGAATCTGGCATTTCCCTGGTTCGAATCCAGGTACCCCAGCCAAATCCTGAACATGCAGGTGTAGTTCAATGGTAGAACTTCAGCCTTCCAAGCTGACTACGTGAGTTCGATTCTCATCACCTGCTCCATTTTAAAAAAAGTTATTGACATTATCGTTGGGAAATGTTAACATTGAGAGGCACTTGGAGGCTTAGCTCAGTTGGGAGAGCATCTGCCTTAC
>NZ_KI271054.1:16933-17373 GCF_000469305.1 Faecalitalea cylindroides ATCC 27803
GTGAGTTCGATTCTCATCACCTGCTCCATTAAAAAAATAAAGCCTTTTAAAGGCTTTTTTTGTATCTTGGAATGAAAAGTTACTTTTTGCTTTTAAAAATGCGATTTGTTTGGTAAAATGATAAATGGCTTTTTATGCCTGTATCATTTCATTTTTAATAAGGGAGGTAATTTGAAATCCATGGCAAAACAGGATATGATCGAACTTGATGGTATCGTACAAGACACATTACCCAATGCAGCTTTTAAAGTTAAATTGGAAAACGGGCACGAAATCTTAGCTCACGTTTCTGGTAAAATCCGTATGCATCACATTCGCATTTTACCAGGTGATCGTGTAACCGTTGAAATTTCACCGTATGATTTAACACGTGGGCGTATTACATTCAGAAGAAAATAGGAGGACTATTAAAATGAAAGTAAGACCATCTGTAAAACCAA
>NZ_KI271054.1:17473-35408 GCF_000469305.1 Faecalitalea cylindroides ATCC 27803
CCCTGGTTCGAATCCAGGTACCCCAGCCAATATAAACATAACGTCATTCAAAGGAATGGCGTTTTTTTGTATATTTCGGTAATCCTGGATATTAGCTGTATATTATAAGTATGTTGCTTATTTGTAAAGTGTGGGTCATGGATCATAAAAATAAAGTATTAGTAAATGAAGAGAAATATTATTTATTCAAATATATATTTTTTTTTTATTGTTATGCTCCTTAGCAATTCTTTTGTTAGGGAAATATTGCTTGTTCCAATAACATAGATTTTTGAATTTGCGATGTAGTCAAAAACAACGGCTGGAGTGTATAATTATTAAAAGGAGGAAAAATGATTAAAATATTAATTTGTGAAGATGATTTAAAAGATAGAAAAATTTTAATAGAGTATTTACAATCTTATTTTAAAAAAAATAAAATCGATATTGAAATTAATATATTAAATAATTATGAATCATCTGATTATTATGAAGAATATGATTTTATTTTCCTAGATATTCAGTTGGAGAATACAAATGGAATTGATTTTGCAAGAAGATTCAGAGAAAAGAATCGTGATTCTATAATTGTTATAACTTCTAATTATCAAAAATATTTGATAGAAGGATATACAATAGAAGCACAGAGGTATTTTTTGAAACCTATTGAAAAAGAAATTTTTGAAGAAGAAATGGATAAGCTCTTATTTAGATATAAAGATAGACTTTCTGGATTTTATGATGAAAAATTATCTCGTAAAAGAATTTATTATAAAGATATTTTATATATTGAATTCCTGGATAGGCATTCTGTTTTAAACTTTACTAACGGAAATAAAATTCATACTAAATGTACCCTAAAATATTGGATGGAGAAAATGGAAGGATATACATTCTGTCAATCTTATAAATCTTTTTATGTTAATTTAGATTATGTAACAGGTTTTTCAAAAGATTGGAAAGATATTTTTATTTCTAATGGAGAAAAAAATCCACTTTCAAAAAAATATAAAAAAGAATTCACTAATGAATATTTTATTCATTTACACAAAAGTCTATGATTTATGTTGCTACAATCTTAAACATAATTTTCCTTATATATTTTTTATGTAAATATTTATCATTAAGGAATAATGATAAATGGTTTATTTGTTTAACATTTTTTGTTTCTTGTTTTATAGTTCTAATTTTTAATCAAAACGGTTTAAATCCATTAAATAAACTATTAATGTTCTTTTTACTGTATATTGAAGTATTAATTGTGTTTTATGATGATTGGAAGAAAAAGACTTTATTTTTCTTGTTATATTACTTGATTATTGGGATTGGGGAACCATTGTCTGTATTTTTAATACAGAATTTTCGGATAGATCAATGGATAGAAAACCCTTTAATACTGATGTTAATGATAATTACTTTGTCTCAAGTAATATATTATACATCAGCGGCCGTAATAAATTATGCTTACAAATCAATCGAATCTAATTTATCGAAAAGGTTTTATTTTCTTTTTATACCTCTCCTCATCGTGCTAGTGTTTTTATTTTATTTTGGAGATTACAATACATTATTTATAGGAGATCATATTCTTTTGAATATTTTTTTGTTCTGTTTGCCAGTGATTTTCTTGATTTGTTTAATACAATACTATGTCATTAAAGTCTCAAATTTGAAAAAAAATTTAGAAATTTCAAAATTAAATCAAGAACTTCTTGAATCAAGATATCAATACCTTTTGAATCAGTATAATACAAATTTTAATTTTCTTCACGACTTGCTAAAAACCTGCACAAATTTAACAGTTTTAATAAATAACAAAAAATATAAAGAATTAGAAGAAGAAATATATATCCTATCAGATGAAACTTATAAAAAATTCAATACAATTTATAGTAATTCTTTATCATTGTCTATTGTTTTAAATGAAAAGCAGCAAGAATTAACTGAGAATGATATATATGTAACCACAACATTATTAGACGGAGACTTAAAATGCTTATCTTCTAATCAACAAGTATATTTGTTCAATGAAATGATTTCTGCAGCAATCAATTCATGTAAAAACTTTAACCATAGAAGATATATTATTGTTAAGTCATTTATGAAAGAAAAATCTATGATAATCCAATTTATTTTCTCAAATGATTCTATTGAAATTCTTTCAAAAGTAAAAACTATAACGGATGAAATTGATAAAAGAATAAGTTCTATATCTAATGTTAAATTTGACGAATCAAATCAAACTATAGAAGTAATATTTAGTCTTAATAATGCAAGTAATGAATTTTAACCTAAGTTTGAAAGATAAAGAAATTGCTTCATATGATTTAGTTTTATAAAAAATGTTCTTGGTAAACGATTTAGATACGATTTTTACACAAAAGTATATAATATGAATTACCTTTTTCACACAAGAAGATGCTATTCTAGTGCATATCTAAACTATTCTTTTTCATCAAAGCGTATGGTATGCGATAAACAAAATGAAACTAAGAAAATTGCTTTAATACTTTAGATAATATGCTCTAAGTTAATGATCGATTAATTTTTCGACTCTAAAATGAAATGTTGTTTTATATCTAATTTACCTATATATCAAACGAACTCTTCATTTTTAACCTTTTAAGCATTTTTTTGCCCTGATAAACATAATTAATTGTTTCATTCTATAAAGGCAATATATAATTTAGATGGGTTCAAAAAGCATTTCAGGAATTATAAGAATTTAAAAAGATAATCAAGTGTTGGAATTAAGAAAAACCTCATTCAATAGAAAGGACGAATATAATGAAGAAAAGATTATTATGTTTATCTGTTTTACTAGGTGGAATGATATTATCTTCATTATCTACAGCTTTAGCATCTGAAACACAATATGATTCAGCGTTTGAAGCGCAATATGATTTATTTGCTGGTTATTCTGAAGATGAAAAAGTTTTAGAATTGCCAAATGGAGGATATCTGATTGGTGAAGTTGAACTTGTTGATGCAACAAGTTTTAACGAATTAACACAGGATTATGACATTGTGTATGAATCGTATAATAGTAAAACGAATCCTAATTCTATTACTGTTGCTGAAGCAAAAGAAAATATACTTAAAGAGCTCACCGATAATGAAAATGCAGTAGAACCTCGTCATGGTGGATATTATTAATTCCACCTTTTTGATTATATATTACCGTATTGAAGAAACTTTAATACTGTTTGTATTGCCCAATCTACAAGAAAATGCATAACAGGATTTACATTCACGTATATAAGAATCAAAATTTTAGATATCTTCTTTTTGCATTACTTAATAAAATGCGTGTCTGACCATAATTTTAAAATTGGTTTAATTTTGTGCTTAAAACAGCACTAGATAGGAGCTTAATATGAAAAAATCAATCAAAGTGCTCTTAGTAGGTTTTATGTGTATTAGCTTATTTGGATGCAGCAATCAAAGTCCAAGTCAAGCTGCAATGAATAACACGTCTACTGTATCCAATGGATCGACTTCAGATTCTGTACCTGAGAAAACTGATAAAAATGTATTTCATCGATCAGAAACTACAGATAAAGAAGAATTCTATCTTAATGCGATAAGTGTTCCATCTTATTCACCATTTGAAGTTTCGTTTGATAAAAACTATAGTAAACTAACTTGTAAAATATACCAGTTGGACAATCAATCATGGAAAAATCTTCAAGAGTTTGATCTAGAACTCAGCGGCGATACATTCTGGTTCCTTGTAAAGGATAGTTTACTCGAAGCAACGATACTTTATAAAAATGTAAATGCTGAACAAGGCTATTCATTAATAAGTGGTGGCAGACCTTTTGAAACGATAGAACCATCGTTTGGAATTCATGGGGTAACATCTCATTATGCAACAACAGATAAAGTTAGTGTAGAAGATGGTGTGGAATTCCCGGTAATCTCCAATATTTATTGGAAAAGTTCAGACGATTCCCTATTTGCGAATACAGAAGACTTTTATAATCCAGAGAAATTAGATCTAGGTAAAAAAGAAGCTTATTATATGCTTACATTTACTTTCTTTGAGTAGTTTTAAATCCGCAAATAAATTTTTCTATTGCAACGTTGATTAAATTAATTCTGATAATAATTATTTGACTATATTAGATTATTAATAGTACAAGCCAATTATTATTTATATATATGAGAATATGGAGACCAGTTTAAAATGAAGAAAACATTTAAAAAGAAAGTAATTGTAGTGCTGTTGTTGATACTGGGAGTATTGTTATTAGCTCTATATTTTTTCTTGAATCAAGTTTCGAATCAAGTACGTGAAGATTTTTGGAATCTAACGGCGCAAGCTTTAGATTATAAAGATCATGAAGATGGAAAGTGGCATATAACGGTAGAAGAAAATGTAAAAGATCATCCGGAAATATTTATTCAAAATATAGAAGAAAATGCAACCGTTTCTTACAGTTTTAGTGAAAATGGAATTTCTTATATTTATGATCTGCAGAGCACTGAAGATGACTACACCATTAATAATGAAAAAATGACTATTACATCTACTGATTCAGACTATAAAAAATATTCTGTAGACTATATGAATGTTATCTATCATGGGCCTTTATATTTTGACACAATCACAGCTTCAGGAAATATAACAGTTCAAAATGACGGTTCGGTTATTTTTGATGATACACCGTTTTTAAAAGAAATGATGGAAAGAGAAAGAACTTTGATTCAAGAATTTGAAGAGAAGTTTGATCTAGATTACTCAAAGACAGATTTTGTAAATCTTCCTGAATTGTTCAAAGATGTACAGTTTGATGGAAATACAAATTACAATGAATCATTAAATGCAATACAGTATTTCAGTAATGCTGATATCAATGCGAAAGGATATCAAATCCAAACATTTTTAGAATTAGATAAAAATGGAAACACAGGTATTCTTGGTACATATGTAGCTGAGCAAAAAATGTATGGATCTCAAGTTAATGTCACTCTTCAACCTAGAAGTATTGAGAATTGTTATGATCTGATTCCAGTTTATGATTATGAAAAGGAATATACAGCATATATATCTGAAAATATGATTTATCTTTATCCAATCGATATTACAGATGAAGCATTGAACCAGGAAATACATAACAATTTCCCGAATAGTGTAAACCAACTTAGTTCGGATATTAAACCAATAGAAATGTGGTAGAAAAATTTTCTAAAGAAAAGAGGTCTAACATGATTGAAATTGAAGGAATTATTACTAAAGATATATTAAAAGAAGTATATTATGAAGGAGGGATTTTTCCTAATTTAAAAAAAAGAAATTATTTTTGCCTTTTTCTTATTGTTATCATGCTTTGCCTTACTCCTATGTTGAAAGAGTATAAAATTTTTGGATATATATTGCTATTTCTCGGGGGTATGAGTGTTATCTTTGTGAATCTCCTCGCTTGTTACGCTAAGAAAAAAAGTTTCTCTGTATCGTGGAATAGATATCAATTGTTATATAAAAAAAATCAAATTCCTTATAAAATAACATTTGAGGATAGTCAATTTACTCTTATTATTGATTATTCAAAAAAATGTTTTCATTACGAAGATGTTTTAGGATATAAGAAATTAAAAAATCAAATTATAATTTTATTCAAAAATAAAATGTTTGTGATGGTTGTTATTGATCCAAATTCTGAAAAAGCGAAAAATTTATTAATACTCTTACAAAACAAGAATATACCAAATAAAAGTTAGTTGAAGTTCATGCTTTACTATGGTTTTATCAATTTTTTAAAACTTTAAACTTAGGACAATTTATATTAATAATAGATAAAAAGGATAGGCTTTCAACTTATTTAAAAGTCTATCCCTCTTTAAATTTTATCAGTGAGGCTCTGTAATTAGCTCCAGAAAGCATTGCGTTGAGAATTAATATATTATCCAAAAAATAAATTTTGTTGATTTATAAATTCAAACTTTTTCATTTATTTTTTCATTCATTCTCAATTCTAATTTAGAAGTTTTTTACATATATTTAATAAGTTTATTCAACTATTTTAAATTATACTCCTGCCGGCATTAAAACTCCGGAAAGTGCTTCTAAAAGAGATACTATAATACCAGTTCCACTTCCACTTGCTGCAGCAAATAATAGGCAGGCACATGCAGCAACAATTAATGCGACAGAAAGCGTTTCAAGATTGAATTCTTTTCCATACTCTGATGTATTAATTGTAATAATAGATTCAAATTCGCATGAAACATTTCCAACAACTCCAGCGAAATCCATTAGACTATCCGTTTCACAGATAATATTGATTCTTAACACTGTGCTTGAAATAGGAGTTGCTAAGAATGAAATTGTCCCAACTTTTGCTCCAATTGCCATTTCTGCAAGCGTTGTAGTGATAAGTGAACTTAATTCAACATCACTCTCATACATTGCAGAAACAGCTTCTATTTGAGATTTACATGTTGGACTTAAATCATCACCCTCCCAACTAATATTGATACTATAAGGACTATTTGGATGTTGATTTAAACTTGTAGAAAGCTTCAATTTTGTTGACATCGAAACTCCACTACCTGCAATTGTACCTAGATTATATTCTGCGTTATCAAAACTTAACTCAGTTCCTACAATTTTATCTAAATATCCTGTAGCTTTAGCTATATTCTTAACATACTTTTCTCTTGCTTCCTGCAATAATTCATCATCTGAAAAATCAGGTTGATTTTCACACAGACGACATCCTGAATCTCTTCCAGAAAAACCAACTTTATCTAAATCAAATGATGGTGAAGATGAAAAAGTAAACTCAAAAAATTGATCAAAAGCCCAATTCTCCGGAATAGCGTATCCTAGATTCCCACTAAAACCAGTAGACATGTCTGCTACAAATGAATATTCGGCTAAACCAGCTTCATATACTTTAGTACAAACGTATCTTGGTGCATAGATACCAACTTTATAATGTTTGCCATTAATTCCAGATTGATTAAATACAGTATTAATCTGTCTGAAATAAGGAATAATTAAACCATCTGTCTCATACTCTAGACAGTCAAAATCGACCGCAAAATAAATTGTAGTTCCGTTCGTAAATCCTAATCGTTTGGCTCGCTGAATTGCTGTTACTGCATCATAACTTCCTTGAAGCGTTTTTCCGAAATATTCAGAATAGTATCCTCCATCTTGATAGATTGGGAAAATAGACAATCCTGCGTTTTGGATAGCTTTAATCTCAGAAATTGTTAGTGCTTTTGATCTTTCTTCTGCTCCTACTCCTGCAGTTCCAGTTAAATATCTACCGATGTATCTGTAACCTGAATTATATAAATCGCTAGCTTGTTTTGCATTCAATACGGTTGAGCAATCATATGCCAATGCTAAACGTCCAGTATCTTCTTTACTGGTTAATAATGATTTCATTGTAGACACTCCGATAACTCCTGAATCATCATTAATCATACCAGTAAGTCCGTATTTATCTTGGAATTGTAAAACATTATAACTCATATTAGAATCAAAAATTCCATTAAATTTTCTTTGATTGATTCCATTGAATAACTAAGACATTTTAATCAAAAATCAGTCATCTTGCACAATAAATATTGAATACATTCTTATTTATTTATATTATGTAAATGAAGATAAGCTTATACATAAATAGATTTTGCAAAATCATAATAAACAGAAAGTAGGTGATGAATTTATGAAAAAGAATAAAAGTAAAATTATAGGATGTTTATGCTCTGCATTTATTTTGTTTGGTATTTCCGGCTTAGGTGTTCATGCTAATAGTTTTACCACCACTTTAGAACCTTCTACATCAGCTGGAGTAGCTGGAGTTGTAGCAAGAATCAGTGAATATGGAGGCTCACCAGTGACAACAAAGCGAACTGTTGGGTATGTCAAAGGAAATGCTGGAACTTACAGCTTAAATAAGGAAATTTATACAGGACAATTGGTAGTTTCTGGGTATCCTGGAGGTCGCCTTAGTGCAAATTGTGCATATTATGCAGGAGGAAGTTATCTCAATACTAGAACATATAATTCTTAGTAAAGTATAGGCTGGGTTCTTGAGGACTCAGTCTATACTTTTGGAGGTGAATTTTATGAGTACCAAAATCAAATCGTTGATAATAATATCTATAATAGTGTGTTTGTTTTCTGGATGTTCTAATAATTCAGATAATGAAATCACTTTTTACATGAATTTTTATGAGGATGCAAATTGGTATGATAGAGAATCCTTGGATTTAAATTCCAGTCAACCACAAGAGATTATTAATGATTATACAGAAGAATGTAATAAGCTATTAGAAGAGAAGGGATACGATTTTCATGTTGTTTTCAAGATTCAAAGTCCTAGCAACAATTTGTCAGATTCTTATACTAAAAGCTTTTTAGAGGATATGAATCTTTCATCTTATCATGATGAATCAGCCGATATTGTCAAAAATCAATTTAAAAATGTGGATATGATGATTGATTTAAATGAAGTTATGAAAGATGAGATGAAGAAACAACTTCTAGATACATTACCTGAAATGGTATGGAATATAGAATGCTATAAAGGACAAAATTTTTATATACCGGCAAATCAATATTGTTTGTCACAAAAAGGAATGTTTGTTCCTAAAGAAATTGCCCATTTATTTACATTGAATGATAAGGGATATTTTAATGATTTTGATAACTTTGTAAACATTGTAAAGGCAGGAGATCAAGTTACAAATCAAGCATATATTCCATTCTTTTCAGGTACTCATTTTAGTGCGTTTGTCCATGATGTGTATGATCCTGTATTTGCTCCTTTATTTGATAGTACGATTTATATAAAAGAAGAGAATAGTGACTATAAGGTTGTTAATCTAATGGATGAAAAGATTTATCAAGATTTTTATATCATCAAGACAAAATTGATTGAAGACGGGATGACAGAACTTTCAAGAAGCACACTTACAGAAGATGGTGCCAAAAAAGAAATTATGATTGCTTTTGATGATTGTACATCTATAAAGTATCCAAATCGAGTGTTTATTCCTTTAGAAGAAAAATCATATGGATCCTATAATACTAATACAGGGTATGGAATTTTAAAGACATCAGACAATGTGGAAGATAGTTTAACATTTTTGTATTTATTGAATACGGATTCTGATTTTTGTGATTTGTTTACATATGGTTTAAAAGGAAAAGACTATGAAATTAAAGATGGTCTTGTATATCCTTTAAGAGATGATTTATTAATGCCAAATCAATATGGTGGGATCAACGCAATGGTAAATACAGAAAAGGCAACCCAGACTTCTATGATTTCGACTGATGTAACCAGGGCTCTAGAAGAGGAAGTTAAAGCCTATGCTCCAAGAAAAATTGATGGGTTTAAACCAACCTATACTGAAGAATCAATGGAACTGGTAGATTATATCGCAGGATTAGAAGGATCACAGGTTTATTCGGATGGAAATAATTTGGAGTATATAAAAGAGTTGAGCCAGAAACTAAAAGACATGGGCATGGATAAAGAAATAGAGCGTATACAAAAAGAATTAGATGAATATATGAAAGAGTGATTTTATGAAGCTTGAGATTCGTAATTTAAATAAAGCCTATGTTAAAGATCGATTGGTCCTGCAAGATTTTAATTATGCTTTTGTACCTGGAATACATGGGCTCTTAGGTCCAAATGGTGCTGGTAAGTCTACATTGATGAAAATTATTGTTCAAATACTAGATAAAACATCAGGTTCCATCTTGTTTAATGAGAAAGAAGTTGATTCATCTTTTTTAAAACATATTGGATATATGCCGCAACATTTTTGTTTGTATGATGATTTTACTCTTAGAGAGAATCTAAATTATATTTCAGCATTAAAAGGGATAATGAAAAATGAAATACAGGAACAAATCATTCGTGTTTCAAAAAATGTTGATTTGTATGAAAATTTAGATGATAAGTTATCAACATTTTCGGGTGGTATGAAACAAAGAGCTATGTTTGCACAGGCTTTATTAGGTGATCCGGATATTCTTGTTCTTGATGAACCTACAGCTGGATTGGATCCACAGAAGAGAATTGAATTAAGAAATTTGATTGCGAAAGTCGGTCATCAAAAAATTGTGTTGATTGCTACTCATGTGGTCAGTGATATTGATGTTATTGCTGATCAAATATTACTCATAAAAGGTGGACGCTGTATAAAATCTGGTTCAATACGATCTTTGACCGATTCAATTTACGGTAGTGTTTATACAAAGAAAATTGAACGAAATGAACTAGAAGATTATGAAGACAAATATAAGATTAGCAATTTATCTTATATCAAAGATGAGTTGATGATTCGTTATATAGCAAAAGAAAGCCATGAAGGAATGACAGTATATCCAGATTTAGAGGAAGTTTATTTGTATTATTGCGGTGATGCGTATGGTAAGAAATGAAATCAAAAAGTTTTTTGCGAATACGAAAAAAACATTAACCATTCTTCTCCTTTTTCTATTGTCTACAACTTTTCTTTGTATCTCGATGATGCAAACTGAAATGGATCTATCAACCTATCGTCTTACACATGAGCAGATTAAAGAAGGAACTATAGATTTAAATATGATTCAAGAGGAAATTGATAAATATGAATATTATTTAAATCCTAATCACATTGAAGAATTAAGTAACAAATATGGAATCGATTGGATCTTAGAACAAAATGAAAAACTAGAATCAGGAATCTCATACGATACGATCCAATATCAACTCTCAACTTTAAAACAACTACAAAAAGAAGTTTCCACAGTTTTGACCTATGATGATTTTAAAAAACAGATTGAAGATCAATATAAAGATTATGAACAGCTTCCTAGTTTTTTAAAAAGTGAAACTGCTGGACAAAGGGCAAGAAAAACATATGAAGCATATGAAAATTTAACTATAGCAAAAAGTTTAACAGTTCAGCCTTCTTTAGGATTAGAGTCTTTATTAAAATCGCCAATCATAATTCTTTCGACATTTTTATTTTTACTATATTTATTGATGAATTGCATATTTGTTGAAAGAGAAGAGCATCAATTAATTTATGCAGCTTCAACGATTAATGGAAAAAGGAAACTTTATTTTTCCAAGTACACAGCTCTTTCATTTTTGACCATATTATTTTATGTTCTTCAATTTGTGTTTGCCTTCTTGTTCTCAAGTATCTATTTTGGGCATATTGATTTATCTGTACCGGTGCAATCTTTGAGCTTTGCACAAGGATGTCCTTATTCTATAAATGTTTTTACATTTTTGGTTTTATATTTGGTAATGGTTATTATTTCCTTGTGTGCCTGCAGCGCTTTAGCTTTTGTTTTGTGCGCCCATTTGAAACTAATGCCTTTGGCAATCGCTCTCATAGTAATTTTTATAAGTATTGAATTCATGTCGTTTGAATACGTTTCACCTTTAAGTAAATACTCATTGCTGCATTATTTGAATATTTGGTCTTATTTGATGCCGCTTCAACTGTTGGCTAATGTGGAGTTTATTTCTCTTTTCAATCTTTTAATACAAAATAAAGTTCTGTTTATCTTCTATTTAGCGATATCCATGATTATCTTTGTAAGTTTTTCTGGATTCAGCTATGAAGCAAAAATGATAGAGAAAAGAATGAATTTCATATCATCGAGGCAAGTACATTCACTAGTCTATTTTGAAATGATCAAATATTGGATCAAAGAGAAGGGAATACTTTTAGTTGTTGTTTTAGGCGTTATATATGGTTTTTGTTTAAATAATCAAAATAATATGTCTACATGGGAAGATAAAGTTTTTAATCAGTTTGTAGATGAGATTGGGGCAACAGTTAATAAAAAAGCAGATAAAAAAATTCTTTTGCAGCAACAGCAATATGATGAGTGGAATCAAGAATTATCGATTGTACAAGATATAACAGAACAGACGTATTATTCAACGCTATTGTCAACACAGTCGGTTTTTGAAAAATATAAGGCAGTTTATGAGTCTCGAAAACAAGATAATTCAAGTTTACCAATCTTAAAAGAAGATCAATATCGATTCTTGTATTACGATACCAATGCTTCTATTTTACAGGTTTTATTTATATTGTTTTTTGTGGGGTATATGACACCATCACTTCATAATAAAGATAAAGAATCGAAGATGATTGATTTGCAAAAAACAACGTTGAATAACCAACGAAAAATTAAATATTTTGTGAATGTGGTGGGAGTTCTTTTGCTCATTGGATTATTTACATTGTTGGATCTAGTCTATATAAATGTTAATTATCCGAATCTAGAATGGGCACAATCAATTAATGCATTGGAAATGTATGCAGATTTTCCTGTTTCTATCTCGATTGGCGCGTATTTTGTCATAAGTTTCTTGACTAAAATTTTCTTGTATATGTTTACGGTTCTAAATCTTACTCGCATATGTGAGTGGATCAATAAGCGAACAGAAAGTATTTTGATATTTGAAATTATATTTACTTTACCGGTATTAATTTTTTATTCAACCAGGTTTTCTGCTTTTACATTAATTTATGAACTATACCATCCAGCATATTGGACTATTGCTCATATTTTATTTCTTTTGATTATGATAAGCACTTCTGTTTATTTTGTTTTTAAAAAGAGAAGGGGATGATAACATGAAACGATTGATATTTGTCATATGTGCATTGTTTGTCCTTTGTGCCTGTGGTTCTTCACAAGTGAATACTAATGTGTCTATAGATGAGAAAGCACCTGTTTTATTTTATTATGGTTTAACGGAAGATGGTGTTTTTGTAAATAACACAACAGGTGCAGACACAGATGATTATCGACTCGATTTCTTTGATTTTCAAAATCAAAAAACATACCCTTTCTGTACTCGTTCAAATTGTCATCATAATAGCAAAGATTGTCAGGCATATCAGATGGCACATTTTGAAAATGGAACCTTGTTTACTGTGGCAGCCTATAAAGATTATTTATATTTGATTTATGAAATGAGCGGGGATAATGGATTTGATAATGTCGGCTTCTTTATAGCACGTTGTGGCATGGATGGAGAGAATATAGAGAAATTATTTGAAAGAAAAGGCGGTATACAGATTCCAAACTATGCTTATATTTATAAAGACAAGATTATCTATTCATATAATACTCTTTCTGTTACTAGTATGGGTGGTTCGACTTCAACAGTAGGTGTTTTAGAGATGTACGATTTAGATACAAAACAGATCACGAATATTGTAAATCAAGATTTACAGGAAAATAGAATGAATCTATTTTTGGGAGCAAAGGATGATTTGATTTACTTTATTGATTGTGATATGACAACGATGAAAAAGCCTGTATATTCATTCGATTTAAAGACACAGAATAAAGAACTTGTAGATGAAAACTGTCCAACTGATCGTTCTACACTTTATCAAGGACATTTGTATTATGCAGATGAAGAAAACAATAAAATAATTTCTTATGATATCTTAACTCATGAAAAGAAAAACGAAGCAGAACTTCCTGAACAAGAAGGAACTTTGTATTTATCGACAAAAGGCGGTTTAGTGAATCTTCGGTATATTTCTGATCAAGAAACTTATACTTATATTTTTGATGTTGGAAACGAAGAATACATTTTAGAAAAATCCAGTGATTGGATTGATTTGGATACAAAATTCAATGATGGATATATTGGAACAAAGAATAATATTATTGGAATGTTTTCAGACGATTTAGAGTTTATTCCATTTGTTGAAATTGTTACGTGACTATTAATTTTAATAGTATCTTTGTGTATCATGACATTTCATAATTTTAAATCTGTCACAAAATAGGAGGAAAAACTTGTATGAAAAGAAATCCATCTGTATTTGTTCTTATATGTGCTTTGTTATTATGTGGCTGCTCTTTACATGATGAATCTATTGATCGTGTGTCTTATAGAGATCAAAACAAAATTAGATATGATGAAGAAATCGGATTTAAATTATTAAAGAAGGAACTGAGCACTAATGAAGAAATTTATTTAAATGCATTTAGTCAGGGTTATAACGCAGTATATACCTTTGAGACAAAAGAATCAGATATGACATTTGAATTGTTTGAATATAAATTAAACGATGGAAAATGGCAAAGAGTTGATAATGATATGATAATGAATACAGCCGTGATCAAAGAAGATACAGGTGAAATTATCATTGGATGGGATTTGTTAGGACAAGAACTAGGTTTGTGTGTAAGTACAAGTAATGGTGTAGAAGATGAAAGTGTTCATTCTATACAGGAAGAAGAGCTTGATTTCAAAGATGGAATTTCAGTTGTCTATGATGCTTTATCTAATTCGCATTTCAACGAAGATGAAAAATGTGTGATGATTATGCGTGTTGGTGAAAATCAAAATCTTATTTCTATTGATGAATACAAAAATCCTGAATCAATACAAGTCAATCCAGGCGAAGAATATTATGCATTGACCATACGTTGTGTTAAATGGAGTGAATTAAATGACTAAAAAGAGCTTTATTAAAATTTTTATATGTATATTTGTTTTTGTGTTAATGATAGGTTTTTGGGTTCAATATAACACCTTTTCAACTGTATTGTATGAGGATGGGACTTTAATGATTGAACAAAGATCTTTAAACAAATGGATAAGTCAATCCAATCATGGAAGTATCGTGAAAGAATATCCATCTTTTAAAAAACATGGATATGATTTTTTGAGTTATGGAATCAAAGAGCCTTTATGGTATGACAAAAGGGAAGATATTACTTCTGTTCAAGTGGCAACACCGATATCGCCATCCATTGCGGCTTATTGGTTTTATGGCTTGAGAAATGTAGAGGATATTGATGTTTCTAATATTGATACATCTAGAACAGAGAATATGGCATATATGTTTTCTAAAGCTGGATATAACGCAAAAAACTTTAAGGTAACTGGGTTGTCGGATTGGAACACATCCAATGTAACGGATATGCAGTGGATGTTTCGAGCAGCTGGAGCGAATGTCGATTCCTTTGTTTTAGATAAAGGATTGGATCATTGGGATACTTCCAATGTACGAATTATGGTCTATATGTTTGATGCGGCTGGTGAAAATGCAAAGACATGGAAAATTGGTGATTTATCTAATTGGGATACATCAAGTTTAATTGCCTGCAGTGATATGTTTACAGTTTATGGCGAACTGAACCCAAATATAGATAAAAAGGTTTATTCATGGTATGAAGAATTTTTAGAAGAAGCTATTAAAAATGCAAGAGAACTTGGATTAAATTAAGAATAACCAATGCGATTTACTTAATAATTAACCCTTATATATCTAACAATTTCGGCTTGAAAAAAGCTCAAAAATGCGATTAATAAAGTGTTTTTGGGCTTTTATAAATAGAAGTACCATCTTTCATAAAATATCGTTTCTTGTTCGTGTGATAAAATAATGATAAAACTAAGATAAATAAGGAGGAGCGATGATGATACAGATTAGACCAGTTTCAGATTTGAGAAATAAATTTCCAGAAATAGAAAACCTTGTTAATGAAGGACAACCTGTGTATTTAACCAAAAATGGGTATGGAGCCATGGTTGTCATGAGCTTGGAAGAATATGCTCGGCTTATCGATAATGTGGAGATGAAATTAGATGAAGCAGATAGGATAGCAGCAACAACTAAAGAAAGATTAAGTCATGATGATGTGTTTAAAAAAGTAAGAAGTGTGATTCATGAAGAATGAAAAATATAAATTGCGATATTTACCTTTGTTTGAACAGGATTTGATACAAACTGTTAGTTGTATTACAAATGTACTAAAAAATACTGACACAGCAGAAAAGCTTGTGAATGATATAGAAGACGCAATACAGGAACGCTTAGAATACCCTTTAGCTTTTGAACCATTTCCTTCAAAGAAGAGGGACTATCCATATTATCGAATATATACGAAATTATGTAATATATTATGTTGTTATAGGGGATGTAATGGAAGTCAGAAGATTTCTCTATGGAGCAAGAGATACAAATCGGTATTTATAAAATGAATTGATGAAAAACGTAAATAAACTCGGATTAAATTAAGAAAACGAAGCTTGATTAAGTGTTGAAAGAAAAGGTTGGTTGGGTTAATATAATAGGGCGAAAGGGTGAATAAAAGAATGAAAAAAACACGTACACGTTTTGCACCAAGTCCTACTGGATATATGCATATCGGTAACTTGAGAACAGCGTTATTTGAATATTTGATTGCGAAACATGATGGAGGAGATTTTATCCTTCGAATTGAAGATACCGACCAGGAAAGACAAGTGGAAGGTGCTGTTGATGTTATATATGACACAATGAAAACTTGTGGTCTAAACTGGGATGAAGGACCAGATATCGGTGGAGAACATGGGCCTTACATTCAAAGTGAAAGACTTCCTATGTATAAAGGGTATGCCGAAGAGTTGGTTAAGTTAGGTGGCGCACATTACTGCTTCTGTTCAGAAGAAGAAATTGAAGCACAGCGTAAAGAAGCAGAAAGCTTGGGAATTTCTTTCAAGTTCAATGATCCTTGTAAACATTTAAGCAAAGAAGAAATTCAGGAAAAATTAGATGCGAAAGAACCTTATGTTATTCGTCAGACAATCAATGAAGTAGGAGAAACTTCTTTTGACGATATGGTATATGGGCACATTGAATTTGATGGAGATTTATTGGATGAGCAGATCTTGATCAAATCTGATGGATTCCCAACTTATAACTTTGCCAATATCATTGATGATCATCAGATGGAGATCTCACATGTTGTTCGTGGAAATGAATATTTATCCAGCACGCCTAAATATAATTTGATTTATGATGCTTATGGATGGCAAAGACCAACATATGTACATGTACCTCCTGTTATGAAAGATGAACATCATAAATTATCAAAGCGTAATGGGGATGCCTCTTTCCAGGATCTTGTAAAGAAAGGGTATTTGCCAGAGGCAATCATCAACTACATTGCCTTATTAGGATGGGCTCCAGAAACAGAGCAGGAAATCTATACAATGGATGAACTGATCAAGGTCTTTAACATCGAACGTATTTCTAAGAGTCCAGCTATTTTTGATATCGACAAATTAACTTGGATGAATGGTATGTATCTAAGAAATATGGATGAAGAAACATATTTTGAAACGGTAAGACCATATTTGGAAGAAGGAATTCATTCAGATATCGATCTAAAAGAAGTTGCCAAGATCATTCAACCAAGAATCGATCGTCTAGATCAAATCGTTGAAAGCGTTGATTTCTTCGACACATTGGTTGATTATGATTTAGAGATGTATCGTCATAAGAAGATGAAGACGACAAAAGAAATTGCACTAAAATCTTTGAAGGCTGTTTATGAAGCTTTATCTACATTTGATAACTGGGCTGATCAACAGGCTGTACATGATGTTTTATTAGCATTACCTGCACAGTTGGAGATGAAGAATGGTCAGGTATTGTGGCCAGTTCGTACGGCATTGACAGGTAAACAATTTACTCCAGGAGGTGCCATTGAAATTGCACATATTCTTGGAAAAGAAGAAAGTTTACGTCGTATTCAGATCGGTATCGATCGTCTTGAACAAGCATTAAGTGAACCGGCAGAATAATTCTGGCGGTTCTTTTTCAAAAAAGGAGGTATGAGGCATGGAATGGTTAATACGCACAGGAACAACTTTGTTGATTGTTGCGGTTGGCTTTATTCTAGGACCAGTTTTAAAAAAGGGAATTATAAAACTATCTAAAAATGCTTCCGACAAAGGGGCTTTGACCTTTATTGGATCTGCTGTTTCTTTGTTGACAAAAATTGCAGGAATTATCATTGCCTTATCTCAATTAGGTGTGAATACCAATGTCATCGTTGGAGCTTTCTCGGCTGCCGGTTTAGGAATTTCCTTGGCATTAAAAGACAATATGGCCAATGTTGCCGGAGGGATGCAGATCTTATTTACACGTCCTTTTATGGTGGGGGATT
>NZ_KI271055.1 GCF_000469305.1 Faecalitalea cylindroides ATCC 27803
TAATACGCCCCTCGTCAACAAATTCAAGCAGTTCAGGAACAAGGTTTGTCAGACGAATATAACGCTGTATTTGTGTTTGACTTTCTCCACTTTGTGCAGCAAGTTCTTCCCTTGAATAATTTTGTCCCACTGGGACTAAATTATTTTTTGTAGGTCTGCCTGCTTGTCTTTTCATTGCTTCCAAACGCATTTTATAGGCAAAGGCTTTTTCACTCGGCAATATCTCTGACCTCTGGAAATTACTTTCAACCATTAAAATGGTCGCTTCATCTCTGTTCAGGTCTACAATCTCACTTCTCAGTGTTTCAAATCCTGCCAGTTCACAAGCTCGCTTTCGTCTGTGTCCTGAAACAAGTTCGTATCTGCCGTCCTCTTTCTGCCTTACCGTTGCCGGAGTAATCACTCCTCTTTCCTTGACACTCTCCACAAGCTGCATCATATCTTCATCGTCCCTGACCTTAAACGGGTGGTCGGGGAAATCATCAATTAGCTCCAATGGAATATCTCGGATTTTTGAAAGCTGTTCTTCATCTCTCTGTGCCTGCGTGGTAAATAAATCATCGAGCTTCGTGAGAGTGAAGTCGCTCTTTCTTCCTGCCATCGGCTAACACCTCCTTTGTAAATTCAGCGTATGCCTTAGACACTGTGCTGTTTGGCTCATAAGCATAAATACTCTTGCCTTTGGAAGAAGTTTCAGCGGCTTTTACGGCAATCGGGATTTGTGTTCGATACATTCTTATCTGATTACCAAAGTTTGCCCTGAGTGCTTCCACCGTACTCTTTGCAAGGTTTGTTCGGCTATCCACCAAAGTAAGAAGCATACCGTCTATCTTAATATCCGGATTGATATACTTCTTTACTTTTGAAATGGTCTGCACAAGCTGTGTCATACCCTTTGCAGGCAAATACTGAGCCTGAACCGGAATAATAACACTGTCTGCCGCCGATAAAGCATTGAGAGTAACCATACCAAGTGAAGGCATACAGTCTATAATTACATAATCATATCTGTTCTTCACTTGACTCAGATAATTCTTGAGTGTAGTTTCTCTGCTCATTGCGTTCACAAGGTTAAATTCCATTGCTGAAAGCTCAAGGTTTGCCGGAACAAGGTCAACACCTTCTTCGTGGTGCAGGATACCAACCATAGGGTCTGTCATCGTTTCATTGATTACATCTGTGAGTTTCGTTGCAAGCGTGATACCCAAGCCGTCTGTATCCTGCCAAC
>NZ_KI271056.1 GCF_000469305.1 Faecalitalea cylindroides ATCC 27803
TTTTCTTAAACGTCTGGTAGCTCCTAATTTTGTTTTTAAATGAAGTTCTTTTGGATGACTTTTTATGATTTTTCCAATGATCTTGGCATCTTGTCCAAGAGCTTGACACATTTTATTGGCATCCTCTTTAGCACATATAGCTAACATTCGTCCTTCACAAGCTAAATATAAAGGATCAAAGCCGAGTAAAGAACAAAGTGTTTTGACATCCAGATCAATTGGGATTTCTTGTTCATAAAGCTCCATTCCAAATTCAGTTTGTTCAATCAATTCAATACAGGTAGTCGCAACACCGCCTCGTGTTGGATCGCGCATGATACGAAGTCCTTCTATATCCATAGCATTCTTGGCTTGCTCATTTAAAGGAGCACAATCAGAATGAACCTCACCTAGAAGTTGGATATCTTCTCTTGCCATAAAGATACTGGCACCATGGCGGGCAATGCTTCCGGATACGATTACAACATCTTCTTCTTTGTAGGAGTAGGATGTTTTTCGTTTTAAGAAGCCAATACCAGATGTATTAATAAAAATCTGGTTTCCTTTTTGTTTTTCAATTACTTTTGTATCACCTGTAACTATTTGGATATCACAAGCTTTTGCGGTTTCTTTCATAGAGTTTAAGATAAGCTTAAGATCATCTAGAAGAAAGCCTTCTTCAATGATCAAGGAACAGGATAGATATTTTGGAATTCCTCCAGCCATCAAAATATCATTGTTTGTACCACAGATCGCCAGCTTTCCTATATCGCCTCCAGAAAAATTCCAGGGATCAACTACAAAACTGTCTGTAGAAAAAACAAGAGGATGTTCTTGGTTTATTAAGATAGCTCCATCTTTAAGCTCATTTAAGGCATTATTTTGAAATGATGGAACAATGATATCTTCTATTAATTGGGAAGTCAGTTGACCTCCGCTTCCATGATCGATCGTGATGATATTCTTCATAATCTCTCCTCATACATAAAGCTTGCCGCACAGGCTCCCTCACTTGAAACCATACATGGTCCAATGGGATTTTGGGGTGTACATATTTTTTGAAATAATGGACATTCTATCGGTTTTTTCTTCCCGGTCAATATATTGGCACATTGACATCCTTTAGGTTCTTTATTTTCTGGTAAAGGTAGCTGAAAATGGATCTTGGCATCAAATTGAGAATATGTATCTTTTAACTTAAGACCACTTTTTTCGATATTTCCTAGCCCTTTCCAAAGTGAAGTTTCCGGCTCAAAAACGTCATGGATCAAGCTTAGAGCTTTCTGGTTTCCATTGTAGCGGACCGCTCTTTGATATGTGTTTTTGATGGCTGGTGTATCCTGATTTATCATATCAATCAAAAGATTAATTGAACATAAGATATCTTCGGCTTCAAAACCGCTGATAACACCAGGTTTATGATATTCTTTACTCAGAAATTGAAAGCCTTGTTCACCAAGGATGCATGCGACATGACCAGGGCAAATAAAACCATCAATGTCAGGATCATCTTTTAATAAAGTTCGAAGAGCCGGTTCTGTTCGTTTTAATAAGCTGTAAAAGAAAAAGTTTTTAATATTTTGTTTGTAGGCTTCTAGGATGCAAATGGCACTTCCCGGTGTTGTGGTTTCAAAACCAACTCCTAGAAAGATGATTTGTTTATTTGGATTTTCTTTGGCATAATCTAAAGCTTCTAAAGGAGATAAACACATCTTTACCTGTTTATGTTGAAACAGGCGTTTTCCTTTAGAGCCTGGTACTCGTAACATATCTCCATAACTGAAGATCACGATATTTGGCTCTTTAAGGAGCTCTAAACATATATCAATGATGTTGGAAGGAGTGACGCAGACAGGACACCCAGGTCCTGATACGAGTTCTATATTCTCTTCCAGCAAAGAACGTATTCCATTTTGGGCAATAGACATCGTATGCGTACCGCAAATCTCCATGAGTTTGATTTTTCTTTTTGGTTTATTTAATAACATCAAACAGCTCCTTATATACTTCTTTGGTTTTCATGGCCTCTTCTTTATCAATCTTTTCTATCGCAAATCCAGCATGTACCAGAACTTCATCACCAATTTGTATATCCGGTAAAAAATCAATTCGTATTTTTTGTGATATACCATTGGCGCTGGCGACAGCTGTTTTATCTTGAATTTCTTCAATTGTTAAGGGAATGGCTAAACACATTGTCATCACTTCCTTCTTTGACTTAAGATAGCAAGTTGCCCTAAGGCTATACCTTCATCGTTGCAGCTTACTTTTTCATGCCAGTAAACTGTATAGTTTTCTTTTATAAGCTTTTTATAAATTCCTTGCAATAACTGCAAATTTTGAAAACAACCACCACTTAAAACGATAGGCAGATATTCTTTATTTAATGTATGAACTTGTTCGATAGCCATATCAATGATCGTGTTGATTGCCTTTTGTGCTTTGATGTGGATATCATCAGTATCCTGAATCATTTCTTTGACCATAGGTGTCCAGTCAAAGTATCGTACATGTTCTTTTTCATAGAATTTTAAAGAATATCTTTTATCTGTTGGCTGAACCATAGATTCAAGTAGCATAGGAGCTTGTCCATCGTAGTCTTGAGTTATTTTCTTTGTTAGGATACTGTATAGTCCATCAAATAATCGACCCATACTTGTGGCAGAAACACTGTTTTGAATCCTTATCTTTTTTAATAGTTCTTGTTTTGTTGGCTCAAAGAATGTTTGTTCAATGTTGGCGTCCATGCTCATGACCAAGCCAATTCGTCCTATTTCATGGATTGCTTGTTCACTTCCAATTAGATCAATTGGTTTAATGGAACCTATACGGACAAAATCTTGGTAGTCACCAATTAAAAATTCAGCACCCCAGATCGTTTGATCTTTACCAAGACCAGTCCCATCCCATATGATACCAAAACATGGTCCGCTTAGTTCATGTTCAAACATGCAGCTGGCCATATGTGCATGATGGTGATATATCTTGGTTATAGGGATGTCTAAACTTTGTGCATATAAAGTTGATGCATAATCAGGATGTTGATCACAGCCAGCTTGACGCGGCGTAATTTCGAAAAGGCGTTTATAGGTATCAAGAGCTTTAGTAAAGTGTTCCATAGTTTCAATTGTTTCCATGTTTCCAATATAAGGACTTATAAAAACATGATGATTTTTTCCCAGAGCAAAACTTCCTTTTTGATGAGCTCCTAGTGCTAGTAGTCCATCAACATCAAATGGTGTATGGATCACAATTGGTGCATATCCTCGACTCTTGCGGATAAAATATGGTTTATCATTTACGATTCGAATCAAGGAGTCATCACATCGATTTTCAATCTTTCGATCATGCAGCAGGAAAGAGTCCGCAATGTCTTTTAGTTTTATCAGGGCTTCTTCATTATCTGTTAATACAGGTGTATCTGAAAGATTGGCACTTGTCATCACTAAAAGAGGACATCTATCTAACAATAAAATATGTAATGGACTATATGGTAAAAAGATTCCTAATTCTTTGTTTTCGGATAGTTCTATGTATGAATTTGGAGCTTTCTTTTTGCATAGTACGATAGGTCTTTCTTTGCTTATTAAAAAGCTTTCTTCAACAGAAAAGATATCTACCAATTCTTTTGCAGTTTGAATATCTTTTGCCATGATTGCAAAGGGCTTGGCTTCTCTTTGTTTTCTTTTCCTGAGTCGTAAAACAGCTTGTTTATTGTTGGCATCACAGGCTAGATGGATTCCTCCAATACCTTTAATGGCAACGATCTTTCCTTCCTTTAAATCGTTTATAGCATTTTCTAATTCGTCTTCATCTTGTTTATTCCCTACATAAATGAGTTTTGGACCGCATTCTTTGCAGGCATTTGGCTGGGCATGATAGCGTCGATCTTGAATATCATGATATTCTTTGTCGCATTGTGAACAAAGCTTGAAATCAGACATTGTCGTATTTTTGCGATCATAAGGAATATCTTGAATGATCGAGTATCGTGGTCCACAATTTGTACAATTAATAAAAGGATAATGGTATCTACGATTATTTGGATTTAGCATTTCATGAATGCAGTCTTCACAAGGGGCAATATCTGGTGAAATGAGTGTCTGATGGATTCCATTTTGACTCTCTTTGATTTGAAAATCATTGAAAGATTCCATAGGATACTCTTCAATTTCGATATTTTCAATTTTAGAAAGCACAGGAGCCTGACTTTTTAACTGTTCTAAAAATATATCGGTATCTTTAGAATTACCTTGAATATGAATAATAATACCTTGGGCATCATTATAAGCATATCCTTTTAGATTGTTGTGTAAGGCAAGACGGTGAACAAAGGGACGAAAACCTACTCCTTGTACGATGCCTTGTACTTGTATCTTAAGATGCTTCATGGAGCATTTGTTCGATCCTTTCTTTTAAATGATCAATAAATTCATTAAGACCTTTCTTATCTTTTGTGCTGACTGAAAAGAAAGGGGCATTTGGATTGATGACATGATAATCATTTTGTACTCTTTCTAAATCAAAATCAAAATAAGGCAGTACATCTATTTTATTGATTACTAAGCAATCGGTATCGGTGAACATCAAAGGGTATTTTACGACTTTATCATCACCTTCAGGAACGCTAAGTATCGTAATACGCATATTTTCTCCAATATCAAATTCAGCTGGACAGACTAAATTGCCAATATTTTCAACGAGCAAAACATCGATAGAATCTAGTTTGAAGTCTTTTAATATATTTTGGATGCTCATAGCTTCGATATGGCAGGCTCCATCGGTATTTAATTCAACGCTTGGGACGTTCATTTCGGCAATTGTTTTGGCATCGATATCCGTTGTGATATCGCCTTCAATGACGCCAATTGAAAATGTATCTCTCAATTGTTCAATGATATTTTTGATCAAACTTGTTTTACCAGCTCCTGGTGAACCCATGATATTGATCAGCACAGTATGATGTTCTTTCAAAGTTTCTTTTACTTGATCAGAGACATCTTGATTCCAGTCCATGATCTGATGATATACTTTAATTTCCATATTATTCCACCTCAATGCTCTCGATAAGACATTCATTTCCTGAAAGACGTTTTAGATCAATGCTGTGACAAAAAGGACATTCAATATGTTTTCGATCAATCAAAGCTTCTTTATGACATTGATTACAATAGACTTTTAAAGGAATTTCTTTTACTTTGATCTGTACACCATGGCAAATTGTATCTTTTGCCAAAAGATCCATATACATTTGAATACACTCTGGCACAAAACCGGAAAATGGTCCCAGTACTAGACGAATTTCTGTTACCTTTTTTGCGTTTTTTGACTCAGCGATTTTAATGACATCTTTAAGAATGTGTTGTGTGATATCGATTTCATGCATAATGCCATTATACGCCTCAAAACTTGAAAAATGAATGGAAACCTCTTACAAATAGGAATATAATGAGAATCAAAGAGATCGTGGAGGGACGTTATGTTTTTGATACCGACATTAACAGGCATACCTCTTATTGGGGCTGTGTTGATTTATTTGATTCATAATGAAAAAATACGTGGATTAATCATTTATATAACGGCTGCTTTGATGATGGTCACAACTTTTTTTATGGTTGCAACATGGATCATAGATGGGCAAAATACATGGCGCTATTATGTGGATACAGTCTTTGTAGACCATCTTATGCAGATTGTTGAAATCTTATTGATGATTTTTATAATTTATATGAGCTTTAAATATAAAAAACGATGGGTTTGTCTATTGTCGATCTTTCAAACACTTTTGGTTTTATGGGTCGAGTATACGATTCCTTTGGTTGAATCCACTCATACACAAGTTGATTCTTTAGCCCTTTTAATGTGCGTAATCTGTGCTGTGATTGGTGGCTTGATTGGGATTTATTCCGTTGGTTATATGAAAAGCTATCATGAAAATCATCGTGGGGTCCTTGATCGAAGTTCAACGTTTTTATCTTTGTTGTTTGTGTTTATGGCCGCAATGTTTGGCTTGGTGCTTTCATCCAATCTGATCTGGCTTTATTTCTTCTGGGAGATTACGAGTGTTATTTCTTTTTTGTTGATTGGATATACCAGGACGGAAGAAGCAATTGATAATAGTTTTAGAGCTTTGTGGATGAATTTGCTAGGTGGTGTAGGTTTTGCTCTGGCTATCTGGTTATGTGCGATGAGTTCTCATAGTGTACAGCTAAGTGTAATTGTTTCCAATGGAAATATGCTGGTAATTGGCTTATTGGCACTTGCTGGTTTGACAAAGAGCGCCCAGCTACCATTTTCAACATGGTTATATGGAGCGATGGTAGCTCCAACACCATCCAGTGCTTTATTACACAGTGCAACCATGGTCAAAGCAGGTGTTTATTTATTGATTCGATTAGCTCCTGCTTTAAATGGCACTTTATGTGGAAGTATGGTTTCTTTTATTGGTGGATTTACTTTTATCATGGCTAGTTTGATGGCAATAGCTCAAAATGATGCCAAAAAAGTTTTGGCATTTTCAACAATTTCTAATCTTGGTTTAATTGTAGCATGTGCTGGAATTGGTGTAGAACAAACGGTATGGGCAGCCATTTTCTTGATGATCTTTCATTCCGTCAGCAAATCTATGTTGTTTGAAGGTGTGGGAGCTACAGAAAACAGCATTGGATCGCGTGATATTGAACATATGCATGGTTTGATTTTAAGATTGCCTAAATTAGCTTATATCATCGGTATAGGAATTGCTGGAATGTATTTAGCCCCTTTTGGTATGTTAATCAGTAAATGGGTTGCCTTAAAGGCCTTTGTGGATTCAGGGAATGTGTTATTAGTAATGTTTATTGCCTTTGGTAGTGCTTCAACGATGTTCTATTGGACCAAGTGGTTAGGAAAGTTGATCGCAATGCATAAGCCAAAGACACCGGATGAGGATAAAACTCGTAAAGATGAATATTTTTCTATGAATATTCTTTGTGGTATCATGATTTGTCTGTGTTTATTGTTCCCGCTATTGGCAAAATATATTGTGAATCCAGTTGTTTTGACATTATTTGGATCAACGCATGATGTTTTATCCATGAGTGAGTTAACAACGATGGTCATAATGGTCTTCAGCATTTTAGTTGTACCAAGTGTTATGTTCTTGATTACAAGAACGGCGCCTAGAGATTATGTGCCTACTTATATGAATGGTATCAATACAGGGGATAATTCTCATTTTATTGACAGCATGGGAGAATCTAAGAAACTTTATCTTTCTAACTGGTATTTGCGTTTTGAGTTTGGCAGACGAAGATTGTTGAAACCTTCTCAAATTGTAGCTTCCAGCGTATTGATCGTATGTTTTGCGATACTTTTAGGAGGAATCTTGTGATGAACCGGTTTATATCTTTGGCACTGTATTTGATTCTGGCTCCTTTTGTTGGAGCTTTGTTAGACGGGATAGATCGTAAGATCACAGCTCGCATGCAGGGAAGAAAAGGACCTTCAATCTTTCAGCCATTTTATGATCTGATTAAATTATTTTCAAAACAGATGATTGCGGTAAACAGTGTTCAGTTATTGTTGAACTGCAGCTATTTAGTTTTCTTGGCAATTGCCGGTGGCATGGTGTTCTTTGGGACAGATATATTAATGAGCTTGTTTATTTTGTCGACTGCCGATATGTTTTTGATCTTGGCAGCCAGCAGTGATTCTTCACCGTATTCCAATATAGGAGCGAGTCGTGAAATGTTGCAGATGATGGCGTATGAACCTATGACGCTCTTGATTGCGGTAGGGTTTTATTTGGCAACAGGGTCATTTCGTGTAGATGATATCATTCAACAAAGTACATCTGTAATTTTGATGATGCCAGGCTTATTTGTAGGTTACATCTTGATCATGGCTATCAAGTTAAGAAAATCGCCGTTTGATCTATCCACTTCTCATCATGCTCATCAGGAGGTCGTGAAAGGAATTACAACGGAGATGTCCGGGCCAACTCTAGCTATCATGGAAATTGGGGAATACTATGAGAAGATGTTGCTGCTGGCAGTGGTTGCCTTGTTCTTTATCAACTCAAACTGGTATAGCTGGATCATTGCGATCATAGCTTGTCTGGGTGTTTATTTTATAGAAATCGTCATCGACAATGTCAGTGCCCGCATCAACTGGAGATATGTATTGAATGTTTGTTGGTTAATTACGCTGTTGTGTGGCGGAATCAATATTTTGATCTTGATGTTGATATAGTGAGGTGAAGCGCGATGGAACATTTAAAAAAGTCGCCTTGGATGCTGCATTATGATGCAAGCAGCTGTAATGGGTGTGATATAGAAGTTTTAGCTTGTACGATGCCTCGATTTGATATTGAACGATTTGGAATCATCAATACCGGAAATCCTTTCCATGCGGACATACTATTAATTACCGGCGGTGTGAATGCTCAAAGTGCTGAAGTTGTGAAGCAAATTTATTCACAGATGCCGCATCCCAAAGTTGTAGTTGCGGTTGGAATCTGTGCCTGCACAGGCGGTGTTTTTAAAGATTGTTACAATATCTTAGGTGGTGTGGATAAAGTTATTCCTGTTGATGTGTATGTACCAGGTTGTGCAGCTAGGCCACAGTCAATCATTGATGGTGTCTTAAAAGCTGTTGATATATTAGAAAAGAAAAGGGAGGCTGTCGAACATGAGTGATCGTATCATTCAATCCAATAAAGAAGAATTATATGCCTCCTGCATAAAACGAAAGATGGAAGGATGGCGTTTGGCACAGATTTGTGCGGTAACAATAAATGATGGCTTTGAAATGAGTTATACCTTTGTCAAAGATCTTGATATGGATACTTTACGTATTTGTTTAAAGGAAGATGAACCCATTTCTTCAATTACGCAAATTTATCCTTGTGCTTTTTTACAGGAAAATGAAGCAGCTGAACTATTTGGCGTCCATATTGAAAATATTACTATGGACTATAAACACAAACTATATCGTATAGAAGCAGATACACCTTTTAAAGCGAAGGAGGATGCATAATGGCAAAGCGAAGTGTCATTCCTTTTGGTCCTCAACATCCTGTACTTCCTGAACCGATTCATTTGGATCTGGTCTTAGAAGATGAAGTTGTAGTGGAGGCAATCCCAAATATTGGTTTTGTGCATCGAGGACTTGAAAAGCTGGTAGAAACAAAGGATTATAAACAATATGTATATATAGCTGAAAGAGTATGTGGTATCTGTAGCTTTGGGCATGGCTTAGGGTATTGTGAGAGCATTGAACATATGATGAATATCGATGTGCCTAGACGTGCTAAATATTTAAGAACTTTATGGATGGAATTAAGTCGAATCCATTCGCATTTATTATGGTTGGGTCTATTGGCAGATGCTTTGGGATTTGAGGCTTTGTTTATGCAAAGCTGGCGCCTGCGTGAAAAAGTATTGGATCTATTTGATATGACCACAGGAGGAAGGATCATATTTTCTGTAAATCAGGTTGGTGGTGTATTAAAAGATATCGATCCATCCATGTTAAAAATTATTGATCAGACATTAACGGATATGGAAAAAGAGTTAAAGCCAATTACCAGAACATTCTTAGAGGATCGTCTTGTCAATTCTCGTTTACGTGGATTGGGTGTCTTAAGCAAAGAACAGGCCTATATAGCGGGAGCCTGTGGCCCAATGTTACGTGCCAGTGGTGTTCCATATGATTCAAGAGAGACAGGGTATGCGGCTTATTCAGAATTAAATTTTGGACCGATCATTGCGATTGAAGGGGATTCATATGCGCGAGTGAAGGTTCGCCTTGCGGAAATCATGCAGTCTTTTGAGATTTTGCATGAATTGATTTCAAAGATTCCACAAGGTGAGATATCTGTTCCAGTCAAAGGCAATCCTAAAGGAGAGTGCTTTATTCGTATTGAACAGCCCCGCGGGGAAGCTATATATTATACAAAAGGGAATGGAACAAAATATCTAGATCGTTTCCGTTTACGTACCCCGACAACATCCAATATTCCGGCTATGTTGGATCTGTTAAAGGGATGTCAATTAGGGGATGTTGCCTTGTTGATCCTTACGATCGATCCTTGTATCAGTTGTACAGAGAGGTAAGTTCATGAAACCAACAAAGATGTTTGTATTTACCCGTCAAATTATGGAGAATCTTGTATCAAAACCGGTAACAGAAGAGTATCCTTTTAAACAGTCCAATTATACCGAACGAATGAGAGGGCATATTGAAATAGATATTGAACAGTGTATCTCTTGCACTCTTTGTGCTCAGAATTGTCCTCCTGGAGCAATTCAAGTGGACAGGCAGAAGGGAACATGGAGCATTGATCGCTTTGATTGTGTGCAATGTGGAAACTGTATCAATGTCTGTCCTAAAAAGTGTTTGCATATGAAAAAAGGGTATACTATGCCGGATACCCAAAAGAATACAGAAATATATGTACGCCCTGTAAAAAAACAACAATTTCCACAGGCAAAAGAAGACTGTGTTTATTGTGGTTTATGTGCCAAGAAATGTCCTAAGCAGGCTATCAATGTTGATCGAACACAAAAACTATGGCAACTGGATAAGAATGCTTGTGTAGGCTGCACACTTTGTATGAAGACGTGTCCAAAACATTGTATCGAAATGATTGAAGAATAAAGGTATTTTTAAATGCAGGAAGTAATTGATCAATCAATTAAAAATATAGATAAAATTGAAGCATATTTTAAAAGAGTCAATAGCAAGTAATAGCTGGTTGACTCTATTTTTATAGGATTAATTCCGTGATATATACGGCAATACAAGCACCTATCGCAACCGTTAGCAACCCTTTTTCTTTATATGCCAGAATCAAGGCAACAATTGTTCCGGCTAAGCTTGGTATCAAATTTTGGGAAGCTGTAAATATAGCGGGGAAAGTCATAGCGCCTAAAACAGCATAAGGCACATAAAATAAGAATGATTTAATAAAAGGGCTTTTCAATTCTTTTTGAAAGAACGTTAACGGGATCATACGAATGAGATAGGTGACAATAGCCATGGTTAAAATATAGGGTAGATATTTACTCATGTTCGATCTCCTTTACCGGGAAAAAGTAAGCCCCAAGTCCAGCAGCCAGAATCGTACAAAGGATGATCACAAATCCGCTGGATATTTCTATTACAGGTTTGATGAGTTCAAAGAAACAGCTAAGAATGATGGAGAAGATCAAAACTTTTCGTACATTCTTTAATTTTTTGGCTGGAGGAATAATGATGGCTAAAAACATGCCATAAATCGCAATGCCTAAGGCGTTTCGTAATGTTTCTGGCATCAGTGCGGTCGCTGACCCACCAATAAATGTTCCTAAGGTCCAACAAAAAACAGGGAAAAGGATTAAACCAAGCATATAATTTCGACCAACTTTTTCATAGGTTGAGCTGGCCAAGGCAAAAATTTCATCAGTAATTCCAAAAGAAATGAAAGCACGATCCAAGGTGCTCATTTTCTTATCAATTTTTTGCGATAAAGATAAAGACATCAAAGCATATCTTAAATTGATGATAAATTGTGACATAGCTAGTTCCATTAGAGGAGCTGCTTCTAAAATTAATATCAATCCATTAAATTGACCGGCACTTGTTAAATTGGTCAATGAAATAACAACAGCTACTTCTACAGGAATGCCGGATGATACACACATCATGCCAAAGGTAAAGGACACTGAAAGATAGCCTAAACCAATGGGAACACTATCTTTTAGTCCTTGAATAAAACGATTTTCAACCACTTCCATTTACACTCATCTCCGTTTAGTTATTATAGCTTAGCTATTTGAAGAATTAAATATTATTCTAAATTAAAAGCCTTACATGATATAATGGAGTGGCAAATAGGAGTGAAGCAGTATGAAAAAATATATAATCGCAATCGATCAGGGAACGACAAGCACACGTGCTATTGTTTTTGATCGAAATCAAAATATTGTAAAAATTGCACAAAAGGAAATAAAAAACAGCTTTCCTGAACCAGGATGGGTCGAACAGGATGCCAATGAAATATGGCTTTCCACATTAAGTGTTTTAGCACAATTATTTCAAGGACATGATATTAAACCACAAGATGTCATGAGCATTGGAATCACAAATCAAAGAGAAACTACAGTTGTCTGGGATAAGACAACCGGATTGCCGGTTTATAATGCAATCGTTTGGCAATCAAGACAAACAGCTTCGATCGTAGATCGATATCGTAATACACCTAAAGAAAAAGTTATTAAAGCAAAAACCGGTCTTGTGCTTGATCCTTATTTTAGCGCCAGCAAGATTCGCTGGATATTAGAAAATGTCGAGAATTTACCTCCTGTAGAAAACTTATTATTTGGTACGATTGATACGTGGCTGGTTTGGAAAATGACCAATGGAGCAGTTCATGTCACGGATGTAACCAATGCCTCGAGAACGTTATTGTTTAATATTCATACTCTGAAATTTGATGATGAATTATTACAGATTTTTGATATTCCTAAATCTATGTTACCAAATATAGTAGATACATCGGATGTCATAGGGAATATAGATCCTATGTTTTTCTTTAATTATTCCTGTCCAATTGGAGCCATTGTTGGAGATCAGCAGGCTGCCTTGTTTGGACAATCTTGTTTTGATAGAGGAGATGTAAAGAATACCTATGGAACAGGTGGTTTTCTTTTAATCAATACTGGAGAAGAACCAATCATTTCAAAATATGGCTTATTGTCAACTGTGGCATGGCGAATCAATGGAAAAGTTAATTATGCCTTGGAAGGAAGTATTTTTGTATCCGGAAGTTTGATTCAATGGTTACGTGATGGTTTAAAATTATTTCAGGATGCTAGTCAGACCGAAGAAATCGCAACAAGTGTTGATTCCTGTAATGGGGTCATGATCATTCCTGCATTTACAGGTTTAGGAGCTCCTTACTGGAATGAAAAATGCAAGGGAGCTATTTTTGGACTGACACGAGGTACAGATATTCGCCATATTGTTCGTGCAGCTTTGGAATCTATGGCTTATCAAAGTAAAGATCTTATCATTGTAATGGAAGAGGAGCTTCAAGAAAAGATTCATGAAATCAAGGTCGATGGCGGTGCCAGCAAAAACAATTTCTTATTACAGTTTCAAAGTGATATCCTGGAAATTCCTGTAATTCGTTCACAATTTAGTGAGACAACGGCATTGGGAGCTGCAAGACTTGCTGGCCTTAGTACTGGTATGTATACCATGGATGATTTTAAAGAAGTTGAAACAACACGTTTTATGCCAAAACGGACACATGAATCGGTTGAAAAATTATATGATGATTGGAAGCGAGCTGTAAAAAGCTGTATGAGTTATTAATAAAAAGCGGTTAATCGTTAAGATTAGCCGCTTGGTTTTTATGGTCGAACTAGAAATTCTTTTATGATCTTTGATGCCATTTCAGCATTAGATAAGATGGCAGGGTGTCCACCGGTTTTAAAGATGTACATATATCCATGATCTACAAGGGAAATCATGTTTTCGTATTCTTCTGCTAGATTTTTACGACACATTTCATCTTCTATGCTTCCCATAAAAAGGATTGGTGATTTAAGAATTTCTAATGGTTTACAGAAAAGGGGAATATGATTAGTTGCACACTTTGTAAGGGCTTGTGTGTTTTTATCTACCACTGTTTGCCAATCTTTACCTTGGCACCACTCATAGAATTGATTTGCCTGCAGATCATGTTTTGCGAATTCTCTTTCCTGTATAAGATTTTCTGCGAAGTTTTCATGCAAATTTCTTCCATCAAAACTGTCTGCAATTACTTTGTGAATTAGGTCAGGGCGTTTTAATGCGGTATTAATGGCAACCCATGCTCCTCCGCTCGTTCCTAAAAGATTGGCTTTTTCAAGTTTTAAATGCTCAATTAAAGAAATCACTTGATCTGCTTGTGTAATCCAAAGATCTTCAGGAAATTCTTTGACTCGATCAGATCGACCATTGCCTAAAAAATCTAATAAAATTACTTTAAAATTTTCCTGATATAAAGGTAATAAAAATTCAAACATTCTAGAAGATGCAGTATCTCCATGCAGCATGATGAGAGGTTTTCCAGTTCCCGCTTCTTGATAGAAAACTTTTTTTGATTTGTATGTAAAATATGACATTTTTTCAGCCTCCTAATCATCATTTTTTTGATCAGCAAGGCGATAGTCCAAAAAATTCACCTTGCGATTAGAATTTAGTAAAGATACCCATACTATAGTCCTCCTTAGCTTACTTATATTATAACGTAGAATATAACTTTTTTTACAGATTACACATATATGTATAAAAGTATATTTGATATAATTTTGTTAGAAGAAGTACATAAAGAGAACGAAGAAAATAATAATATAACTTTATAGGAGGAGGCTCAATGAAAATAGAAATTTCAAAAGACTTTCCAGATTATTTCAAATCATCCTATCCAGAGGAATTTGAATTATTCTCTCATTTTGAAGTAACTGCTGGAATACCAACTGTTTTATTTGCGATTACGACATGGAAAGAAAATGGAAAACCAAATGTTTGTTTTCACTCATGGAGCTGTTTCCATGGGGATAAAACAGCTTTCTTTGCGGTCATGGGAAATTTATATCAACATACACATACTTATGCCAATATCAAAAGAGAAAAATGCTTTTGTATCAACTTCTTACCAATTAGCTACTATGATCAGTTAGTCGATACAATTAAGGAGAATGATTTAGAAACAGATGAGTTTGAGACAGGAAAATTTAATCTATCTAAAGCTCATACAATTCATGCACCGATGATCAATGAAGCATTCATGAATATAGAATGTACTTTAAAAAGTGTTGAAGATTTAAGTGGGGCAGGAATGACAGCTATGATCATAGGTCAGATACAACATATTTCTGTTGATAGGGATTATGCACAAGGATATGAGAAAAGGTATGGCAAAGATGGATTTATGATGTTGGTGCCTGCACCACAAGATCTAGTCACGGGCAAATCCAACCAATCAGCGATTGCGACTATAAATATTGAAAAATATGATTGATAATTCGAAATTTGAAGAAGGTGCAACATATGGAAATAATCAAAATAGATGAACTTCAATTAACGGATGCTATTGAACTGATATGGTCAACATTTCTACAATTTGAAGCACCTGACTATTCTAAAGAAGGTATTCAATCATTCAAAGATTTTATCAATGATAAAAAAATACTTAAGACTTTGGAATTTTGGGGAGCCTATGACAATAATGAGTTAAAAGGAGTTATTGTGACAAATGATAACCGAAAACATATTTGTTGTTTCTTCGTTAAAGCTCAGTATCACAGACAAGGCATTGGCAGAAGACTTTGGGAATATCTGTTGGAGAATAGTTTGAGTAAAATTATCACAGTTAATTCTTCACCATATGCAGTTTGTGTTTATCATAAGTTTGGTTTTACAGATTTGGACACTGAACAAGTATCGGATGGTATAAGATATACAGCCATGAAATATGAACGTTAAGTTATCGTTTAAAAATAGGATTGGTAAAGGAGTTAAAAACATGAGAAAATGCTTAAGATGTAATGCAGAAATGATTGAAGATTTAGATGTTAAGGTAGAAGGAGGAGCTTACGGGCTTAAGGTTACGCAGCAAGGTATTTTCAAAGAGAGTTTAGGTAAAATTAGATGTGCTGTTTGCCCAGAGTGTGGATATACTGAAACTTATATTCAAGATACTTCAAAAATAAAAGAATTAGTATCGAATAGATAGAGTTTTTTTACTGTAAGTTCAAAAATGAACTGTAGGAACTAAAATTTAAGAATATTTTTATTAATAGTAATGTGAATGTGTTTTGACTGAATTATATTTTGAACGAATAAAAGAGTTCTGAAAAAACACAAAAGAGTGATATTAAATGGATAATAAGAAGAATGAAGAATATGTTATTTGTCCACGTTGTAAACAGAAAGTGTATAAAGAAGCAGTTACATGTCCATTTTGTAGTTTTGGAATCATGGCTTGGCTTGAGAAAGAAATTGATGAAAATGGAGAGTCCATAAAAAAATCTGAAGTCGATTCATATGGATCCGTTAAATAGCAAAAATGTAGGGGATTTTAAATGTTTGAAGATTTATTTCAATATAAAAGAGTAAATTTAGAAAAATTAGAACCTTTTGGTTTTATAAAGAATGAGGATATCTATCGATATGAGATTGATATTCTAGATTGTGAATTTCATTTGGTTGTAACGATTGACACCAATTTGAAATTAGATACGACTTTGATTGAAAAGACAACACAGGAAGAATACATCCTTTACAAGACACATGCTTCAGGTGAATATGTTGGTAAAATCCGAGATGCAGTAAAGTCTGTGTTACAAGATATATTAGATCAATGTTATTATCAATCTTTGTTTATGAGCGAACAGGCTCAAAATATTATCGAATATGTTCGTAAAACATATGGAGATGAATTGGAATTTTTATGGGATAAATATCCTAGAAATGCGATTTTTAGACACCAGGAAAATAAAAAATGGTATGGGGCAATGTTAAGCGTTTCAAAGCGAAAATTAGGAATATCATCGGATGAAATTGTGGAGATTTTAGATTTACGAAATAGTTTTGAAAAAGTAGAAAAAATAGTAGATCACAAAAAATATTATCCTGGATGGCATATGAACAAAAAGTATTGGTATACCATCATTTTAGATGGGGCTATTTCTTTAAAAGATATATATAAATGTATTGATGAGAGTTATCAAATGACAAAATAATCAAGTAACTTCAAAAGTAATCTATATTTACATATATACAAAGATTTGATAGAATAACTAAAAAATAAAGAGGAGAAATTATTATATGGACCCAGACCCGAATTCTATTGGTTTACAAGTATTACTTATTGTTGTATTAACTTTGGTTAATGCGTATTTTGCAGCTAGTGAGATGGCAATTGTTTCAGTCAGTAAAACAAAGATCCATCATTTGAGTGAACAGGGAAATAAAAAGGCAAAATTGGTAGAAGAGCTTTTAGAACAACCTACAAATTTTCTTTCAACGATTCAAGTTGCGATTACTTTGGCTGGTTTCTTTAACTCAGCAAGTGCTGCAACTGGTATATCTGTTATTTTTGCAGATTTTTTAAATCAATTATCAATACCTTATGCAGATACAATAGCAATGGTATTGATTACAGTTTTGATTTCTTTTATTACATTGATTTTTGGTGAGTTAGTACCTAAACGAATAGCGTTACAAAAGCCAGAGACGTTTTCAATGTTATGTGCTAAACCGATTCTTTTTATTAGTAAGATTGCCAGTCCTTTTATCAAGATTTTATCATGGTCTACCAAAATGGTTTTGCGTATTTTTCATATCAAAGATGAAAATGTGGAAGAATCTCTATCACGAGAAGAAATACGTGCCTTACTGGAATCAGGACAGGAAAACGGAGCCATTAACGAGAATGAAACAGACATGATTAGTAATGTTTTTGATTTTGATGACTGTTTGGCTTGCGATATTATGACACCACGTACTGATGTATATTCCATTGATATTAATGATCCGCTGGATGAAAATCTTGATCGTTTAATGACAATGCAGTATACAAGAGTTCCAGTTTATGATGATTCAATTGATAACATTATTGGAATCTTAAATATGAAAGATTTTGTGATTGAAGCTAGAAGAAATGGTTTTGATAATGTAGATATAAATAAAATTTTACGTAAACCCTATTTTGTTTTGGAAACAAAAAGTGTGAATGATCTTTTTAAAGAACTGCAGGGAGCACACCAACATATCGCAATTTTGATTGATGAATATGGTGGGTTTTCAGGTATTGTAACGATTGAAGACTTGATCGAAGAAATAATGGGAGACATTGAAGATGAGTATGACCGAGATACGGAACCTAAGCTTCGTAGACTGGATGTCAATAACTACATTATCGATGGAAATTATGCTTTGGAAGATTTATCGAATAAATTAGATATAGATTTTGGAGATACTGAATTTGAGACATTAAGTGGTTTTGTCTTAGATTTATTAGGAGAAATTCCTATGGATGACTCACAGCATGTTGTTTCATATAAAAACTGTATCTTTAATATTTTAGGAATCAAATCCAATCGAGCAACAAAAATAAAATTAACTTTAGTAACTGAGAACAAGAATTAATTTTTGTTCTCTTTTAATTTTATACATAGAAGTGATACTATAAAAATATTATGGAAAAGGGGTATGATCTTTATGGATTCGTATAAGGTAATTATTTTTGATTTAGATGGAACTTTATTTTATAAAGATCAAATGATCTCTGACAATGCAGCTAAGAAAATCATAGAACTAGAAGAAAAAGGAATTGTCATTGGCTTGGCAACGGGACGATTTTTAAATGAGTTAGATAGTTTTATTGAACAGCTCCAACTTAAAAAGTATCAAGGTTTTGTGATTTGTGCCAATGGAGCTGAAGTGATTGATTTAGCTGGTGGAGACCAACATAAGTTTTCTCTATTATCCAAACAAGAATGTTATGAACTGATTCATCTGGCAAAACAATATAAACTAATTTCATATATTCATGAAGATAACGATTATCATGTTTTTGTGCCAGGAGCACTTAAAAAGATATACAAAAGGATGGAAATACTTTTTTCTCGAATTAATATTCCATTTTTCCAGGCAGCTTCAAGATTAAAATTAGAAAATAAGATTGTTTTACATGAGGATGAATATGAAAAAATCTGTTTTGCGGGAAACCATAAGTCATTAGTGGAATTTGAAGAAAAAGTGAAATTATTGAATTTAGATTATGCCTATTATCCATCTTCCATGCACTCTTTAGAAATTGTAAAACAAGGCATAAGTAAGTTTATTGCAAGCTATTGGTATTTGGCTCGGAAAAAAATTTCGTTAAAAGAAGTTATTTTCTTTGGGGATGGTGGAAATGATGATGAGCTTATAAGTAATGTTGGCTTAGGAATCGCAATGAAAAATGCGCTGGATTCGACAAAGCGAGCAGCGCATCGAGTAAGTCAATATACCAATCGTCAAGACGGAGTATATAAAGAGTTATCGGAGTTATTTAATTAATCATATCTTTTTAAAATATGTTGATTGATCAACATGAAGATTGCTTCTACAATCAACGCAATACCAAGAATCTGCATGATGATTGATAGAGATTGAATTGGTTGAGACAATAGAATAACACCTGTAATCAATACAAGGATTGAAAAGATCAAACTAATATTCCAACGTGGATATCCAAAATCTTTTAAAATCAAAGATTTTTGCATATGAACAATTGAATTAATGATTAAGATGATTCCAACTAAGATTGGTAACATTGCCAAAATACTTTCAGGACTAAAGACCATCAAAATACTAATTAAAAGTCCGGGAACTCCAATAAAGAGTGGACTTAAACTTGTTGATATACGTTGCACAAAATATGTGTATAATAAATAGCCACTAAAGAGTAAGGCAATTATTCCGAATACACGGATGGTCATGGTTAGTATAGTTACGTTGAATAAACAAATTAATAATCCGAATACAATATAGGATATTGCCAGCATGTTAATTTCTTTATCGGAAGGCTTTAAAAAATAATTCATAAGTCTACCTCCTTCTAGTTTCATTATACTCTATTCTTGAAAAAAAGGCGTTACATTTGCCCATAGTTTTACTTTTGCGCTATACTAGGAAAAAAGGAGTGGTTTATTATGAAAACAGCAATTGTAATGGATAATGGATTTGAAGAACTAGAGGCTATGGGGCCTATTGATATGTTAATTCGTGGAGGATTGGATTTGGATATCGTCAGCATTCCTGGAACCAGTGTTACAGGACGTTCTGGTGTTACGATCACCAATGTCATTCCTTTTGACGGATATGATTTTTCTAAGGTAGATTGTTTGATCATTCCTGGAGGACCACATTATCAAAAATTAGAAAAAAATGAAGAAGTATTGGATTTGATCAAAACATTTGCCAATGAAAAAATCATTGCGGCAATCTGTGCAGCTCCTACATTACTTGGACATTTAGGTTTATTAAAAGGAAAGAAATATACTTGTTTTACCAGCATGAATGAAGATTTTGGAGGAGAGTATATTGATCAATATGCTGTCGTGGACGGAAACATCATTACGGGAAAAAGTGCGGCAGCTTGTGTTGATTTTGGCTTTGCGATCTTAGAAAAACTGGGTGGAAAAGAATTGGCAGACAAGGTAAAAGAATCTGTTTATTATGCATCCTCTAACTAAGTATTTTTACGATTCAAAAAAAGATCATCAGACGGGATGTATTGGTTTAGAAGTCGAACATTTTATCATTCATAAAGACACAGGCTTGCCAATGCCTTATCATGAGATTTCTAAATTAATGAATTATCTTGTTCCTTATTTTTCTAAGAAAATCTATGAAGAACAAAATTTAATTGCCTTGGAATCTGAACAGGCTTTGATTACTTTAGAGCCAGGGTGCCAGTTGGAGATTTCTATTACTTGTTTACATGATTTAGATATGATCCAGAATATTTATCAAAAATATATGGATCTTATCCAAGATTATCTAAAAAAGAGTGATTATCGTATTGTGTATAGTGGTGGTTTACCAACTGTAGCAGCCAATCAAGTTCAACGTATTGATAAAAAACGTTATGAATTCATGGAACAATATTTTTTAAAGAGTGGAACACGTGGTTTAGAAATGATGAAAGCTACGGCAGCTGTTCATGTTTCGATTGACTATGCTGATGAAAAAGATTTTGTGAAAAAATATCGCATGGCAAATATACTTCACCCAATTTTTGCCTTTCTATGTTCGAATACTAAAAATTATGCTGGCAAGGAAAACCATGATATTTTATTGCGCGATGATATTTGGCAGCATACAGACCCATCCCGTTGTGGAATCATACCCTCTTTATTTGAAGAAAACTTTGGATTTCAGTCCTATACTGACTGGATATTAAAGGTTCCTTTGATCTTGATGTATGATGGAAATGAATTTGTATCTGTCAAAGATCAAACCTTGGAAGAAGTGGCTCAAAAAGAAGGATGGTCTAGATCTTATATATCTCACTATCTTTCTATGTCTTTTTTAGATATTCGATTAAAACAATTTATTGAGATTCGAAGTGCAGATGCTATGCCGATTGAATATACGATTGCCTATTGCGCATTGATCAAAGGCTTATTCTATGATCTTGAAACGGTAGAAAAATATTTAAGATTAACAAATTCTATTAACGATATCAAACAGACAAAAGAAAGTATTCGAAAAAATGGTTGGGATAGCGAAGTCTATCAAAACAATATTCAAGATTTATGTTTTGAATTGATTCAGGATGCAAAAAAAGGTTTAAATCCACAGGAAGAACAGGATCTTGAACCATTAATAAAATTAATTGAGAATAGATTTCATATTTATAAGGAAACAAATTATGAATTACGCATTGAAAATGAAGAATTACATCGATGAACATCGCATTGAAAGCAAAAAGAGTGCATTGAAGACAACAATGACCATTCAAGCAAGTGAATTAAATGCCGGAGGGCCTAATTACACTCGTACTTTACATATTCCTAAATTCTATACACAGGAAGATAAAAAAAGATTTGAATCGATCGTTGATACGATGTATCAAATTTTTTCCAAGGTTATTAAGGCTTATCAAAGTGATGAAGAAATACGAAAGCTTTTTGGCTTTTCAAAAGAATTAGAAGAATTGATCTTATTAAAACCACGCTATGACTCATTGATTCCTATTTGTCGTGTGGATATCTTTTATGATGAAAAGACAAAAGAATTTGGATTCTGTGAGTTTAATACAGATGGAACAAGCGCAATGAATGAAAATAAACGCTTGAATGAGTTTTTATCATTGAACAATGCGTTTATGGCTTTGGATACAGATTTTGAAATCATGGAACTTGTGAATACTTGGGTGGATGTCTTTCTAAAGATTTGTCATACAGATCCAAAACTAAAAGAAAAACCCAATATTGCCATCGTAGATTTCTTAGATAAGGCATATTTAAATGAATTATATGTTTTTGAACGAGTTTTTAAAGAAAAAGGATATCAATGTGAAGTTGTGGATATTCGTAATCTTGAATATCGAGATCATAAATTGTGGTCTACAAAAAGCGGTATGCAGCTAGATGTGATCTATCGTCGTGCTGTCACAAAGGATGTGATGGAAAATTTAGAACTTGTCAAAGATTTTATTGATGCGATCAAGGCAGATGATGTATCGATCATTGGTGCCTTTCAAACACAATTGATTCATCATAAATGCATCAATCAAGTTTTGTTAGATCCTTTGATGCGGAAGTATTTCACTCAAGAAGAAGTGGCATATATCGAAAAACATTTACCAAAGACTTATGATTTGACAAAAGATGTAGCAGATATGATCAAAGAGGATAAAAATCAATGGATCATTAAACCAAAGGATTCATATGCCGCAAAAGGCGTATGGGCTGGTGTTGATCTAAATACAGAAGAATGGAAACATGAAGTAGAGCATTGGATCGATAAAGATTATATTGCCCAGGAATACATCACTCCATATAAAACAGAAAATATTGATTTGGTAAATTATGATGATTATCAAATGTACTCAAATCTTACAGGTTTATATGTTTATGATGGCCAATTTGCCGGTGTATATTCTAGATTGAGTGATTCAGGTATCATTTCAACACAATATAATGAAAAGACCGTACCGACGTTATTCATAAAGGAGGAATCGTAAATGATATATTCAAAGATAACTGAATTGATTGGGAATACACCACTTGTTGAATTAACAAATCTTGAAAAAGAAGAAAATCTAGACGCAAGAGTTATCGCAAAAGTGGAATTCTTTAATCCAGCCGGAAGCATTAAAGATCGAATTGCCTTAGAAATGATTGAAGAAGCTGAAAAACAAGGTTTGATCAAAAAGGGAGCAACCATCATTGAACCTACAAGTGGAAATACGGGTATTGGACTTGCCTGTGTCGCAGCAACAAAAGGCTATAAAACAATTTTAACGATGCCAGAAACAATGAGCATTGAAAGAAGAAATCTGTTAAAAGCATATGGAGCTAAGGTTGTATTAAGCCCAGGTTCAAAAGGAATGCAGGGTGCTGTAGATATGGCAAATGAGCTCGCAAAAGAGATTGAAAATAGTTTTATTCCAAGTCAGTTTGAAAATCCAGCAAATCCTAATACGCACTATAAGACAACAGGTCCAGAGATTTGGAAAGAAACGGAAAGAAAGATCGATATTCTTGTAGCCGGCATAGGAACGGGTGGAACGATTTCTGGAATTGGAAAATATTTAAAAGAAAAAAATCCTGAAATTCAGATTGTTGGTGTTGAACCAGCTTCTTCTCCATTATTAACGGAGCATAAAGCAGGACCACATGGAATTCAGGGAATCGGAGCTAATTTTGTTCCAAATACATTAAATACAAAGATTTATGATGAAATCTTAACGGTAAAAGATGAAGATGCTTATAAAACTGGAAGAATGATGGCCCATAAAGAAGGCATGTTAGTCGGTATTTCTTCTGGAGCCAGCGTTTATGCAGCAATGCAGCTGGCAAAAAGAGAAGAAAATAAAGGTAAGATGATCGTAGCCATTCTTCCAGATACTGGGGAAAGATATTTGTCCACTCCGATGTTTGAATAGTTTAAAAAGATCCTTTCAAGGGTCTTTTTTTATTAACTGGTATGAATAAACAATATAATCGCAAAAAGAGTCAATATCAATATCCATAAAGATTTCTTTTCAGGATATACATATCTTTGGTTGTAGTAAGCAGCTAATCCAATAAAAATCAAAAAGAGAATAAGATACATATTTTGATTTGGATTGAAAGTATATACGATCAATGGAAATATAGAAATAGCTAAACTAACATTTTTGAAAAACAGTAATTTCTTAGAGCCATGAATACTGCCTATGCTTCGATAATGCCAGTAGGAAAATATACCTGAATATATCAAACCAAAAATCCATATAGTCCAACTTAAATGACAGATTTCATTGAAGAAATAATCTCTTAAAAATCCGATCATATAAACACATATGGCATATATAGCAAATACAGATATAAAATGTTTTAAATACTTACTAATTTTCTGTTTCATCTCATGAATAGAATACCATTCCTAATAAAAATCAGGTGTAAAAAATATTTAACGATGAAATTAAAGAAACTATGCTTCTTTAGTTATTAAATACTATAATAATATTTGGTGATTTTATGCATAAAAACTTACTAAATTTCTGATTATCTTTTCATAAGCTGGTAAATGTCGGTATAGCCTGTATTTTAGGGCTTTATCGGCATTTTCCTTTGGGAAGATACTCTGCATAAGCTGGCATTTACCAGCATGAAAATGCAACCAAAAGTAGTAAATGAGTAGTACAATCACCGATTTAAGAAGCAAGAGCCAGCCTTTCTAGTTCTGCTTTTGCTGAATTGAAAGTACCGTGTGCGTAGTGCCCTAATGTCATGGTGATGTTTGAATGTCCCATGATGTATTGTAGGGTGTTCGGGTTCATTCCTTTGTTTGCCATGTTCGTGCAGTAGGTATGTCTGAATGAGTGCGGTGTGATGTTTGGTAGCTGGTCTTTATGTGTCTTGTTGTATTTCTTCACAAGCCCACGCAACATACTTACATAGTTACTAGCCACTTTAGGGAAGCCCTTTTGGTTTAGGAACAGGAAATTGCTGTAACCATTGATAATGATAGGCTCTGCCTTTCCTCTGTTCTGTAACACTCGCTTAAAGGCTTGATAGGCTCTTTCTGTCATTGGAAGCTGGCGTTCTCCTTTTTTGGTCTTAGGTGTTTCAATGTAGTAGCCGATTTCAGTATCTTTCAATAGCTGGTGGTCTACATTGATGATACGGTTTGCCATATCTATATGGACTGTCAGACCGCAAAATTCAGAGATACGAAGCCCCGTTTCCAGAAGAATAACCACTTCATCATAATACTTACTGTACGTCTTGTCCTGTTCCATAAAGGCAAGCATTTTTTCTTCCTGCTCTGGCGTGAGAATGACTTTGGGTTCTGAATTATCTTCCAGAACGTCGCTCAATTTGAAGTTAAAAGGATTTTTTCTGATACAGTCGTCCTCAATCGCCATATAGAATGACGCTTTCAGAGAACGCTTGTAGTTGCTAATCGTCTTGTAGGAAAAGCCATTCTCATACATTCGCATAGCCCATTCCTTACCATCCGATAGCTTCACCGTATCAATGCTCCTTGCACCCAGCGGGTCGTTTTCCAGAATTTTCATAAGATACTGGCGACCTTTTTCTGTGTTGCGTTTCACATTTTTTCTCTGGCTGTTCTTCTTTGCGTAGAGCTGGCAGACTGTCATTTTCCCACCTATGGTATTGATACCGTCGTCGAGGTCTTTCTTAATCTTTTTCTGCTTTTCCCTCAATGACAAATCTTCACGTTTCCCAGCGGGTGTCTTGTCTGTCGGAACGAGTTTCCAAGCATAGACAAACTGTGGTTGCCCATACATATCGGTATATTTGTAAACGTATCTTACGTCTTTTCTCTGGCTCTCTCCAAGTCGTAAATTGCGTCCCTTGCTGTCTTTTCTCTTTACATTAGACATAGTGCGAAGCTCGCTGACATTAGATTTCGTCCAATGTATCAATGATTTTTTCAAACTGTTTTCGCTTAATCTGCACACGGAATTCAGCCGCTTGTTACTTTGTC
>NZ_KI271057.1 GCF_000469305.1 Faecalitalea cylindroides ATCC 27803
TGCACAGCTTTTATTCTCGGACGGTTCGGTGGAAAATGCAATCAGTCTGGATAACCAGCTCAATATCATACAGGTTGCAGATTTGGTTCTGCCGGATAAGGATACTACCTTTGAGGAATACACGACCATTGAACTGTTGTCGGTATCCATCTTAATTGTTATCAGCACCTTTGCCCTTGATTTCATTCACAGTGACCGAAGCATTTTTAAAATCGTGGACTTGGACGAAGCATGGGCGTTCTTAAATGTGGCACAGGGAGAAACACTATCAAATAAGCTGGTGCGTGCTGGTAGAGCCATGAACGCCGGAGTCTATTTCGTGACACAATCCTCTGGGGACGTATCGAAAGAAAGTCTGAAAAATAACATCGGCTTAAAGTTTGCGTTCCGCTCCACAGATACCAATGAAATCAAACAGACCTTAGAGTTTTTCGGACTGGACAGTGAGGACGAAAATAACCAGAAACGATTGAGGGATTTGGAGAACGGACAATGCTTAATGCAGGATTTATACGGGCGTGTCGGTGTGGTACAGATACACCCTGTCTTTGTAGAACTGCTCCATGCCTTTGATACCAGACCGCCGATAAAAAGTGAGGTGGATTTGGAATGATAAAATCTATCACAAGAGAAAAGGTATTCCATGTACTGAAACTGGTACTGCTTGCCGTGACCGTTACGCTGGTACTGCTGTCCCTGCTTGGGACGGTAGCTCATGCGTCTGGACTGGTCGATGATACGGTCAATGCAGACAACCTGTATTCAAAGTATCCGCTTTCCAACTATCAGCTTGATTTCTATGTGGACAATAGCTGGTCTTGGCTACCGTGGAACTGGCTGGACGGCATTGGAAAATCGGTGCAGTACGGGCTTTACTGTATCACAAATTTTGTCTGGACAATCAGCCTGTATCTTAGCAATGCCACAGGATATGTGGTGCAACAGGCGTATAAGCTGGACTTCATCAATGACATGGCAGACAGTATCGGGAAAAGTATCCAGACACTTGCCGGAGTGACCGAAAAAGGATTTTCCAGCAGTGGATTCTATGTGGGATTCCTGCTCATTATCATTCTGATTGTAGGTGTTTACACCGCCTATACAGGGCTTCTCAAACGGGAAACAAGCAAAGCACTTCACGCTGTTATCAACTTTGTGGTGGTGTTCATTGTGTCTGCGTCCTTTATTGCTTATGCTCCCAATTATATCCAGAAAATCAATGATTTCAGTTCGGACATCAGCACCGCTTCTCTGGACTTGGGGACAAAAATCATGCTCCCCGATTCACAAAGCAAAGGCAAGGACAGCGTAGACCTTATCCGTGACAGCCTTTTTGCGATACAGGTAGAAAAACCGTGGCTGTTGTTGCAGTTC
>NZ_KI271058.1 GCF_000469305.1 Faecalitalea cylindroides ATCC 27803
ATGCAGTCATGATCGATGACAGCTCCGCAGTTGATGATGCATCCCTTTTCGATCAAGACATTTGTGTTGATAACCGACATAGGCAGTATCACACAGCCGGTCCCTATCGTTGCCTTGGGGCTTACATAGGCAGCGGGATGTACAAAGGAAGCGATACGACACTGGTTCTCTTCCAGCCTGCGCAGCCATTCCATACGGATTGCATTGTTTCCAAAGGCCGGATAGAATTCTGTATCTTCTTTTTTATACTGTAGAAATGTCGAACACTTGTCCTGGCTGTTATCATCCAGGAATAAGATATCTTCATACTTTTCTGACTGTATGGCTATATCCTCGATTACATGTCCATAGCCGCCGGCTCCCAGTATGATCAGCCGCATATCTACACCTTCTCGAAGAATGTATCCGGATGCTGAGGATCAAAGCTTTCATTGGCCCACATCACGGTCACCAGATCCTGCGTATCGCTCAAATTGATGATATTGTGGGTATAGCCCGGCAGCATA
>NZ_KI271059.1 GCF_000469305.1 Faecalitalea cylindroides ATCC 27803
TCATCATGCGATTCATGGAATATTATAAATGATTGATCTAAGAAAATAGGGAAATGATTATGAAGAAATTTGTTGAAAATATAATAAAATGTCTGATAACGATCGTGCTGAGTATCACGGTCGTTCATCCTGTATATGCAATGGAAAACGATCCAAATGAGGTCTCGAAACCGGAAGTACAGACAACTTCGGAACAATTGCCTTTTCATGATGTGGGATCTATAGACTGGTTCTACGAGTCCGTAAGATACGTCTATGACAATGGACTAATGACAGGACTTAACGAAACGACCTTTGGACCATATGAAAACCTAGCCAGAGCACAGTTTGCCGTTATTCTTCACAGGATGAATGGTTCACCGGATATCGAATATACAAACAAGTTTCCGGATGTAGCCGATAATCAGTGGTATACGGATGCAATCCTATGGGCCAATGAAGCCGGTGTCGTAGGCGGATATACCGATACAGGAAAGTTTGGTCCTGGAGACAATATCAACCGAGAGCAGATGGCTGTGATGATGTATCGATATGCGAATTATCTTGGATATGATACAAGTGCAAGAGCTAACATAAGTAAATATACAGATGCAGGCAATGTAAATGAGTTTGCCAAAGAAGCGATGTCCTGGGCAGTTGGAGAGGGGATCATCACAGGAAAATACAATGAAATCCAGCTGGATCCACAGGGGAATGCGAGCCGAGCTGAATGTGCGACGATCATCATGCGATTCATGGAATATTATAAGTAAAGAAACCCGAGAATCAAAAAATTCTCGGGTTTTAATGAGTTAAGATGTAAAGTAAAAATGTAAATTTATAATGTGGATAAAGTGTAGATTGTTTATATAAGATAATAAATGGATTAATTCGTACAAAACAGTGTAAATAAATCACAATCTACTCTTTATCTTTATGTATCGTTCCAGTTCCACCTTCGACAACTCCTTCGTGTTTTAGTACAGAAGTAATTGTCATCCAGAAACATTTGCAGTCAAAGCCAAAACTCATATTTTTAACATAATCACCATCCAGCTTGGCTTTTATATTGATTTCAAGTTCATCACGTCCATTGACCTGTGCCCATCCAGTAAGTCCAGGAAGAATATCATTGGCATGATATTTATCTCTTTCTTCAATCAAATCGTATTGATTCCAAAGAGCAGGTCTAGGGCCAACGATAGCCATGTCTCCTTTTAAGATATTAAATAACTGCGGGAGCTCATCTAAAGAGGTTTTTCTTAAGAATTTTCCAATACTTGTAATGTATTGATCTGGATTTTCTAATAAATGAGTTGGTGTATCTTTGGGCGTGTCAATTCGCATTGTTCTAAATTTATAGATATTAAAGTAGGTTTTATGAATGCCTACTCTTTTTTGTTTAAAGAACACAGGCCCTGGACTTGTAATCTTTATTAATAGAATCAAAATTAAGAGAACAGGGGATAGAATAACAGTACCTAATAAACTTACTATGAAATCAATCAATCTTTTTATATATTTTGCATAAATCATAATTTCACTCCATCTAAAAAACCATAACTAGTATAGCATAAGTCTTGTTGGGAGTGAGATTGAATCTATTTGAATATTAGGTAAATAGCAAGAAAATAATAAGTTATTTGTAAAAAATGGTATAGATGATTTGATTGTTTTGCATATTTAATAAATATTTAATAAATCTTAAATGAAAATTTGACATTTTAAAAAGAATCGTTTTTAATAATTTCATGAGAAAAAATGAGAAATCTAGAAATATGGATAAAAAAAGACGTAAATTTCGCTTTGGAATCATTACGTTTTTATTTTCAATTATAGCTACAATTTTATCGATATTGTTTGTTATACAGATTTTGGCTATGGGAATATTACCGTTACATTTATCTGTGCCTTTATCATTGATAGCTATAACTATTTGTTTAATTATATTTGTGATTGCTAATTTCATAAAAAAAAGAGGAATCATTCATTTTTTTTGTGGATTTTTAGCTTTGGTTCTTTGTGTTGTTTTTGCGGTAGGAAATAATTACATTTATAGAACGAACACAATGTTAGAATCTGTTACTAACTTAACAAATAAAATGACAAATACAGTATCAATTATTACAATGAATGGTAGTGGAATAGAGAACCTTTCGGATTTGAATGGTCTTACTGTTTCTTCTGCAGAATCAATGGATAAGGATGCTACTGATCGTTGTATTTCTGATTTAAATTCAGAAGGAGTATCTGTTAATTTAGTAGATTACGAAAATTATCAAGCTGCATTGGCAGCTCTATATAATAACGAAGTTAATGCGATGGTTCTAAATGAGGCGTATCGAGGACTGCTTCATGAGAATGAAGAGTTTACTGGGTTTGGTAACATAACTACTATCATTCATAAAACTGTATATTATACTGAACGTGAAAATACAATAGAAACATCAAAAGATGCTGTCAATGTCGTAAGTGAACCATTTACGATATTGATAAGCGGTAATGATTCATATGGTAGTTTAAATGAAACTTCTCGTTCGGATGTAAATATGCTAGTTACGGTGAATCCAAGTACGCATAAGATTCTTTTGACTAGTATTCCTAGAGACTATTATTTAAAGATGGCTTGTTCTGCTTCTTCAACAGACTGTCCAGAAGGTTCATACGATAAGTTAACTCACAGTGGTCTTTATGGTGTTGATTCTACAGAAAAGACTATTGAAGAAGCATTTGGTATAGACATTAACTATTATGTTCGAGTTAATTTCTCCAGCTTGGTTAATCTAGTAGATGCTTTAGGTGGTATTGATGTGGAAGTTGAGCCAGGTTTAGAAGTTGACACTTTCTATGCTAATGGAACAGAAGGTGTTCATGCTGGTACAAATCATTTAGATGGAGAAAGAGCCTTAGCTTTTGCAAGAGAACGTTATGCTTATGCAGATGGAGATGTTCAAAGGAATAAAAACCAACAACAAGTATTAATGAGAATGTTTGAAAAAATTGCTTCACCAAGCATGATTGTGAATTTTGGTAATTTTGTTGATGCATTAGGTGGTGCTTTTGAGACAAATATGTCAAGTGAAGATATGTTGTCATTAATTCGTTATGAATTTACATTCTTTCCTGATTGGACTTTTGAACAGTGTAGTGTTGAGGGATATCAAGATACGATGTATAGCACGGTATTAGGAGATTATAGTGCTGTGACAATAGGAAATACGCAGTCTATGGATATCGCTAAACAAAAAATTCAAGCTGTAATAAATGGTGAGAGTGCGGATTCAATAACTACTGTAGTAGATGAAAACGTATATACGCCATATTTAGATGACAGTGTTGCTTCAGACACGCCTACTTATACAGAGGACCCAAATCAGTATTATGATGTTCCTGTTACTGAGGATTATTATGATTCAAGCTATGATACGCAAATAGATAGTTATGAAGATCCATATGCTGGAACATATGATACTACTAATGGGAATGAAGATATTTATTATGATCAGAGTTCTGAATATCAATCCTGGTAGAATAAAAGTAGAGAAATCTCTACTTTTTTGTGGTTTTTTTAAATTAGTGCTAAAATAAATAAGATGAAATGAGGAGGTCCCATGGAAAGAGTTTCGAAAAGTCCGGAAAAAAAGAGTAAACTATTCGTGGTTTTTGCGATAATTATCTCGTTAATATTAGTTCTTTTTACAGGATACGTTATCTATTTATTATTAACTTTAAATATTCTTCCAGAACAGTTATTAATTCCTGTATGCTTGATAGTAATCTTATCGGCAATAATTTTATTAGTACTTTTAAATTTTGCTTCTGCTCGATTATGGTCAAAAATTTTGTCCTCTTTCTTAGTGATTGTAATGTCTATAGTGATGGGGTTTGGAAGTGTTTATCTTCAACATACAGCAGATACATTAAAGAAAGTTACTGAACAGGCAGGAAAAGTTAAAACGACTGTTTCCGTGATTTCATTAGCGTCATCTTCATATGAAGAAATTGACGATTTGATGAACAAAAAAATTGCGACTTTAAAAAACATAGACCAATTAGGAACGAAAAAAACTTTAGATGATATTAATTCGCAAGATGTAAAGATAGAAAAAGTAGAATATGATAATGTTCCTGCTCAAGTAAAAGCTTTATATGATGGAGAAGTGGACGCTATTGTATTGAATGAGGTATACAGAACAAATGTTTCAGAGTTAGAAAATTATTCGGATTTTTCGAATCAAACAAAAGTAGTATATCAAACGGTTTTTTATACTGATACAGCTAATGAACCACTTGCTGTATCTGATATTACAACAAATCCATTTAATATTTTGATTACCGGAAATGATTCTTATGGTGAATTTGAGGAAATGTCAAGATCTGATGTGAACATGATTGTAACTGTTAATCCTGTTACATCTACTGTCCTGATGACAAGCATACCTCGTGATTATTTTGTAGAAGAAGTTTGTGACGACTATGCTTGTAATTATGGAGCGACAGATAAATTAACACATACTGGTATTTATGGAGTCTCTACAACTAAAGATACTCTAGAAAATCTTTTGGGAATTGAAATTAATTATACTTTCCGCGTGAATTTTTCAAGTATGGAAAACATTGTCGATGCTATCGGTGGAATAGATATTGAAGTTGCTCCAGGTATGGCGGTTAGTAAATTCTATTCAGATAGTACACTTGAGGGTGTAACCGAAGGAACAAATCATCTTGATGGAAAAAGAGCCTTGGCTTATTCGCGAGAAAGAAAAGCATATTTAGATGGAGATACACAACGAGCAAGAAATCAACAGCAAGTATTAGAAGCGATTATTGATAAGGTTACTTCTCCAACAATTTTAACAAACTATTCTCAATTATTAGAGGCATTAGGAAATGCATTTGAAACCAACATGACAATGGATGAAATAACATCTTTAGTACAATATCAAATTCAAGCGATGCCTGAATGGAATTTTGAACAATATGTATTATCGGGGTATGGAGATATGCAAGTTTCTCCAGAATTAGGAACCGAAGTTAGTGTCATTATTCCGGATACGAATTCAGTATCTATAGCTTCTCAGAAGATTGCTGCTGTCTTAAATGGTGAATCAAGTTCTACTATTGAAAGTGAAGAGGATGTACCGGCAGGAACACTATCTCAAGAACAGATAGAAGCTCAAATTCAGGAAGGCTTATTAACAGAAGGTGGATACTATTATTATGATCCATATTATTATGGTTCAACTCAAACATATGATGACTCTACTTATTATGATCCAAACGCAGTAACAGATACACAGACTTATGGTGATGGATATTATTCTGGATCAGAGACTGCCACTGAAGAAGTATATTAAAATTGATTCTTATAGAATTCTGGGAGAAATCCCAGAATTTTGTATTTTATTACGATTTCGTATATAATGTATACGATTATGTGATTGGAGCATAAAATATGGATTTTATATATGAGACTAAATTATATCAACATTTCCGAGGATTACTAATTTGTTTAATAGATTTGTTAATCACCGGCTTTAGTTATGTTTTCGTTTTTTTTATGGATAACGGTTTCTTTTTGGAAGGAAGGTTTTTTCATATTACTCGATTGATTTTGTGGGGTATGTTCTTTGTACTGATTCTTCATTTAGTCAGTCAATTAATCTTCAGAACACACAAGATTTTATGGATGTATACCGGGCCAAGTGAGGTAATTCGTTGTTTCTTAAGTTCTTTATTATGCATGTTGATAATGTTGTTTTTCCAACAAATTACAAATTTGTTCCACCCATCTTTAATAATCATATCTGAATTATTATCTTTTATCTTATCACTAGGGGTTCGATTGATTTATAGAACATTAAGACGTTCAGCTTTAGCTTCAGATAGAAAACAAAATGCCTTGATCATTGGAGCAGGAAGTGCCGGTTATTTAATGTTATCAGAGATTTATCGTAATACTAAATATCCTTATAATGTGGTGGGATTTTTGGATGATTACAAAGCAAAAGGTATGATTTTAAGCGGAAAACCTGTGTTAGGAACAATAGATGAGGTTGCCGATATTGCTAGAGAGAATGGTGTAAGCCAAATTTTTATTGCCGTTTCTTCAGTAACTCCTGAGCAAAAGAGAAGAATTATTGATTTATGTACCTCTACTAGCATTAATACAAAAGTGATGAATTTCTCGGTTGATAATGATTCTCAACAACATGTTTCTGTTGAAGATATACGAATTGAAGATTTATTAAATAGACCGAGTATAGATTTGAAAATAGAAGAAATAGCATCTTATCTAATCGATAAAACAGTTTGTGTTACAGGAGCTGGAGGATCAATCGGTTCAGAGTTGTGTCGTCAGATAGTAAGATTTAAACCAAAGAAACTTGTCATGATTGATATTAATGAGAATTCTCTCTATATGCTTGAACAAGAATTCATGCGTAATAAACGAATCGGTAAAGTAGATAGTTCAATTGAAATAGTTTCGTTAATAGTTTCGATTCGCGAAAGAGAAGAATTATTTAAAGTTTTAAAAGAGTATCAATGTGATGTTGTATATCATGCTGCTGCACATAAACATGTTCCATTGATGGAAACTAGACCTTCTGAAGCAATATTAAACAATATTTTGGGTACTAAAAATGTGATTGATGCAGCAATAAATACAGGAGTATCTCGTTTGATCATGATATCTACGGATAAAGCCGTCAATCCAACAAATGTTATGGGTGCAACCAAAAGGATGACAGAGTTGATTTTGCAATCGAGAGAAACTGATAAAAAAATCAGAATGGCTGCCGTTCGTTTTGGGAATGTATTGGGATCTAACGGTTCAGTAATTCCAATTTTTAGAGAGCAGATCAAACAAGGAGGACCTGTTACAGTTACAGATAAAAATGTACAGCGTTATTTTATGACAATTCCGGAAGCTGCTCAATTAGTTCTGCAGGCAGGATATTATGCCAAACATCGAGAAATCTTCGTTTTAGATATGGGAGAACCGGTGAAAATATTGGATTTGGCTGAGAAAATGATTCGTTTAGCTGGTTATAAACCTTATCAGGATATCGAAATCAAAGAAATTGGTTTACGTCCAGGTGAAAAAATGTTTGAAGAACTGGCTTTAGAAATTGAAAAGTGTCATAAAACTGACAATAATCTTATTTTTGTTCATGAGAGCATGGATGTTCGCCAAGAAGATATTGATAAAAAGGTTGCTGAATTAGCACAAGCCGCGGTTGAGTTAGATGATCCTGCTAAGTTAAAGTCGATGTTAATGAAAGCAATAAAAGATACAAATTAAAATTTTGACTATTTAATATCTTCTTTATAATCGTGTTTATAAACTATATAGGAGATGTAGAATGAAAAAAATTCTTATAACAGGGAAAAACAGTTATATTGGCACTCATTTAAAGAATAGATTGTCACAGGAAAAAAACTCATATTATGTAGAGGAATTAGATTTACATGATTCTAAGTGGAAAACAGTTGATTTTTCTGATTATGATACGATTTTTCATGTGGCAGGACTAGCTCATTCTACACCTAAAGATAGCGAGAAGTCTTTATATTATAAGATTAATACAGATTTAGCATATGAGGTTGGTTTTAAAGCTGCTAAAGAAGGTGTTCATCAGTTTATTTTCATGAGCTCTGTGATTGTTTATGGTAGTGAAAGTTTCAAAAATAGTGAAAAAATTATTCGAAAAGATACGCCATTAAAACCGGATAATTTTTATGGGGATAGTAAAAAACAAGCCGAGATAAAATTGAAACAGCTGGAAAGTGATCAATTTAAGTTGTGTATTATACGTTCACCAATGATTTATGGAGAAGGATCAAAGGGGAATTATCCTATATTATCAAAATTTGCTAAAAAAACACCTATATTTCCAGATTTTGAAAATAAACGAAGTATGTTATATATAGGAAATTTAGTTGAATTTTTGAAAAATGTCATAGATTTAGAGTTAGCGGGTTTGTTCTTTCCTCAAAATAAAGAATATGTTGAAACGAGAAAATTAGTTGAGAAGATTGCGTCAATAAATAATCACAAAATTATTTTTACACGCATATTTAATCCCGTAATCAAACGATTAAAGACAAACATTTTAGTTGAAAAAGTATTTGGAAGTTTAATAATCGATAAAGAATTATCAGTTTATAACTTTGAATATAATGTATTTGATTTTGAGGATTCGATACAAAGGACAGAAAAAAGAGGGTAACCATGAAAGTTGTCATAGTTTGTGCATTTGATACATATTTTGATAGAGTGAAACTTTTGAAAGAATATTATAAAAAAGAAGATGTGATCGTAAGCTCATCTGATTTTTCTCATAGAAAAAAAAAGAAAATTCATAATGAGATATCAGACTTAGATATAAATGTAAAAGAATATAAAAAAAATTTATCGATTGATAGGCTGATTTCTCATTATCAATTTTCTAAAAGTGTGTATAATGAATTAATCGCAATTCAACCGGATTTAATACATGCTCTTGTTCCACCAAACAGTTTATCGAAATATTTATCTCTATACAAAGAAAAATATAATGTAAAATTAATTTTTGATATCATTGATTTATGGCCAGAAACTTTGCCTGTAGGCAATATAAAAAACATATTTCCAATAACATTATGGAAAAATATCAGAGACAAATACTTAGAACGTGCAGATATCATTTTTACTGAATGTGAATTATTCCAAGAAGTTTTAAGAAAAAAAGGTAATTTAAAATATCATACTTTATACTGGTCTCGCAAAGAAAGACCGCTGGAAACATCCTACAAATTTTCTAAGAATAAAAGAAGTTTTTGCTATTTAGGTTCAATTAATAATATTATTGATTTAGATCTTATAGTCCAATTTCTTAAAGAATGCAATAAAAAAATAGATACGACATTGCACATCATAGGTAACGGAGAAGAAAAACAAACTTTGATAAGCAGATTATCGGCTGAACATATAACAGTTATTGACCATCAAGAAGTATATTCACAAATAGAAAAGCAGAAAATATTTGATCAATGTGATTATGCTTTAAACATTATGAAACCTACCGTTGTAGTGGGACTTACAATGAAATCATTAGATTATATGTGTGCTGGAATACCGTTGATCAATACAATTCAGGGAGATACATATAAACTTTGTGCTCAAGAAGAAATTGGACATAATGTAAACAAAGACAATATCCAAGAAATAATTAATGAAATAATTCATGAGGATGAAGAAGACATGTCGTTTAAAAGAGAAAAGATAAAAAGTATTTATTTAGAAACTTTTACGGACACTGTTTTTTTTGAGACGTTAGATAAAGCAGGTGTTTTACATGACTAAGAGATATAGCTTAATTGTTGTATATAACAAGGAACTTGATAAATCTCCAACATATAAATTGTGTAGAGAATACAATAATTTAATAACTATTGTATGCGATAATAGTACAACACCAAATAATAATCAAAACATAGCAAAAAAAGATGGAGTTATTTATATTTCCATGAACGGAAATAAAGGTTTATCCTGTGCATATAATGCTGGAATTAATGAAATACAAAGTAAAAATGGTTACATTATGATTATGGATGATGATACAGAGATTCCTAGAACCTATATAGAATGGTTTTTATCTGCAGAGTTACATGATACAGATATATATTTACCAATTGTAAAAGACGAGAAAGGAATCATGTCACCATCAAAGAATGTAAAGGGTGTAGTTTATCGATCACAAGATACAAACATTTCATATTCAGAAATAACAGGTATAAATAGTGGGATGATAATCAATTTATCATGTTTCAAGGATTTTTCTTATGATGAAAAACTCTTTTTAGATTATGTAGATCATTATTTTCTGATAGAAATGAAGAAAAGAAATAAAAAAATAGAGGTATTACCTTTTGAAATTTATCAAAATTTTTCTGCAAATACCAATAGTAAAAAGTCTGCTATAGTCCGGTGGAATATCTTTAAAAGAGACAGTAAATATTTTTATAGAAATAATAAGAAGAATTATTTTTTTATTCTGTTAAAAAGAAGAATACGTTTAATGCTTCAATATAAAGATTTAACGTTTTTATGGAGATAAATATGAGAAAAAAAATATCAGTGGCTATGGCAGCTTATAATGGTGAAAACTATATCAAAGAGCAAATAAAATCAATTCTTGTAAATTTAACAGAGGGTGATGAGTTGATTATCTCATTAGACCCTTCTAATGATAAAACCAGTGAAATCATTCAATCGTTTTCAGATGAACGAATTAAACTTTTAAAGGGACCTGGAAAAGGATTGATTTACAATTTTGAGAATGCGATAAAACACACTCATAATGACATAATATTTCTATCTGATCAAGATGACATCTGGGTGCAAAACAAAGTAGATTTAGTGCTCAAAGCTTTTGAAGATTCAAGCACAAACGTTGTACTGCATGATGCAAAGATCGTTGATAAAAATTTAGAAGTTTTATCAGAGTCTTTTTTTAAGGATCATAGGACTAAACTAGGTGTTTTAAATAACATTATTAGAAATAGTTATATAGGATGTTGCATGGCATTCAGAAAAGAGATGAAAGAATATATATTACCTTTTCCATCGAAACTTCCAATGCATGATCAGTGGATTGGACTGATTGGAGAACTACATGGAAAAAATGTAATGCTGGATGATCCACTTATTCTTTATCGAAGACATGGTTCAAATATGTCATCAACTGAGCATTCGAATATTTTGCAAATGATAAAATGGCGCTTTCAGATTATTTCTGCAGTATGCATGCATAAAAGAAAATGTAATAAATTATGATATATCTTAACTGAAATGGACAAAATTATGTGTAAAGTGTACAATATGTCTTGCTTGATTTATTTAGTGAGTATTTTGTTAATGTATTAGAAAGACTATAGACAAGCGAACTTGTATTTAAATGAGAAGGAGATTCTGATGTTAATTAAAGATAAGAATAATCGAATAGCAATTTACTTTTTTTATGATGGACAAGGTATTGTAGATAGATATGTAGAATATTTTTTAGAAGACTTTAGTCAATACGTGCGAACACTCTACATTGTTTCTAATGGTAATTTAGAAGAAGCTCAGAAACAGAAATTACAACGATTTGGCGAAGTCATAGAAAGAGAAAATAAAGGATTCGATGTATGGGCGTATAAAACGACTTTAGAAAAAATTGGTTGGGAAAAATTATCAGAATATGAAGAAGTAGTCTTGCTAAATAGCACCATTATGGGGCCTGTGGATTCTTTTGAGAAAACTTTTAAAACTATGGATGAAAAAGATTTGGATTTTTGGGGAATGACCATCTATCCAAAATATAATCACGATCCATTTAATTGTATCTCGTATGGCTATATCCCTGAACATCTACAATCACATTTTATAGTGTGTCGTAGATCTTTAGTGACTACGGATGTTTTTCAAGAATATTGGAAAAACATGCCTATGATAAATAACTATAGTGAGGCTATAGGTAAACATGAGGCGATCTTTACAAAGTATTTTAGCGATAAAGGGTTTAAGTGGGAAGCTTTTGTAGATACACATGGCTTGGAAGACTATACAGGATATCCTCTTATGATGTGTCCAACAAAATTAATTAAAGAATATAATTGTCCAATCTTTAAAAAAAGAAGTTTTTTCCACGATATAAATGACTTTTTGCGCAATACTACAGGAGAGCAGACAAGTGAGCTTTATGAATATCTCGATAAACATACTAACTATGATGTAGATATGATCTGGGATCCAATATTAAGGAGTTATGATCAAGAGATACTTGTCAAAAATATGAATTTAACATATGTTCTTCCTAAAGAATTTGATAAGAATAAAACGTCAAATAGTAAAGTGGCTTTGGTAATTCATATGTATTTTCCAGATTTACTGGAAGAAAACAAGAAATATATTGAATCTATGCCTAAAAACGCAGATATTTATATAACAACAAATACTGAAGAGAAGAAGAAAGAAATACTAAGAGTATACAAAGACTTACAATTTAATAAATTTGAAGTCAGAGTAATCGAAAATAGAGGAAGAGACGTAAGTGCATTATTAACAGGTGTTAAAGATGTAATTATGGATTATGATATCGTATGTTTTGCGCATGACAAAAAAACTGCACAAATTATACCAGGGACTAGTGGTGCATCTTTTGCATATAAGTGTTTTGAGAATGTTTTGGCTTCAAAACAGTATGTGTCTAATGTAATTGACTTGTTTGATGAGAATAAAAGATTAGGTATGTTAGTTCCACCGGAACCAAATCATGGGATTTTGTTTCCAACGGTTGCATATGGATGGGGACCAAATTTTGAAATTACAAAACAATTAGCAGACAAGTTAAAACTTACGGTACCTATTAATGCCTATTGCCAACCTGTGGCTCCTTATGGAACAATGTTTTGGTTTAGACCAAAAGCGCTAAAACTGTTATTTGATTGTGATTGGAAATATGAAGATTTTCCAAAGGAACCCAATAAGATAGATGGAACTTTATTGCATGCAATAGAGAGAATCTACCCATACGTGGTTCAACAAGAAGGATTTTATCCTGCAATTGGAATGACAGACAAATTTGCTGCTATCGAATATCAAAATCTTCATCACTATACTAGAGGTTTCGTAAGAGCAGGAGTAGATAGTGGTTTAGGACCATATTATGATGAAATGATTTTAGGTTTGAGACATAGAGTGTTGGGAAATGGCGTTAAAAAAGATATTAAGATTTTAGCTAAAGATATTGTAAAGACAACAACTAATTTGATAAAGAGTGCGTTAAGAAAAATCATGGGTGAAGTTGCTTATGAAAAATATCGTAGAAAATGGGTTACACGTGTAAAATAGAGGCGGTGTTAGAGAATGTCTGAAAATTCTATTGAAATTAGAAATATGTCTAAATCTTTTAAGATAATGTATGATAAGCCATTAACTTTAAAAGACAGACTCATTTCTTGGAAGAGAAATAAATATGAGATGCGAACAGTTTTGCATGATATTACATTAGATATCAAAAAAGGGGAAACTGTTGCTTTAATTGGAGTCAATGGTAGTGGAAAATCAACACTATTAAAAATAATGACAAAAATCCTTTATCCTAATAAAGGAACAGTTAAAACATATGGTAAGCTTTCTTCGTTATTGGAATTAGGTGCAGGATTTCATCCTGATTTTACAGGAAGAGAAAACATATATTTTAATGCAGCAATTTTTGGCTTAAGTAGACAAGAAATCGATAAAAGAATGGATGAAATAATCGAATTTTCAGAATTAGGAGCTTTTATAGATAATCCAGTTCGTGTATATTCTTCAGGAATGTATATGAGATTAGCTTTTTCGATTGCGATAAATGTGGATGCTGAAATCTTGTTGATTGATGAAATACTAGCAGTTGGAGATCAACATTTCCAAGAAAAATGCTTTAAAAAATTGGAGGAACTAAAGAATAGCAATAAGACAATAGTTATTGTCACTCATAACTTGCAGCAAGTAAATGAATTATGTTCTAGAGCGATATGGGTTCAAAATGGTGTCATTAAACTTGATGGAAATCCAAAAGAAGTGGTTAAAGCTTATTTAGAGGAATGCAGGTAATTTTATGGAAGAAATAAGAGAAATTATTCAATATAGAGAATTTTTAAAAACAAGTGTACAAAAGGATATCCGTGGAAAGTATAAAGGATCTTTTTTTGGAGTTTTATGGTCTTTTATTAACCCTTTATTACAAGCGGTTGTATATGCTGTTATTTTCCCTTATATTATGCGTACACAAATTGAGAATTATTTGGTTTATTTGATTATTGGTATTATCGCTTGGACTTTTTTCACAAATGTAATTAATGCGGGAATGATGGTTATTCAAATGAATGCAGGAATTATAAAAAAAGTGTATTTTCCAAGAATTATTTTGCCGTTATCATCTGCCATCAGTGGGGTGGTTAATTTCCTGATTTCTTGTTTAGTTATTCTTTTGTTTTGTATTTTCAATCCATCTATAGGAGTTAGTTGGCATATTATTATTTTACCTTTGATTACTTTTATTCAATTTGTACTAAGTCTAGGTATTTCTTTAGCATTAAGTGCAATTAATATTTACATAAAAGATACACAATATATTATCCAATTCGTATTAAACCTAATGTTTTATGCAACACCAATTTTATATACTGTAGACATTTTTCCTGAATCATTAAGATGGGTTTTAATGTTAAACCCGATGGCTGGTTTAGTAGATGCATATAGATGTATTTTTATGTATCATACAATTCCTGATTTTTCCGTTTTAGCTTATACATGCGTTGTATCCGTTGTGCTCTTTGTTATTGGATTAATAGTTTTTAGAAAATTAGAAAAAGGTTTTGCTGAAGAAGTATAGTAGAAAGAAGGCGAGAATTCATGAAAATACTAGTTACAGGTGCTAATGGACAATTAGGAAGAGCACTTCAAAAAGTATTAATAAATGAAGAGATTGAGTTGCTTTTAACTGACACTAAAGAAATGGATATTACAGATGCGAATTCTGTAAAGAAAGTCTTTAATAAATTTGAACCAGAAATAGTTATTAACTGTGCGGCATTTACAAATGTTGATAAATGTGAAACGGAAGAAGAATTAGCATTTAAGATTAATGCGGAAGGTCCTAGAAACTTGGTTAAAATGTGTCTTGAATATGATGCTTGTTTAGTCCATATTTCTACAGATTATGTCTTTGACGGAGAAAAATCAGAACCATATGATGAAGAAGATATTCCAAATCCTCAATCTGTGTACGGGAAAAGTAAATTGCTTGCAGAACAAATCATTTTAGAAAATATGAGTAAATACTTTATTATCCGTACAGCCTGGATGTTTGGTGATGGAGAAAATTTTGTTAGAAAAGTGGTTCAGAATGCTAAAAATAAAAATGAAGTAACGGTTGTGGATGATCAATTTGGCTCTCCAACAAGTTCAATGGAATTAGCTAAAGTTATTAATCTATTGATTTCTTCTAACAAGTATGGTATTTATCATGCATCTTGTGAAGGTTATTGTAACTGGGCACAGTTTGCAGAACAAATATTCGAAGAATTAAATTTAAATGTTAAAGTAAAACATGTTAAATCAAATGAATATGTTTCAAAAGTAAAACGTCCAAAGAATTCGATTTTGACTAATAAAAAGCTTTTAGAAAACTTTAATTATAAAATGAAAGATTGGCAAAATGCTTTAAAAGACTATATTAGTGGAGGTTATGTTATGAGTGATTTAACAAAGAAAGTACTAGTTACAGGTGCAAATGGATATTTAGGAAGACATGTAGTTAAAGAATTATTGAATCGTGGATATGAAGTTTTAGCTGCAGATTTTAGATACGATGGTGTTGATGAAAGAGCTATAAGAGTAGAAGAGCCTATTTTTAGTGGAAAAGAGAATATTTACGAATTAATGGGTAAACCAGATGTTTGTATTCATTTAGCATGGAGAAATGGATTTGTACATAATGATGATTCGCATATATTAGATCTTCCTAGTCATTATACATTTATTAAAAATATGATTGCTGGTGGATTAAAGAGTATTAGTATCATGGGTACTATGCATGAAGTTGGTTACTGGGAAGGAGCTGTTGATGAGCATACTCCTACAAATCCTATTTCACTATATGGTATTGCTAAAGATGCATTACGAAATATAACTTTTAATTTAACTATGAACAAAGACGTTTCTGTACATTGGTTAAGAGCGTATTATATCATGGGAGATGATTTAAAAAACAATTCTATATTCTCTAAACTTGTACAGGCCGAACAGGAAGGAAAAGAAAAATTCCCATTCACATCAGGAAAAAATAAATATGACTTTATTACTGTTCAGGAATTAGCTAAACAAATTGTTGCTGCATCTGTACAAGATCAAATAACAGGAATCATCAATGTTTGTACAGGAGAGCCGATTTCTTTAGCTGATAAAGTGGAAAGTTTTATTAAAGAAAATGATTTTAAAATAAAATTGGAGTACGGAGCTTATCCGGATAGACCATATGATTCTGATGCTATTTGGGGAGATGCTACCAAAATTAGAAAAATTTTAGAAAATGAAAAATAATTATGGACGATAAAATGTATTCAACTGGAAAATTTGCAAAACTGGCAAATGTTACAGAAAGGACAATTCGTTATTATGACAAAATAGGGTTATTAAAACCCTCTTTTGTTTTATCTAATGGTTATAGACAATATACCGATTCTGATTTATTAAAACTACAAAAAATATTATCGTTAAAACATCTAGGTTTTTCAATAGAAGAGATTTTTCCGATTGTTTTAGAAGATCAAGATATTAAAGAATCATTTCAAATGCAAGTAGAACTACTTGATTCAAGAATAAAACACATGAATTTGATAAAAGATTCTATGGAAGCAATGATTATGACTCTCGATACAGGTAAAATTGAATGGGGAAAAGTGATTTCATTAATTCAATTATCAAGCGATGATAATAATGTTGTTGATCAATATAAAAATGCGAAAAATCTAAATGTTCGTATATCATTGCATGATATGTATTCCCAAAATAAACAAGGATGGTTTCCGTGGATTTTTCATCAAATAGATTTTTCAAAAATCAATCGTCTTTTAGAAGTAGGTTGTGGAAACGGAAAATTATGGAAAGATCACAATATTGATTTGAGAAATAGAGAAATATTTTTGTCAGATTCATCTCAAGGTATGGTTGATGAAGTTAGAAAAAGTTTAGGTAATGATTTTAATTGTTTGGTCTTTGATTGTGAAAAAATACCCTTTAAAGATGGATATTTTGATGCAGTTATTGCTAATCATGTATTGTTTTACGCAAGAGATATAAATATAGCTTTAAAAGAAATAAAAAGAGTTTTGAATACAAGAGGAATTTTGTATTGTACTACTTATGGAAAGAATCACATGAAAGAATTAGATGAGTTGGTAAAAGGGTTTGATAATAAGATAGAATTATCCGCTAATAAATTGTTTGATGTTTTTGGTATAGAGAATGGAGAAACTATTCTATCTAAATATTTTAAAAAAGTTGAATTTAAAAAGTATGATGATTATTTGTTAGTTGATAAATCAAAACCAATAATTGATTATATTTTAAGCTGTCACGGAAATCAAAATGAATTAATAGGTCCGAGAATCAATGAATTTCGACATTATGTAAATGGTGTTTTAAAAAAAGAGAAGAATTTAAAGATTACCAAAGATGCAGGGATGTTTATATGTTACATATAAACATTTGATCATATAGGTGATATTTAATTTGTGAAAAGACATACAAGCAATTGATTATTTTGCGAATGTAAAGTATCATTACAATGTTAAGAATAGGACGGTTTATGAAAAAAATAGTAAAAACATTTATTTTGTCAGCTTTAAGCACATTATTGGCATGTAGTTTAAATGTAAGCGTTATGGCAAATACAACAGATCCTACTGTTGAACTGGAATCAATGATTTTTACTTCTGAAACAAATATGGGTACTTTGACAATTAATTTTTCTCTTTTTGATTCAGATAATTGGACAAAGCCTACACAAACATTTGATAAGATTGTTGAGAATGTCGATCTTTCAATACTTACAGATATTAACGTATTAGGCAAGATTGTTGAGGCGTATACACCTGAAGGATATGAAATCATGGAAGGAAAAGGATCCACAGGGCCATCTTATTGGTTGATCAATGAGAATACTGCTGTAGCATATGTTTATGAAAAACAACTTAAATTTACAGATGTTACCTCTTCAGATTGGTTTTATTACTCAGTAAAATATGTCTATGACAATGGACTGATGACAGGACTGAATGAAACGACCTTTGGACCATATGAAAACCTAGCCAGAGCACAGTTTGCCGTTATCCTGCACAGGATGAATGGTTCACCGGATATGGAATATACAAACAAGTTCCCAGATGTAGCCGATAATCAGTGGTATACGGATGCAATCCTATGGGCAAGTGATATTGGAGTGGTCACAGGATACGAGGATACAGGAAAATTTGGTCCTGGAGACAATATCAACCGAGAACAGATG
>NZ_KI271060.1:0-251 GCF_000469305.1 Faecalitalea cylindroides ATCC 27803
AAGTTTCGTCTGGGATACACCGTACTGCAAACGCCTGTCTGCAAAATCCTGTATCCACTCTGTATCATTCAGTGCGATACCCCCTTTATGAAAAAAACTGTGACATTTTTTATCCGATGTCACAGCAGTAAAAAAAGCTACCAAACACTTGATATGAGCCAAGAAGCGGTAACTTTTGTGTATGTTTCCTTGTGATTTGTGCCCCTCTGTTAGATACCGAGGGGCTTGATATATGCTGGCGTGGCTACCGC
>NZ_KI271060.1:351-1103 GCF_000469305.1 Faecalitalea cylindroides ATCC 27803
TGGCTTTCGCTTCGCACGCCACTTGTCCGTCCTGCCTTATGTGTGTAAGTTTCCCAATCGTACCTAAGAAATCATAGCCTTTGGGTACAAGGGGAGTGTAAAATTCTGATATGACACTTGTTCCCATATCACAGTATCCACGCCCTTTGATTCGCTTCTGGAAAAACTGCTTTTTCACATCACTTCCAAAGAGCATACCGTAACCGAGTTCACTCATGCGACCAAGCCCCACACGGAAGTTGAAGTTATCTCTGATACCGTCCCCGAAATACTTTGCGTCTGGACGCTGGCAAGCCACGATTAGAAAGTATCCAGCCTGTCTGCCGAGCATGACAATTTTCTTTAGCTGGCTTAACAGGGCGGTGCTTTCCTTTGTCGTGAGCATTTCCAAGAACGCCACATATTCATCAAAGATAAGGAACTGTGGAGCAAGCCCCAGATAGGCGTAGTTTTCTCCTGTGCGGTAATTCGGGTGCAGTTTCATTTCTTCCGAGCGTGTGACCATGCCCTCATAAAAGGCATTGACGCAGTCAATCATATCGTCTTTCGTGTGGTAAACATTTCCCATGACTGTTCCCAAGTCTGCAAGGTCAGCGTTCTTCGGGTCAAGAATGTATAAATCCGCATTGGTTTTAAGCAGGGCTTCAATGATGGTCAGCAGAAAATAGGTCTTTCCACCGCCAGTACCACCGCAGATAAGGGCATGGGGAAGTGAATCATATTCCCACACCAGATTTTTCATTAACCGTAGA
>NZ_KI271061.1 GCF_000469305.1 Faecalitalea cylindroides ATCC 27803
CAAAGTACAGCAGGAAAGAACTTACAAATAGAAAGAAAAGAGGTCAATTATTTATGGAATTAAGATTTGTCGTACCAAATATGGAAAAGACATTCGGGAACTTGGAATTTGCCGGAGAAAATACTACGGAACAGCAGAGAATCAACGGGCGTATGGCTGTCATTACCAGAAGCTACAACCTGTATTCCGATGTGCAGAGAGCCGATGATGTAGTTGTGACACTTCCTGCCAAAGCTGGCGAAAAACATTTCTCGCCGGAGCAGAAAGTAAAACTTATCAACCCACGAATCACTACTGATGGCTATAAAATCGGAGAACGTGGATTTGTCAATTACATCTTACTTGCAGACGATATGTTACCAGCAGAAAATAAATAAGGGGGTATTCAGATTATGAGATTAGCAAATGGAATCGTCATTGATAAAGAAAAGACTTTCGGAGTGTTGAAGTTCTCCGCATTACGCCGTGAAGTTCATGTGCAGAATGAAGATGGGACGGTCAGTGAAGAAATCAAGGAACGTACCTACGATTTAAAATGCAATACACAGGGACGCATGATACAGGTATCCGTTCCGGCGACTGTACCATTAAAGGATTATGATTACAATGCCGAAGTGGAACTTATCAATCCTGTTGCAGATACGGTAGCCAATGCTAATTACCGTGGTGCAGATGTGGACTGGTATGTAAAGGCAGACGATATTCTTTTAAAGAACAAAGGCACTCATGCCGGAAATCCACAGAACAATGCTCCACAGCAACCGCCGAAGAAATAATCTGTAGTTTTGATTCTCATTGTAGTAATTAAAGTTAATTGGTATAATATATTAAAATCATTGAACAGGAGGGAAATAAGATGCTTTCAGCAAGTTATGCAAGATTAGGTTCAGAACTTAGCGGACTTAAGTTACAGGCAATAATAAGCGGACAAATTGATGCCAATAATTGCTTAGAATGGGGAGAAAAAATCTCCAAAGCTGATTATTTTGATGAAATAAAATCAGTTTATCCAATACATGATAGATTAATCAAAGAGCCAAATTTTATGCTCAGTAAGTTATATTATAATTCCCTCAAAAGTCTAATTATTAGTTTTTCAGCAACTTTGGAATTTTTTCTCAAAGATAGTATGCAACTTAATATGATGAGAAATTATTCTCTTTTGAAAAAGGGATTAATTGAATCCAAACAGGTAATTGACCCTAAAGATATTGTTGACATTGATGATATAGAATTAGTTAGATTAAAGTATATAAAAAATATTTCTAATAATATGTGTTCTGGTGAAATGTGGAGTGGAAAATTTAAAAAGTATGTAAAATTCTTATCCTTACCGAATAATTTATTAGGTGAAACTATTAATAAAAAGATTGATTCTATTTGGAAAATGCGAAATGACATAGCACATGCAAACATCAATATATTGTCAATTAACTACAATGGAACTATACATAAATTCGGGGCAGATATAAATGCAGAACAATATACTGAATTTGCTCTTTTTTTCATTAAGTTACTTGATGAAACACTTTCCTTTGTAGAGAAAGTGGATAAATTATCATTAGAGAAATGGAAAACAACAGATGCTACACTATTTTACAGAAAATAAGTGTATGTGAAAAATTACACTTTAACAGGATTAGTTTTCTATGAGTTAATACTTATATTCACAAAGCAGTTAGTCTATACGATTGACTGCTTTTCTTATACCCAAGGAAAGGAGTTTATATGAAAGTATGGAAAAAATCTAAAGGTAACAGGATTCGTGCCAGTGATAAATCGCTGGTCTATCATTTCTGTATCGGCTGGCTGTTGCTCCTGTTCGTTGCGGTGTTCCTGTTACTGAATCTGCGACAGCTTCTTATTACAGACTGGAAAGATTTTAACCTGCTCCATGCTGGAATCACATGGACTGCCTACAATTCCATTACGTTTCTGATAGCGACTGGTGTTTGTGCATTGGTCGCTTTTCTCTACTACCGTTACGGATATGACCGTATCAAGCGGTTGCTACACCGACAAAAGCTGGCTCGTATGGTGCTGGAAAATAAATGGTATGAAGCGGAAAATACTAAAGACAGCGGTTTTTTCACTGACCTGCAAAGCAG
>NZ_KI271062.1:0-528 GCF_000469305.1 Faecalitalea cylindroides ATCC 27803
AGCAAAATCAAAAATTTTATTTAAAAACAAAACAAGAAGAAGTTATGGCTATGACAGGTCTTGGCGGCACGGCTTATGAGGAATTGACGGATACCCAGAAAGGAGTCGTCACCTCTGTTGGGCAGATGATGGATTGGATCGAAGGAAAATATGGACAAAAATTCCATTACATATCCTATGTGCCAGGCGATGCACTTGAGCAGGAGCATCTGAAAGTCTATCCGGAACAGGGGGATGAATCGGATGTTGTAACCGTGTATCGCACTTATGAAAACGGACGTTACCAGTATGAAGACGATTACGGATCCATTTTGGTACGGCCTTCGTATGAAGAACAGATTCTTACATTCGCAAAAGAGTACTTGCCTTTAGAAGGAATAAAGATCTATACAGAAGTAAAGGGTGGTACAAGCAATGTGCCTAAAGAAGGTTCTATTTTGAATACTGTTTCGGCTGCGACATATATTTTTATGAATGAAGACTTGTGTTTTCAACAGTACGAAGCACTTTCTGATTACAAGCTTAATT
>NZ_KI271062.1:628-2619 GCF_000469305.1 Faecalitalea cylindroides ATCC 27803
TTCATCACTTATAATGCTAGATAAGCTTCGGGAAGATATCTATACCAAAGAAGCAGAGTGTGCGATCTCCGGCAGCGGGAAAGTGACAGTGAATTAGTCAAGGGGAAAAATGTTATGAGGAAGATTCTATTGTTTATGGTATGTTGCACTTTAGTGTGCGGCCTGAATGGATGCACTTTCTTCGGGAGCGGATCATCCAATGAATTTCGTTCAGATGAAGAATTGGCTGATGAAATGATAGAAAAAATTATTGCTTGCGTAGAAAAGGAAGATGCAGAGGGTCTGACAGAATTATTTTCGCCATATGCCAAGGATAGTACATTAAATTTAGCGGAACAGGAAGAAGACTTCATAGATTTTTTTCAAGGCGAATGTGAAAGCTGGAAAGGAAATGCAAGTTCTCAGGAAAAAAGTGAACACGGAAAAACGATCTGGCGAAAACTGAGAGGGCATTATTCAATCATCACGGATGAAGCGCAGTATGAAATAGCCTATACTTATATTCCTTTTCACAGAGAAGAACTAGATAAAGAAGGACTTACCGCAATAGAGATCACTACGGAAGAAAACTTTGACAAGGAGGATTTTCTCTGGAGTTTGGACCAGCGACCAGGAATCTATGTGACTGAAGAGGGAGAAGAGGATCTCTCAAGACAGAAGCAGATCACTCCCGAAGAACTGATCCAGGCAGCAGATCTTACAAAAGAACAGTATAGCGGCGTTGATCTCGAACAGTTTATTGAAGATTTCTCTGTGACGAAAGAAGATGTGAATACACTCAATATACCTTTGCTTCTGAAAGAATACGAACCAGATTACAAGGGCCGAGTGATCGATGTGAGTTATCTTCTTGAAGACGATATAGAAAGCCGTACATCGGATTTTACTCGTGATGCAATTGCGATTGCTTTCATGGAAAACAAGAATACAAGTACAGAATGTGTCTATTATGATTTGTTACAGGATAGACGATATCAAACATCCGATGCGTATCTCTTTGACAATCTGTATCAGACACAGGCAGGATATTATAGTAATGGACAACAAATTTTGCAGGGACTGGATAAGTACAAAGTTTTCACTTGGGAATCCAAAACGGATGAAGAAGAAATCACAGATCCTCAATCCATGGTACTGGCAATAGAATATGCAGACGGAACCGTGTTCCGTATAGAAGCATCGGGTTTACTCTCTCAGGTGCTGCCAGGGGCGTATAAGGAAGTAAGAGAAATGCTTTTGTCAGGAGAATACAACAAAAGCTAGAGAAATATCTAAGGAGAAAAACAACGTGAACAAAGTATTTGAAGATGATTTTCTGGATGTACAGTCACGAATCATTGCACTGTGTGTCGAATTCGCGGATAACAAGGCCGATAAGGTTTATGCCTATGGTTCCATTGAAGAAAACAGTATTTCTTTTAATGCATTTTTCAACATTGGCGGTCAAATCAAAACGACCAATAATGTAGTAACCGATACAGACACAATATGGGATTTTCTGGATTTAGGGGAATCGGATCTTGAGAAGATAAAAGAAATATGCATCCACTATGGAAAACCTGTTCCTACAGAATTAAAAATGATATATGACTGTAAAACCGGTCAAATAGACACAAAATATCAATATAACAGTATCTGTTCTGCAAAGACAGGGATCGATTCCAGTGAGATTTTTTTGAAGTGGTTAGATGAGGTGCGCAATGGAAGAGATAAAACAACATTGTGAGAAGGTGATCCAGATGCTTCGCTTGGATTATCCTGCGCAGTTACAATATCCGGGAAGCATCAAAAAAATATATGATGTTATGTTGCAGATCCTATCTTGCGATGAACTTCCTGATGTTGACTGGGTAGGCATGGTGCGCTGTTTTGTCGATGAAACTACGGATTATCAAAATCCGGTCCTCTTTGAGATCGATAAAATTGCGAAGCTGTCAAAGGAAAAATAATGAAGCAGTTGAGAAAAACAGAATGGCAAAAAGGATATCTCA
>NZ_KI271063.1 GCF_000469305.1 Faecalitalea cylindroides ATCC 27803
CGGTGTCATTATCACTTTTGCGAAAGAAATCCTTACTCTTATCACAGGCTAAGATAAGAGTTACACAGTTATCGAGGGGTGTGCCAAGTTAAGGGACACCCCTTAATTGTAAGGAGGTGCTTTGAATGAGTGATAACTGGGTAGTTCAAAATCTTGAAAATGCCCTTGAAACTTGGAATGAAAAACTGTCGGAAATATGGACGCTCATCACAACTACACCGCAGAACTTTAAGGGCGGGAACATCTGGAAGGTTATCGTTGACATCAACGGTGCAGTTCAGGCTATCGGGCTTGCCTTGCTTGTATTATTCTTCGTGATAGGTATGGTAAAGACCTGCGGAAGTTTTACAGATGTGAAGAAACCGGAACACGCCTTAAAACTCTTTGTCCGTTTTGCACTGGCGAAAGGTGTTATCACATACGGGATGGAGCTTATGCTTGCATTATTTAATATCGTGCAAGGGACAATTTCAACTTCAACAAATTCTTTAGATTCATCTAATT
>NZ_KI271064.1:0-5753 GCF_000469305.1 Faecalitalea cylindroides ATCC 27803
GCAACAAAATCATTTGAAACAATGACATCTTTGCTATGCCGGATAAAACAGATCCCGCAAAAGATCACCCATACCATCAAAACAACACCCATGATGATCAGTATAATTACATTTGGTGCCAAAAACATCCCTTCTTTCCTTTTATGTTCTTTTTTGATTTTTTTCAACATAACAATTAACGTTTTGTTAACTGTGTAGTCCCTTAAATAAAGGCTATTTAAAGAGTTTTGCGTGCTACTAGCGTGCTTAGATTGTTTTATTCAAAATCGAATGATTAAAGATTCCTTATTCTTTATCGCTCCAGACTTCTTTTGCCATACGGAACACCGCCCAGGCCTTAGGCCAGCCGCAATAGAACGCAGCATGAGTAATGATCTCAGCAATTTCTTCACGTGTAATGCCGTTTTTCTTGGCACTCATTAAATGATAACGAAAAGATTCATCTGTTAGTCCCTGAGCCATGAGAGCAACTACGGTAACCAACGATCGATCTCTAAGTGATAGTTTATCTTCTCGACTCCACACTTCCCCAAAAAGCACATCATCATTAAGCTCAGCAAATTTAGGGGCAAATTCTCCCAAAGAATCTCTTCCTGCCGTTTGTTTTATAGCCATATCTAATACCTCCCTACAGCTTATTATACTCTTCGTCCGTTACAGGTTCATACCACTCGTTGTCGCAGTTTTCACCCAGTACTTCTATGGCGATATGAGAGAACCAGCTATCTTTTTTTGCTCCGTGCCAATGTTTAACATTTGGCGGAATCATTACAACACTTCCAGCTTTTAACCCGACTGCAGATTTTCCTTCTTCCTGATACCAACCTTCACCAGCGGTACAAAGAAGGAGCTGTCCGCCACCTTTTGTCGAATGATGAATATGCCAGTTATTTCGACAACCCGGTTCAAAGGTAACGTTAGCAGCGAAAAGGTCACTTTGAGGATCGGTTAAGGGATTCAAAAATGATTCCCCGATAAAATATTTAGCATATGTCGTATTTGCCTCACCCATACCAAATACATTTTGTTTTTCAAAGACTCCCTTGTTATCACACTTCATATTGCTGACCTCCTGCGTTTTCTTTTCAACTTAGGTTGAGTTCGTTCAGCCATTCGATGATCTCATCTTCATCGACATTTGAACTAAATCTTCTTGCTTCGCCCCAATCGGCATTAGCCGCAAGCGGAGTTAAGTTATCGAGATTGAAATCAGATGATGCAGATGTCGCAAATGGAATGATCGTCTTATCCGAGAAATCATTTTCTTTCACAAAATCTTCGACAACCCAACTCAGTTCTTGCCACCAAACAGGAGCTCCTAAAAAGATATAATCGGCATCGCTAAATTCATCAAAATCAGTAGTTGTAAGTTCAACTTCTAAATCCCCATTTATATGTTCTTCGTATTCAATAGAAACTCGACTTTGCTCATCACTGTAATTTAGATCCTCTTCGCTATAAGGGTCCACAGGTTCTAATTCATAGATAGGAATATCGAAGTGATCTGAAATTGTTTGGGCTACTTTTTCTGTGTTTCCTGTAGCTGAATAATAAACGACAATTGCGTTTATTTCATTACTGTGCGAGCTGGTTTCTTCAACACTTTCATCTGTGCTGCAGGCACATAAAGAGAAGATCATCAAAATAGCGGTAAGCAATGATACAAATCTCTTTAACATCTTATTGTCTTCTTTCCTGGATCAGTTGACCAAACCATTCGATAATGCCTGGATCTTGATGGCTGAAGAAAGAAGATGTCTTGGTATCAAGCGTTTCAATTTTCTTCATATCATCATTATCAAGTTCAAACGAATAGATATCAAAGTTTTCTTTGATTCTTTCTTGGTGCACAGATTTAGCCAAAGATACGATGCCTCTTTGATACAACCATCTAAGAATCACTTGAGCTACACTCTTATTATGTTTTTCTCCGATTGCTTGTAAAACCTCATTGTGGAACATGTTGTTTCTACCTTCCGCAAACGGTGCCCAAGCTTCAAGAACAACACCATATTTGTCGGCCCATTTCTTGGCTTCGACCTGTTGATTAAAGACATTTACTTCGATTTGATTGACCATTGGTTTGATCTTGGCAAACATACATAAATCAACTAACCGGTCTGGATAAAAGTTTGACACACCGATTGCCCGTACTTTACCTTCTTCGTATAACTTTTCAAGATCACGATAAGCCGCATAATAATCACCCACCGGCTGATGCAAAAGAATAAGATCTAAATAATCTGTTTGCAATTTTTTTAAAGACTCTACGACCGAATCATAGGTCTTACCCTCTCCATAATTATCGATCCAAACTTTAGTCGTTAAGAAGATCTCTTTTCTTGGAACATCACTTTCTTTTAAAGCTTCTCCCACTTCGCTCTCATTGAAATAAGATTGCGCTGTATCAATATGACGATAACCTGTCTTTAAGGCTGTTAAGACACTTTCTTTACAGTCTTCTTTACTGACTTGATAAACACCAAATCCGTTAGCTGGAATCTCTACACCATTATAAAGTTTCATTGTTTCCATTCTAAATCTCCTCGCTTTCTATAAATTGAATGTGTTCTTCTTCACTTTTGTTGAATAATCCTTCTTTAAACTCGATATTTTGATCAATCTTTCTAAGATCTTTCATGCTATTGATCATATATTGCGGATCATTAGTATAACTGTTGGCAAAAATATACACTTTTCCTTTATAACCTTTAATGGATTCAATAAATGTGGCAATCGGCATTGGAAATGTATACCACCAAATTGGGAAAAACAGCAAAATCTGATCGTAGTTGCCAAAATCAATGTCCAACGGCTTGATTGCTGGATGAATCTTTTTGTTTACTTCTTCTTTCGCTTCTTTGTAAGCACAGATGTCATAGTCATCGGAATAAGGAATCGCTCTTTCGATTCGAATGACATCATACTTTTTCTTTTCATTGATCTTATCAACCAGCTTTTTGGTGTTGTTTGACCAACTAAAATAAGCTATAAGCGTCTTCATCTTCATCACCTCCACTTGCATTGTAATATGTCGATGTTTAAAACGTTTATATCGATTTAGAAAGATAGTATAATAAAATCGAATACTGAAAGAGGTGTTAATATGATCGATTCCCAGCTTTTATCCTATCTTATCGTTTTTTCAGAGACAGGTTCACTATTGAAATCCAGTGAAATTTTACACTTATCGCAACCGTCTTTATCGAAGGCAATGCAAAAACTTGAAGCTGAACTTGATCTCACTATTTTTGACAGAACCGGGAATAAGATTACACTCAATGATGATGGTAAAGAAATTCTTTATTATGCTAAAGACATCATGATGATGATCAATAAATTAGAAACTAAAGCAAAAGATTTAAAAGAAAAGAATCAAAGCTTAAATATAGGCTTAACAGCCCCTGGGCCAATGTTCAAATTTCCTTCATTGTTTGCGCCGACCAGTTTGAATAAAAAGATTTCCGTTTCAACAGAAGATGAAAAAGATCTTTTAAAGAATCTTTTAAACAATATCTATGATATCGTCTTTGTTAATAACCCGATAAGCATTGATAATGTGGTATGCAGAAAGGTAATGACCGAACATCTGTATGTTTCAGTCCCTGAAACGCATTTTTTATCAAGATTTAAAGAAAGCATTCACTTTAGTGATATAGATGGCCAAACTTTCCTTTTATCTTCAGATATAGGGTGTTGGACTAGCATCTTAGACAAACATATGAATAAATCGCGTTTCTTAAAACAAAGTGATCCTAATGAATTAAAAGAAATTGCGGAGTATTCATCAATTCCTAGTTTCGTTACAAATATAAGTATGAATGCAAATTCCATTAAGAATCGAATCAATATTCCAATCATTGATGAAGATGCGTATATGGATTTTTATGCAGTGTGTAAGAAAGATAAATCAGAACTTATCAATTTATTGAAACAAAACCGGTAGAATGGTATTAAAAATTAAAATCCTGTGTCCTGAAAATACGGTTGCTGCACAGCAATATAAAAACACACAATCCTTGTTTTCATTCTTGCAGATTTTCGTATATTAAGAGAATTGATTAAAAGTGGCAAATGTGACAAAAAAAGTCAATATAAATATTGATTTCCCATCTGGCAGAGACCATAATAAAAGAAATAGTTGTTCTTTTGATTAAAAACGGCAAATGTGACAAAAATAATCAGTGAGGTGAACCTTGTGAATATAGCTAGAGATAAATACTTAAGAGATTTGATCAATCGCATGAACAACGGAATGATCAAAGTTGTGACCGGTATAAGAAGATCTGGGAAATCATACTTATTGTTTAAACTGTTTTATGAGTATCTTTTAAGTCAGGGTGTTTTGGAATCTCATATTATCAAGATCGAATTAGATCAAAGAAAAAATCGGATATACCGGGATCCGGATGTCATTCTTGATTATATCGAAACTCTTATTGAGGACGATAAACAATACTATATTCTTTTAGATGAAGTACAGATGCTCAATGATTTTGAAGAAGTTCTCAATTCTTTATTACATATCTCTAATGTCGATATCTATGTAACGGGTTCCAATTCTAAGTTCTTGTCAAAAGATGTGATCACGGAGTTTAGAGGCAGAGGTGACGAGATTCATGTTTTCCCACTCACTTTCAAAGAATTTATGCAAGTATATGACGGAGACATGTATCGTGGCTTTGCGGATTATATTGTTTATGGCGGACTGCCGCTTATTTCGACTATGAAAACAGAAACTCAAAAAGTAAATTATCTAACCAATTTATTTAATGAGACTTATTTAAAAGATATTATTGAACGTAACCATATTGAAAAGACTCAGGAATTAGAAGATCTAATCAATGTACTAGCTTCAGCTATTGGTTCTTTGACCAATCCTCCTAAGATCCAGGCTACTTTCAAAAGCTCTATTGGATCAGCGATAAGTATAAATACGATTCGACAATATATTGAATACCTGGAAGATGCCTTTATTATCTCTAAAGCACAACGGTATAATATCAAAGGCAGAAAATATATCGGAACGCCTTTAAAATACTATTTTGAAGATATCGGTCTTAGAAATGCAAGGCTCGGCTTTAGACAAGTCGAAGAAACGCATCTTATGGAAAATATCATTTATAACGAATTAAGATATCGGGGATATAGTGTTGATGTAGGAGTCGTAGAAAAAAGAGAAATGAGTGAAAATGGAAAGCAAATTCGGAAAGCGCTGGAGATCGATTTCGTTGCGAATTTAGGAAGTCAAAGATACTACATCCAATCAGCGCTCAGTATGCCGACACCTGAAAAACAGATACAAGAAAAAACTTCGCTCATAAACGTTGCAGATTCTTTTAAGAAAATAATCATTGTCAAAGATATTGTGAATGTCAAAAGAGATGAAAATGGCATTGTGACAATGAGTATCTATGATTTTCTATTAAAAGAAAACAGTCTGGATCTATAGAATCGCACATTATTTTTGATATCAATACTTTAGCCAGTAGTAGACAAACATATTTAAAGAGACTTTATTTAAAGGCGGGTACAGTTCTCAAAACGTGGATCGTTGTATTGAGAAGATCAAAGAAGCTTTTAGACGATTTTGAAATCAAAAAAAATCTAAACAGAAAGAAGGGGATGCTTTTGGAATCGCATGTAATTATATTGATTATCATGGGTGTTGTTTTGATGGCATGGGTGATCTTTTGCGGAATCTGTTTTATCCGGCATAGTAGAGATGTCATTGTTTCAAATGATTTTGTTGC
>NZ_KI271064.1:5853-6114 GCF_000469305.1 Faecalitalea cylindroides ATCC 27803
AGATGTCATTGTTTCAAATGATTTTGTTGCGCATGTACAGTGTGAAACGTGCGGCACATATTATGATGTCGATGCTTCAGAATTTACAAAAAGTTATTTTTCAAAGCACCGAAGCGTAACAAAAACCAAGGCTGAGAAAGGGACCTTGGTCAATCGCCCTCATTATAGTTATTATGCCAAAAAGTTTCATTGCCCAAAGTGTGAAAAAAAACAATACGCCCAAGTCCTCAATGTCAATGAGATCAACCGCATGACAGAAAA
>NZ_KI271065.1 GCF_000469305.1 Faecalitalea cylindroides ATCC 27803
TTATGATTGTCGTGCTGTTTGGTGCTGCCGTAGCAATGTTTGGAGGAGGAAGTGACAGTAATTCCTATACTCCGGTAAGTGCAGAGGTAGAAGCCTATGAACCCATCATACAGAAGTATGCCAAAGAGTACGGCATTCCTGAGTATGTGGAACTTATCAAGGCGGTTATGATGCAGGAAAGCGGTGGCAGAGGACTTGACCCTATGCAGGCAGCAGAGGGAAGTTTCAATACAAGGTATCCGCACGAACCTAATGGAATTAAAGACCCTGAATATTCTATCCAGTGTGGAGTTCAGGAATTGAAAGCGGCTCTTACTTCGGCAGAAGTGGAAAGTCCGATAGATATGGAGCATATCAAACTTGCCTTGCAAGGCTACAACTTCGGTAATGGGTATATTTCTTGGGCAAAAACAAAGTATGGCGGTTATTCTTATGCCAATGCAGTGGAGTTTTCCACTCAGCAGGCACAAAGGCTTGGTTGGGACAGTTATGGAGATACCCAATATCCGGCTCACGTTCTGAGATACTATCCGTATGG
>NZ_KI271066.1:0-733 GCF_000469305.1 Faecalitalea cylindroides ATCC 27803
TATGATAACAACAGAGGATAAAAAAGCAGATAAAAAGAGAAAGCGTATCGTGCCAAAAGCACCAGTGCAGATGATAATCAGCCGTGAATATGTCGGCACACAGACCGTTACAGAAGCGTTTGTCCCGATTATCTCCGAGGATATTCGGAAGAAGATTGCCGAGGGCGACACCTTCGACAATGAGGGGCTGTCCGCTTAGAATGTACGCAATGGGACATGAAAACAGATAGGACAGATACGGAGGTTTTACAGTATGGCAGGAATCAAAGAAGAAAAGAAAATCTATTTAGTCGGCATTTATTGCCGCTTATCTAAAGACGATGGTACGGATAACGAGAGTGCGAGCATTGCGACACAGAAATCCATCCTCACGGATTATGTGAAAAAGCAGGGATGGCACATAGCAAAAACGTATGTGGACGATGGTTATTCTGGTACAAATTTCCAAAGACCAAGTTTCCAGAATATGATAAAAGACATTGAAAGCGGTCTGATAAACTGCGTGATTACGAAAGATTTATCCCGTCTGGGGAGAAACTATCTTGATTGTGGGTTATATCTGGAAGTTTTCTTCCCAGAGCATAACGTGAGGTATATAGCGGTCAATGACGGCGTAGATACCTTGAATAAATCTGCTATGGACATCACGCCTTTCCGCAACATTTTAAACGAAATGTATGCCGCTGACATATCTGTTAAGATAAAATCGGCATATCGGGCGAGGTTTCAACAG
>NZ_KI271066.1:833-1106 GCF_000469305.1 Faecalitalea cylindroides ATCC 27803
GAGCATCCTTATTCGTTGATGGTAAAGTGGCACATGTTGTAAAAGAGATATTCGACCTTGCATTAAAAGGGAATGGAGTTGCCAAAATTTGCAGACATCTTAATAAACAGCATATCCTACGCCCTGCCGCTTATGCGGCGGAGCGTGGCGAAACAGGCTTTGAACGTCATTTTGAGGGGAACGAGGACAAACGCTATATTTGGAGTGGGAACAGCGTGAGGAGCATTTTAAGAAGCCCGATATATGCGGGAAATCTTGTAGGCTACAAACGGA
>NZ_KI271067.1 GCF_000469305.1 Faecalitalea cylindroides ATCC 27803
AAACTACTCAACTGTTAGACCCTCTTTTTTTATGAAAATAAATAATGTTTTTTTGTAGAATATGCAGGAAATAACGTGTTTAAAAAAGTGATCATGATAGAACACCGTCATGGACCTGTTTAGTCTTTATAATTTTTGAGTATGGCCCGAATGACCTCGAATAAATAAGGTTTGTATTCCTGAAAAGGAAGCGGTTTTTGATACAGAATGGAGTTGTAACAAGTACTGCCTACAGTTTCTATGATAATGAATAAGATAATATCCGGTCTTTTAAAGGTATAGCCACTTTTTTTGGCTAATAAAGTAAATTGTTGAAGCATACCGATTTCTTTATTATCCATGGTTGTCTGCAGTTGTTCATGAAAGATGCCCCAGGATAGATTTCGTTCAATAAATTTTAAAATAGCTGGATTATCTTCTAAGCTCAACAAAACCTGATTGATGATGAAAATGATCGCATCTTCAAAATTTTGAATATCATTTTTCTCCAGTTTTTCTCTGGCTTCCTGAAACAAATGAGCCGCTTCTTTTTGAATAAGTACGTCACGAATCTGGTATTTATCTTTAAAGTACAGATAAAAGGTTCCTTTTGCGACATTGGCTTTTTTTACGATATCCTGAACGGTTACGGAATGGATATCTTTTTTTGTGAACAGGTCAAAAGCGCTGTTTAAAAGCGCTGTTTCTTTATTTCTCTTATTTTCCAATACTTTGGATTTCATACTATCACCACTTATAGTATAGACAAAAATGTACATTTGGTCAACTTTTATTTCTTAATATAAAGGTTATATTAAAAATTATTTTAAATAATTGACTAACAGTCATTTTTGTACTATACTCATGTCGATGTTGAGAAAGGATAGAGAATATGGATAGAATTTCTAAGTTTATTGTCAGATACAGAAACAAGATTTTACTTGTGGCTGTACTGCTCTTGATTCCCAGTGTGATCGGTTATTTCAATACGGGAATCAATTATGATATTCTTTCCTACCTGCCTAAAGAAGCGGAATCAATGAAAGGACAGGAAGTCCTGGATAAGGATTTTAATCTGGCCAGTGTAGGAATGATGGTAACCAATGATCTTTCGGACAAAGAGGTTGTTTCTTTAAAAGATAAGATTGAAAAGATCGACGGGGTCAAACAAGTTTTCTGGCGAGATGATGTTTTGGATATTACCTTTCCTAAGGAAATGATACCGGAGACTCTTCAAAAACAGTTGTACTCCAAAGATTCAACTTTAATGATCGTCACCTTTGAAGAAGATACCGCTTCTCCAAAAACAATGGATGCGATTGCGAAGATTAAAGAAGTGTCGAACAAGGATTGTTATTTAGGGGGAATGAGTGCTATTGCCGAAGATACCAAGGATCTGGCTAATTCAGAGACTGTCAAATATGCTTTGATTGCCGTTTTGTTAAGTCTGGTTGTGCTGTATTTGGGACTTGAATCTTCTGTAGCCCCTTTGATCTTTATGTTGGGTATGGCTTTTCCCATCATCTATAACTTTGGAACCAACATCTTCTTAGGAAAGATTTCTTATATTACACAGGCTTTGGCGATGATCTTGCAATTGGCGGTGACAATGGATTATTCGATTTTCCTTTTACATCGCTATCAGGAAGAAAAGAAAAAAGCAGAGAATACGACCAATGACATGGCCATGGTCAAGGCCATTCAGGCGACCTTTACTTCCATCACATCCAGTTCGGTGACTACGATTGCCGGCTTCTTAGCGCTTTGTTTCATGCAACTAAGACTGGGCGGCGATATTGGTATCGTGATGGCTAAAGGGGTTGTGCTGGGAGTCATTTGTACTATTTTTGTTCTACCTAGTCTATTGATGATCTTTGATCGCCAAATTGAAAAATATACACATAGAACATTGATTCATGAACTCAAAAAAGTACCTGGTTTTGTGGTTCGACATGCCAAGTTTTTGCTGTTGATCGGAATTTGTATCTTTATTCCTATGGGCTTTGCACAGGCCAATGTCAAGCAATACTATGATCTGACCAGTACATTGCCATCGGATCTTTCCAGTATGAAGGGAACGGAAGAACTAAAAGATAAATTTAATATGAATACGACTCACTTCATTTTGGTCAGTGATACATTACCAACAAAGGATATCCAGGAACTTTCTGGAAAGATTGAAAACATTGAGGGGATTGAAAATGTCTTGGCCTATGAAAATTTTGTCGGTGGTGGTGTTCCCGGCACATTTGAGCCGGAAGCCATTAAAGATATTTTTGAAAATGGCGGCTATAAACTGTTGATTGCCAACAGTGATTATCATGCGGCTACGGATGAAGAAAATAAGCAGTTGGACAAGATTCATGAAGTTTTGAGTCAATATGACAAAAAAGCGCTGATCACCGGTGAGGGCATGTTGTCAAAGGATTTGATTACCACGACCAACGAAGATTTTAAGGTCGTAAATGTATTATCGATATTGGCCATCTTTGTGATCATCTTGATTACGTTTAAATCGATTGCGTTGCCGTTTATCTTAGTGCTGGCAATTGAATTGGCAATCACGATCAACATGGGTATTCCTTATCTGACACATACGACATTGCCATTTATTGCCGGCATTGTGATCGGTACGATTCAGTTAGGGGCCTGTGTGGATTATGCGATCTTGATGACAACGCGATTTAGAGAAGAACTCAGTTTAAATAAGAGCAAAAAAGAGGCCATACGAGTTGCGATTCAAAAGACATCTCCTTCGATCATTACCAGTGGCTGCTCCTTCTTTGCGGCTTGTATTGGAGTGTCTTTGATATCTCGTATGGATTTAATTTCCAGCCTTTGTGAGCTTTTGGCAAGAGGGGCCATCATTTCTGTCATCAGTATTATCTTCATCTTGCCAAGCATGCTTTTATTGGGACATAAGCTGATTGAAAAAACAACGAAAAAATGGCCGATAACTAAGGAGGATCAATATGAATAAAAATATTAAGGTAATGGGCAGTGTGATCTTAAGTGCCGTATTGGCACAATCTATGCTTCCACTTCCTATCTATGCATTAGAGGATGAAAATCCGACACAGAAAACAGAAACGGTCTATGCGGTTTTAAATGCCGATGGATCGATATCGGATACGATCGTATCCAGCTGGCTGCACGATGATGACGGCATCCATAACATCAAGGAAACGCTGGATGAAACCGATGTAGAAAATGTCAAAACTGATGAAGAACCCAAAGTAGATGGCAATGTCTATACTTGGAACAGCAAGCATAACGATATTTACTATCAGGGTAAGACAACAAAGCAGCTTCCCATTGAAGTAAAAATTACCTATGAGTTGGATGGACATCAATTGAGCGCAAAAGAAGTTGCAGGACAAAGCGGACATTTGAAATTGACAATTCACTTTGAAAATCTTGAATCAAAAACGGTCTATGCGGATGGAAAAGCCATTACCGTACATCCCAGCTTTTTAGCCGGAGGTCTTTTGACTCTGAATGCAGATCATTATGAGAATGTATCTTGTTCCAATGGAAAAATCGTGAATGATGGTACAAATGAAGTGCTGGCCTTTGCGAATGTACCGGGATTGGCTGGTACTTTACAGGAAGCTGGATTAAATAAGATCATCGATCAGTTACATATCAGTGATGATACAGTGATTGAAACCGATGTAAAGGATTTTGATTTAGGATCGATCATGATCGCTATGACCAATGAAATCTCTTTAGATGAATTGGCTGGTCAATTATCCATTGGAGATCTGACAGGCGGTATCAATCAGCTGGTATCGGCTTCTGATCAGTTGTTAGATGGTTCTAAACAGTTGTATGAAGGTACGACAGAATTAAAGGAAGGTGCTAAACCTTTAACGAGTGCTACACCACAGATCCAACAGTTGGCCGATGCATCAACACAATTACATACAGGCTCCAGTTTGTTGTTGGATGGAATCAAAGCATATACGCAGGGAGTGACACAGCTGGACAAGGGAAATCAAAAGTTAATAGCTATACCGGCCGCTATGCAGCAAACCGTACAGGGAAGTACATCTTTATCACAAGGGTCACAAAAGCTACAGGAAGGTCTGGCACAACTGGAAGAACAGGTGAATGGACTGGATAAAAATACTTTATCAAAGCTTACACAGGCGATGAATACGACCAAACAAGAATTAACTACGTTACAAACACAGCTTTCTACTTCAAAAGAAGCTTTGACATCTTTAGAGAACAGTTTACAAACAGTTCATCAGGCTATGACTGGATTGGAAACTTTCCAGACACAATTTGAGGCTCTTGTGGCTTCGGTAAATCAAACTGTGGAAAACGATCAAAGTAAGATTCAAAGTTTTAATGCCCAGTTAGAAAGTGCAAAACAGGCGCAGTTGCAGGCATTGCAGTCCTCCATTCAGGCGCTGCAAACCAGCAAATCTGCAATTCCACAGGAGGATACAACAGGGGCCGCCTCTAAGATCGATGAACAGATTGCTGGTCTGCAAACTCAATTACAAGTTGTTCAAAGTATTGATGTTCAGGGGTATACCCTGGAAACGTTAGATGTACAAAAAGCGCAGCTACAAACCTTGCTTTCTCAGACTAAGCAGTCTTTGGAAGGCCTGTCAAAGGTCATGGAAGGTACAAAATCAGATATGCAAAAGCTGCAGACATCTATGCAGACAGCTGCTCAGTCCATGGCTACCTTAGAACAAATTATGACAGGTGTTCATCAGAATATGAGCGATCAAGATTTTGTTCAACTCATCACAAAGCTGCAAGGTGGAGTAAGTCAGTTAAAAGCAGGTGCTGATCAGCTTCATACGGGTTCTGTAGCCCTGGAATCAGGACTTCAACAGCTTCAAAGTGAAGCCAAAACAGCCGTTGATCAGTTAAATGCCGGTTCTCAACAAATCGTATCTAAAAATGATGAATTGATCAGTGGTGCTTCCTTATTAGATGAAGGAACAGCACAGTTAGAAGGACAAAAATCAAAATTAATGGAGATGAGCGATGGTCTTGTACAGCTACAAAGTGCCTTTGATACATTAGAGAATGGAGCTAAGCAGCTTTATGACGGACAAAATCAATTCAATGAGCAGGGTATGAATCAATTAAAAGAAACGGTCGATTTGACAACATCGGAGTTTAACACACTACAAACTGTGTTTGATCAAATCGATGCATTGAACAAGGAACATAAATCGTTTGCAGGTACACCGGATAATTCGGAAAATATTGTTCGATTTGTATTCCGAACGAAGGATATAGAATCGAAAGATGAATAAAAAAAGTGGGTCTAACAGTTGAGTAGTTTTTGAACTACTTTGGACTATTAGTCCCTTTTTATATGTGTATGAACCCCTAAATAATAAAAATCCCCAGTTCATCTCTTGATGTGCTGGTTTTTTGACATTATAAAAACATCTTTTTTATTTGACGTGTATATTGTTTGTTTTAAACATTAAAAATCTTTTATATACTAAATAAAAGGATAGAATGAGGATATGAATAAAAATAGAAGTATTAGTTTGATATTATTAATTGCCGTTTATATTATTCTTTTTATTGCTGTTATTGCTTTATTACATGAGCGAAATTTGCAAATCAAGTTAATTCTATTAATTACAAGTTTAACTTTCATAGTTTTTTCTAAATTATTGAGATGTTCTGGAAAGGTAAATTGGCTTACAAGTTATGACAACGAAGAGTATAAAAATATGACCGAAAATACTCGTTTAGAAATAGCGTTAAAATATTCAAAAATAATTTCGATTCCTAATATTATTTTATGATGCTATTTGTTTGTTATCGATGTGCACTTGGAAAATAGATAAATGACTAAATGACGTTTTTCGCAAAAAAAAGATAAAATAATCATGATAAGTAAATATATAAATGCTTTTTAAAGTAGCTGTTTTTTTGTGTTTTGGAAATATAATATTAACAGCATCTTAATATGAGAAGTGCCATAATATGAGCAGGGAGTGTAGCAATGAAAACTGTATTATTAGGCACATTAATCGTAGGATTTTTTATTATAGCTTACTATTCTGTTCGAAAAATCGTTCGAGCTCTTGATTTGTTTTTGAAGATGCATAAATGATTTATTGAACAGAATGTGCGATAATGAGAATATATGTGAGTTTGAAAGGTGATTTTGTTTATGGATAAAAAAGAAATGAACGAACATATATTGGTATGTTTATCGCCATCTCCTTCCAATACTAAGATAATAGAGGCTGCCAGCAAAATGGTAGAAGCATTTAATGCAAACTTTACTGCCTTATATGTAAAGACAACTAAAGAACCGAGCAAGGAAGATAGGCAACGGTTAAACGATAATGTGAAGTTTGCTCAAGATCGTGGAGCAACGATTGAATCGGTTTTTGGAGATGATGTAGCATATCAAATCATAGAATATTCTCGTTTGTCTCATGTGACAAAAATCGTAGTGGGGAAAAGTCGTGTCAAAGGACTCTCTAATATCAAACCAACTTTGGTGGATAAATTGATAGCACAGGCTGGAAATGTGGATGTGTATATTATTCCCGATACAGAAGATACAAGGCCAGCCCCAAAAGAAAAAGAACCGATCGATTTAAATGCACTAAAAAAAGATTTATTAAAGAGTTTTGTGATTCTATCAATAACCACTTTAATTTCTTATCTATTTTTTGAAATTGGATTTGCAGACTCCAGCATTATGATGGTTTATATCCTCGGTGTCATGATTATTGCGATGATCACGCAAGGGAAAGCTTATTCATTGATTACTTCAGCTTTGATTGTTGTGATATTTAATTTTTTGTTTACTGAGCCTAGATTTACTTTGAAGGCGTATGCCAGCGAATATCCTGTGACTTTTTTAGTGATGTTTTTTGCGGCATTGATTACAGGAACTTTAGCAGGAAAGTTAAAAGACTTTGCTTCTGAATCGACACGCAATTCTTATCGTACCAAGATTTTGTTTGATACTAATCAACTTTTACAAAATTCAACGTCTAGCGAGGAAATTGTCACAATCATGGCAAAGCAAATTCAAAAATTGCTTTCTAAAAGTGTAATCGTGTATGTAAAAGAAAATGGTAAGATCGATCGGCCATATGTTTTCATGTACAATAAAGAAGATCCCTCTAAGTATTTGAATGACCATGAATTTAAGGTGGCACAATGGGTTTGTGAACATAATAAACAGGCGGGTGCATTTACGGTGCGGTTTACTGATTCATCTTGTCTGCATTTATCAATTCGTGTCAATCAACAGGGATATGGTGTTGTATCAATTCCAATTGATGAGCCTATCGAACCTTTTGAAAATAGTATATTGTTGTCAATTTTAGGAGAGAGCGCTTTAGCTATGGAAAATTATAGAAATATAAAGGATAAAGAAGAGTCAATTATTCTGGCTGAAAATGAAAGAACAAGGGCCAATATGCTTCGTTCTATTTCACATGATTTAAGAACACCATTAACATCAATTTTAGGAAATGCCAGCAATTTACTTTCTAATGCGCATCTTTTTGATGAAAAAACCAAGAGTCAAATATATTTAGATATTTATGATGAATCATGGTGGTTGATTAACTTAGTGGAAAATCTTTTATCCGTCACTAAAATTGAAGATGGAGATATGCACCTTAATTTCTCATATGAATTGATCAATGAAATCGTGGAGGAAGCTTTAAAACATGTGGATCGTCATAAAATAGAACATAATATTTCAATCCATAGTGAGGATGATTTAATGTTGGTAAAAGTGGATTCTCGATTAATGGTGCAAGTTTTTGTGAATTTAATAGATAATGCGATAAAATATACGCCAAAAGGATCGCATATAGATGTTTTTATTTTGAAAAAAGAAGAGGAAGTTTTAATACGTGTTCAAGACGATGGGCCAGGTATTAGTGATGAAGATAAAGAACATATTTTTGAGAGATATTATCAAAAAGCAAACACTTTGGCAGATTCTCGTCGCTCTTTAGGACTTGGATTGGCCTTATGCCGTTCGATCATCAATGCGCATGGCCATGAAATAGTTGTTAAAGATAATGTTCCTCATGGAACGATATTTGAATTTACTTTGTCATCAAAGGAGGTTGTGCTGGATGCCTAATTGTTCAGTGTTAGTAGTAGAAGATGATAAATCAGTTCGTAATTTGATCGTTACGACCTTACAAGCTAATGATTATCCGTATACAAGTGCAGAGAATGGGAAAGAAGCTTTATCAAAAATTGAAACAGAACGACCAGATGTTCTTTTATTGGATCTAGGCTTACCTGATATCGATGGAATAGAGGTTATCAAAGAACTTCGTACTTGGTCGAATATGCCTATCATCGTAATCAGTGCTCGAAGTGAAGATAAAGATAAGATTCAAGCTCTTGATATGGGAGCGGATGATTATTTGACAAAACCTTTTTCTGTAGATGAATTGTTGGCAAGATTAAGAGTGACGCAAAGAAGACTGACTATGATTTCTTCTAATGTTTCTAATTCAGTATTTCATAATGGAAAATTAACGATTGATTATAGTGCAGGTTGTGCATTTGTTGATGAGCAACAACTTCATTTAACACCTATTGAATTTAAACTTTTATGTTTACTCTCAAAAAATGTTGGGAAAGTTTTGACACATACCTATTTGACCAAAGAAATCTGGGGAACTAGCTGGGAAACAGATATGGCAAGTCTTAGGGTCTTTATGGCAACGTTGCGCAAAAAACTTGAGGCAAAAGATAATAGTGCGCATTATATTCAGACTCATATTGGTGTAGGTTATCGAATGTTAAAAGTGGAATAAAAAGTAGGATCATATATTTATGATCGCTCCAGGAGGTAGACACACAATTTATTTAGCAGGGATCCACAAAGTGAACGTGGTTCCCTTTTTCTGTTCACTGCTAACATCAATCTTGATCTTTAGATTTGATGCGATTTGATTTGCAATAGAAAGACCTAAACCATAACCTCCCTGGTATTTACGAGCTGGATCACAACGATAGAAACGGTCAAATATGTGTTTGATATTTTCTTTGTCGATATAACTTCCTTCATTGTGAATGATAATCAGAATTTGATTATCTTTTTTCTTTAAGGTGAAATGAATTTTTTTACCAGTCGGTGTGTATTTTGTGGCATTGTCTAAGAAAATAGAGATTAATTGTTTAAATTGATTTTCATTTCCTAAAGCTAGTTGATTCTCTTGAATATCGCTTTCTAAGATAATACCTTTTTCAAAGGCAATGGTTTCAAAAGATAGAACACAACTTAAAGCAATGTCACTGATGTTGCATATGGAGTTAAGTACATTCTCTTTTTGAGTATCGTTTTTAGCAAGAAACAGTAAATCTTCTACAAGTTTCTTCATTCGCAAAGCCTCGCTCTGGATCGATTGAAGAGATTGTTTAAGTTTTGATTCGTCCTGTTTTTTGATAAGGGCAAGATCTGTATTTGCCAAAATAACGGTTAACGGGGTTTTGAGTTCATGAGAAGCATCTGCCAAGAACCGCTTTTGTTGCTGCCAGGATTGAGCTACAGGTCTTAAAGCCCAGTTTGCTAATAAAATTGTTAAGATCAAAAACGCTAATATTGAAAGAATGGCTACTAATATTGCAGTAACTAACATAGAGATAAAGTTGGACTTTGCAATAGATATATCCACAAAGGCATAAATATAACCATTATCTTTCACATTTTTTTTATAAGCCAAATTTTGTTCAAATAAGATACCTTGCGATTTATCTTGAATTGAATTAACAAGGTTTTGAGATGTTTCATCACTGATTTGATAATTTCTGGAATATAGCTTCAGAATTGCATTGGAATCATCAGTGATGATTGTAAATGAATTCATGTTTGGAGGGGGATCGTTGTCATTTTGCAAATTTTTTGTCGAGTAATCCAACTCAAGAGTAGGATGATCATCATATTTATACAATGCAAAATTTAAAGAGTTATTAATATCATTTTTAGTTCGTTGATAAGAGGCTAAACAAAGAAGGGTTATAACACATACAAGTATTAACGTAATAAAAGTCATCGTAATCAAAATGAATTTACGTTTGAGTTTCTTAAGCATCACTATACTCCAAATGATACCCTACTTTTCGAATGACTTTAATAGTAACCTTACTTTTTAAAAAGAGGAGTTTTTTCGTAAAAAAGAAATATAGGCTTCAACATTGTTGTCAATTGCTTCACTGTCATTGCCCCAGACAGAGTTGATTAATTCTTCTTTGCTGGTGAGGATTTTAGGGTGATACATCAATAATTTCATGATTTCAAATTCTTTATAAGCTAAATGGATGCTTTTGCCATTGCATTCAAGCTCGCAGGTAGACAATGATAGAACTAAATCTCCAAATTCAATTTTTTCTATGATTACTTCGCCTTTACGTCTTGTCAATACGCGGATTCTCGCCAGCAATTCAGCAGGAGAAAAAGGTTTTGTCATATAGTCATCAGCTCCAACATTTAATCCTTTTACTTTATCTGGTATTTCATCCAATGCACTTAACATCAAAACGGGTATATCCATTTTCTGATTACGCAGTTCTTTAACGATATCAAAACCATTTAATCCAGGAAGCATGATATCCATGACGATAATGTCATATGGGTATTGTGTGGCATGTTGTAAACCGTCTTGGCCATTATAAACAGCTGTGGCTTGCCATTTCTCTTCTTCCATGATTCGGCATAAGGCCTGTGCTAAATTTTTTTCATCCTCAATAATTAGAACATTCATTTTGATCACCACAATTATTATATAAGATTTTAACACAATTAACTTTAATCTAGCTTAAAGAAAAAAACTGTTAAGCAAGTGCCTAACAGTTGTGCTCAATAGATGGTGCCTGCACGCGGAATTGAACCACGAGTTCATCCTTACCATGGATGTGTATTACCATTATACTATGCAGGCGCTCATTAATTATGACATTGAATTTGAAAAAAGACAACTAGAAAATATCCTGCCTCCTTTAAGACTGGTTTAAGGTTGATTCCATACAATAAAGTCAGTGATGAAATGAAAAAAATACAAATATTCTCAATTTCATTAGGATTTTTGATTGTGTTTCTTCTTGGGTTTGGTGCGAATGTCTTATTTTTTAACGATGATTCTATAGAAGTTTATGCCAATAATAATATGGAGACAATTGTAATCGATGCTGGTCATGGAGGATATGATGTAGGATGCATTGCCTTGGATGGAACGCAGGAAAAAGACATAACTTTAGACATTGCTTTATCCACTGGAGAATTGTTAGAAGAAGCAGGATATAACGTAGTATATACAAGAACGAGTGATAATGTATCTTGGCCAGAAGATAACAAAGAAGATCTTCAATCGCGTATAGACATAACAGAAGATGCAGATGCGAATTATTACATTTCAATTCACATAAATTCAAGTGATTATAATGATGGGGCTAGTGGTTATGAAACATATGTGGATTTTAATGATGATGAGATGGTTAAATGGCAGAATCTATTCATGCGCAGTTGAAATTGTTAAATTATGCACAGGATAGAGGGTTGGTCGATACAAATGAAACTCCTCTTTATGTTGTCAGCAATAATTCAATTCCTGCTTTATTGTTAGAAGTTGGATTTATAACAGACACAAATGATTTCAATTATATGGTAAATAATGGCGATGATTTAGCACAAGCTATTGCCAATGGAATCATGAATTCGATTGAAGCAGAAGAAATCAGCGAAGAAGTGTAATGAAAAAAACTTAATATAAATAAAGCAGATGAGTTTGATAGTCATCTGCTTTTGTAATTTATGAGTTTAGGAATGAATAAAAAAACACTCCATTTTCGGAGTGTTAATTTGCAATGGCGCCTGAAACACAACGAACGATAGTATTTAGAGTAAATTGATGTACGCCGATAATAGCTATTTAAAAGGACTTTTTGAATTTCATTGTGCTTATAAATTGATACAGATTGATGCAAATCTGACTAAAAATGTGGTGAAAAACTAATCTTTCATTCCATCTAAAATCCATGAATTAAATTCAGTTTTAATAATATTAGCAGAGTAGTATGTTCCAAGTTGTTCATCGTAATGTTTATTGAACCATTCTTTTGGCTTGCTTTTTCTATTTTTTTCTTCCAAAAAAGAAATAAATTGATCATAACTTGATTTAGAGAAAATTAATGGAGCGATGCCATTTTTATTTCCAAAAGAAGAGAATTTGGAGGCTCGTGCTACCGCTTTTCCAATCCATACTTTACTATTAATCCCTTCGTCTTTTCTACCTGCTTTTATCACTAATTCTTTAGAGGTTGACATCCCAATACCTATCTTAATTTCTGGTAAATTTCTTCCTAGTAATAATTCATTGAGCATTTTCATAAAAGTGTTAATATAGAATGTTTTTTCAGCAAGTTCATATTCGTCTCTTTTCATTGGAGAAGTGTAAATTGCATACACACAATCTCCTCTAATTCCTATTTCTCTTAAATTATCGTTGTTACGTAAGATTTCAATAGTTTCTGAAGTAAAACTTTTTATCACTTTAGCAACTTTTTCTTTATCTTCATCACCAAATAATGCTGATGAATTGCGAATGTCTACAAAAATAGCGGTGACCCAACAATAGTAACCATTTGAAAAAGTAAAAGAATCATCATTTGGAAACCGATTTGTCAAGGGGAGATTACCCTGGAGTTATACATTTTTCTTTTTTGAGCTTCTGAGCCGTCGCCTTTCACCGCGGCCCTAAAATTTTGCATAAACACGACACAAGATCAGCAGCGTGTAAGCAATCAGAAAAAACTAAACCGCCTGTCCCTATGGTCGAGATAAGGGTCATTAGGACAGGCGGTTTTCTTTGCCTTAAATGATGACTGGTAAGATGTACATATTCCATGACGTTAGTCGGAACGGAAATAAGCCTGGTGGTGTACCATAACATCGTCTAGAATGCCTGAATCATCAAAACCAATCTTCCAGGAGGCCGGGTCAAGAGGGTCATCAATTTCGTAAGTCAAGCGATATCCACCATAGGTTGCCTCAAAGCTATCGTTCGGTTGGCCATACAGCTTTAAGACATCTTCTCTGGTTGACCATCCCAGCATCA
>NZ_KI271068.1 GCF_000469305.1 Faecalitalea cylindroides ATCC 27803
AATATCCCCCTTCCATGTCAAATACTTTTTCCACTTTTTTTATATTTTTTATAAAACAAAAAAAAAGACGACCGTTTTGAATCTATTATTGTTCATCTTGTCGTCTTTTTAGTTATAACCAAAACGATCCAAGCTATGCCTTTTCCCCGATACACTACACCAATTGACTTAAATCATTTTGATACATAGATTTCTCTATGTTATAACCTTTCTAAATGAATAATATCATAAACTTGTTTCTTTTCAATATTTTATTTTTTTATTTAACATATGCTAAACTATAACCAGCTTGAAAGGAGATTACGCATGAAAAATATTATATTTCAACAATGTCAAACGGTTGTTGACGATACTCTTTACCCTATCTCAAACATATCAAATATATTAGCTATCCTATATCATGAATTTGCACATATAAATTGGGCCGGTCTATATTATTGTGATAATGAAAATCAAGAATGTATCTTAGGCCCTTTCCAAGGAAAGGTAGCCTGTACAAAAATTTCATACCATAAGGGCGTTGTAGGAACTTGTGCAGCAAGCAAAAAAATGATCGTAGTTGATAATGTACACCAGTTTGATGGACATATAGCCTGCGATCATTCCAGTAAAAGCGAGTTAGTAATACCTTTGATTTATAATAATGAATTATTGGCAATCCTGGATATCGATTCAGATCAATACAATAACTTTGACCAAGATACTGTTGAAACGATTTTAGAAATATCTTATATACTTTCTTCACTTGTATCTAAAGAAAGAAAGTGAATTGCTTTTCTTGAATATTCAGATGATTGTATATAACACATCTTTTTGTATTCTTCCATCCTTTCCTGATCCACATCCAGGTTCAGGAAATTTTTTAATTGTTTTCCTCTCCCTTGATTTATAATAGCTCTCTTGATTGTGAGAATACCTTGATTCATCGTTTTAGCCATGGCAGGCCAAAGAAGACTATTTTCTATTTTTTCGCCAATTAAAATATTACATGCCCGTCGATCTACAAATTCTCTAAAAACACGACTAAAGGAAATTGGAAAGTTTAACGGTTGCTCTAAACACTTTTCATCATATGTTCCCCAAAAGGCAAAACTATATACCGGATGATTGGTTCTTCGTACATTTTCATTTTTTAAAAATTGATCGGCAAAATCTGCATAGACATCACATGATGTTAATTTTGGATCATACCCCAACATATTGTCACGGATCATGTTCCAGCTTTCATACGTATAATCATTTTGTTCATAGCATGCCGGATCCAAACAAGACAAACTAAATGTTGGACAGATAATGCAGCCATCTTCTTTTACCAATTCCTGTAAAGCCTCAATGATAGCTTGTGACCCTGACAAAATTTCATTAAATCCTGTTAAATCTGCCTGCACGAGCACGACCATTCCTTCATCAATGCCCATAGTTGAAAATATGTCTAAAAAATCTTTTTTCGTATACAAAATATCCATAGTTCTTATCCTTTTATTACCATTTATTTTATCATAATAAACGCTATTACGAGAAAAAAACTAATCCAAATATCCCTGTTCTAAAACCTTCTTTAACCAATATAAAGATTTTTTAGGAATACGTTTATATGTATCTAAATCTAATTCCAATAATCCGTAACGATTTTTAAATGCATTAATGGCAGAAAGATTATCAATGAATGACCAAATTAAATATCCATGACAGTTACAACCTTCAGCCTGCGCCTTTATAGCATATGATAAATGCCTTTTAATAAAATCAATTCGATACTCATCATCTATATATCCATCATTGTTTCTAAAACGATTTTCATTTTCTATTCCAATACCATTTTCCGATATAAACCAAGGTTTATTGCCATACTCTTTCTTAATGCGCATGGCTATATCATAAATTGCCTGCGGATAGATTTCCCAGCCTCTATCGGCATTGTATTCTCTTTGAGGCCATACATAATCTTCATAATAATATTTTGAACAGAATGGACCATCATATGCTGATTCTCTGGCTTTTACACGAATTGGGAAATAATAATCAATGCCTAATAAATCAATTTGATTCTCTTTAATTTGTTTAAGATCCTCTTCTTTAAACTCAAACAAGCATCCGTGCTTAGAAAGCTCCGTGAATATTTCTGAAGGAATCTCACCTTTTAGATAGGCATCTAAATACAGTCTAACTTCAAAAAGATCGGTATAATAAGCTGCTTCTACATCGCGAGCATCTTTGCTTCTGGAATAAACCGGGGTCATATGCACCATAGCTCCCATTTTAACATTTTCATATTTTCTAGAAATTTCTACCGCTTTGGCTGTTGCCAAGATCTTATGAAAATGTGCCTGATACGCACGTTGAGGATCATGCACAAATGGATACCATATTTTTTTGATATATCCATTAGCAACAGGAATATTAGGCTCAGTAAAGGCAAACCACAAATCAACTTCATCATGAAATTCATCAAGAACTTTTTGAACATAATCTACATATAGATCCACCGTTTCACGCGAAGCCCATCCATCATATTTCTCTAATAAGATCGCTGGAATATCCCAATGTTCCAAAGATACGATAGGTTTCATACCATGAACCTTGATTGTTTGAATCACATCTCGATAATATGCAACGGCTTCTTTATCTACTTCTTTTTTTAAAGCATCTTTCATAAATCTTGCCCATTGGATCGTAAAACGAAATGTATTCATTTTAAAATCTGCCATCGTCTTGATATCTTCTTTGTAATGATGATAGAAATCACTGGCTTTTTCTGGCCCAATTTGATCATGCCAGCGGCTAGGATCTGTTTCATAAAATAAATCAGCCCAGCTTTTTTGCGTTTCACTTTTTCCAGCACAACCTTCGATCTGCCAGGCACTGGAACTGGTTCCAATCATAAAATGATCAGGAATAAGAATTTTCTGGTTCATTGTCTACACCTCTTTTCTTTCTTTATAATCCAAAAACGCTACTTTGTCTACCTAATAAAAAAATAGAGTCCGAAGACTCTATCGTTATTAAGATCTTAATGTCGCATCGCATTCCGTCTGGATTGCCTGCAAGATGTTTTCAAATACTTCATTGATCTCTTCATCTTTTAAAGTATGTGTATCTGACTGGAATGTTATAGATAACGCAACTGATTTTTCATCCTTGGCAACATGTTCTCCTTGATATACATCAAATACTTCCACATTGCGAATGATTTCTTCCTTGTTGTAGCGTGCATTTTTATTGATGATACTCACAACCTTTTTAACCGGCATATTTCGATCGATCACAAACGCAAGATCTCGCTGTACACTTGGATATTTTGAAATTGGTGCAAATTTGATCTTTGCTTTCTTGATATCAACCAATGCATCAAAATCCAATTCAGCCATAATTACATCCTTACAATCTGTCTCTTTAGCATACTGTGGATGAATTTTTCCTAAATATCCTATACATTTTTTATCGATCAAGATCTTGGCACTTTGATATGGATGGAAATGCACCACATCTTCTGTATTTGCCTCAAAAGAAACACGAGCCGCAGAAATACCAATATGGTCAAATAATGTTTCGATCAAACCTTTTCCTGTATAGAAATCACTTGGCAGTTCATATTGAAGCCAGCGAGTCTGCTGTAAAAGTCCACTTAAGACAAAGGCTAAATGCATACGAGTTCCCTGGGTTCCGGCAACATTGCTCAATTCAAATACATTCACATCTTTGATCGTACGAGCGTGGTTATAGCTAACTACATCCAATAAACTTGGAAGGATACTTGTACGAATCCAGCGTCTTTCTTCACTCATTGGACTTGCTAACTGGATTGGATCCTGTAATCCTAAGATTGCATTGTCCTTTTTCTGTGTGCTAACTAGTGTATATGTTAAACAATCCTGCAAACCTAACTGGCAATATAAATTACGAACAGTACGAATTAGTTTCTGCTTTTCGTTTAATTTACCTTCTGTCATTTCCATCAAAGGCAAAGTACTAGGCAATCTGTCATATCCCAATAAGCGAATGACCTCTTCACTCAAGTCTGCTTTTCCTTCTATATCTGTACGATAACTAGGAATATGTACCATATATTTGCCATCTTCATACTCTGGTTCAAAATGCAGACGTTCAAATACATCTTTTACTTCTTCTGCATTAAAATCCGTTCCTAAACGATCATTGATATCTTTTAAAGTACAAGAAAGGCTTACTGGTGTATATCCAGAATCTCCATACTGTACAGTTTCTTCGATCATCTTCGCATCGGCATACTCAATCAATAATTGCACGGCACGATCCAATGCTTTTGATGCGGCAAGTGGTTCAATTCCTTTTTGATAACGAATACTTGATTCTGTTGCCAAATTTAAACGACGAGCCGTGTTACGAATAGACACATGATCAAAAATAGCACATTCGATGATCAAACCTTTTGTTGTATCTAAGATCTTGGAATCATCTCCGCCCATGATACCTGCAATACCAATTGGTTTAGATTGGTTTGTGATCACGATATCTTCTGGAAGTAAATGATATGTAACACCATCCAAGGCAACATAGTCTTCATCAAAACCACTGGCAACCGTGATTTCCTGATTTACGATCGCATCTTTATCATAGAAGTGCATTGGCTGTCCTGTTTCAAGCATTACGATATTTGAAATGTCGACAACATTGTTGATTGATTTCATCCCTGAAGCGGCTAACAATTCTTTCATCCATTTTGGACTTTCTTTGATCGTGATTTCCCCAATGACCTTTCCTAAAAACAAAGGACATTTTTCTGTTGTACTGCTTACATGAAGTTTAGTAGGCCCTCCAACATTTGCAGCACCTTGATATTCTGGAAGTTTTACTGCTCTTTTTAAGATCGCACCAGCTTCCAATCCCATATTAAAAGCGGCAAGACAATCGCTACGGTTAGGAGTCAATCCGATTTCCAAAATTTCATCATCTAAACCTAAATAGGCAAAAGGATCTTTATTTCCAACCGGCGCATCTTGATCAAGAACCTCAATTCCTGATTTCTGCTCTTCGCTTAAAGAATGTGGATCTACACCCAATTCCACCAAAGAACAAATCATACCATTACTTACTTGTCCACGAATCTTACCTTTTTTGATTTCGCCACCAGGAAGCTTTGCCCCTGGAAGAGCAACGATGACTTTTTGACCAACAGCTACATTTGGAGCCCCACATACGATATCCAGAACTTCATCGCCTACATTGACTTTTGTACAGTTTAAATGATCGCTGTCTGGATGAGGGTAACATTCCTCTACTTGACCAATCACAAGATTTGTCCCTTGTGCCAAACGTTCAATACCTTCAACTTCTAAACCTGCTGATGTAATTCGATCTGCCATTTCTTCAATGCTAAGATCGGATACATCCATATATTGTGATAACCATTTTCTTGAAATTCGCATGTTAAATCCTCCTAATCAAAACGTTTGAACGTCTCAGAGAAACGCTTGTCGTTTGTATAGAAATGACGAATATCATCAATTCCATATTTCAACATCGCAACACGTTCAATTCCTACACCAAAGGCAAATCCAGAACATTTTTCTGGATCATAACCAGCCATTTTCAAGACATTTGGATGCACTTCACCAGCACCTAAGATTTCGATCCAGCCAGTCCCTTTACATGTTGGGCATCCTTTTCCATTACAAATATGACATGTTACATCTACTTCAACACTAGGTTCCGTAAATGGGAAATAACTTGGTCTAAAACGAATCTGACGATCCTGACCAAATAATTTTTTCGCCATAAACTCCAACGTTCCTTTAAGGTCTGATAGAGTAACTTTTTCTCCAATAACCAATCCTTCCATCTGCATGAACTGATGAGAGTGTGTCGCATCATCATCATCGCGACGATATACTTTACCTGGACAAACAACTTTGATTGGCAAATTCGGTGCAGATTTTTCAAGTACCATCATTTGGATTGCTGTCGTATGTGTTCCTAATAAAGTATTTTGGTCAATATACAGACTATCCTGCATATCTCTTGCTGGATGATCTTTAGGTATATTCGCTCTTTCAAAACAATATAGATCGTCTACGATATCATTGCCTTCAATAACTTGATACCCTAAACCAATAAATAAATCTTCTAATTCCTGTTTTACAAGATTTAAAGGATGCGCATTGCCTAATACTGGACTGCGGCCTGGAAGCGTAATATCGATTTTTTCATTTTCAATTTTAGCTTCCATTTCCTTCTTTTCCAACTCAACTTTTTTATCTTCGATCATTGAAGACAATAACTGTTTTAACTGATTGACTTTCTGGCCAAAAATCGGTTTTTCTTCCTTAGGAAGATCTTTCATGCCCTTCATTAATTCCTGAACAGGACCTTTTTTTCCAAGATACAAGACACGCAATTCATTTAGCTCCGAAAGACTTGCAGCGGACTGAATCTTAGCTTGGGCTTCTTGTTGTAACGTTTCAATTGGTTCCATATTCTCTAGTCTCCTTTA
>NZ_KI271069.1 GCF_000469305.1 Faecalitalea cylindroides ATCC 27803
ACGGGATACCCCACTACCCCCTCAAAGTAGCGTGTCTGCCTATTCCACCACGGCCTCATTACCCGAATATTCTACAATAAGAAAGAAAAAAATAAAAGAAAAAAAGAAGATTAGAAGAGTTCTTCCTCTGCCTTATCTTCTTTTTTAGGATGGATCCAAATAGATTCAACATTTTCAATACAGTCATTGACCATGGTTTCAAAATCAAAACGATCTTCATATTTTTTACAACGATCAATCTTTGGCTTTGTAACAGGATTTTTTGGTGTAAAGATAGTACAACAATCTTCATAAGGTAAAATTGATGTTTCATATGTTCCTATTTTTTTCGCAAGATCAATAATTTCTACCTTATCCATACATACAACAGGACGAATAATTGGTGTGCTCGTTACTTCGTTGATTGCCTGCATGCTCTCAAGTGTTTGGCTGGCTACCTGACCAATAGATTCTCCGGTTGCGATTGCCTGAGCATGACGTTTTTCAGCCAGTCCTGTTGCGATACGCATCATCATTCTACGCATCAATGTAATCGCATAACTCTCATCTGCATGTTGATAGATTGCCAGCTGGAGATTGGTAAAAGGTACAACATGAACTAGCAGATCGCCCTGATATCCACAAATCTGCTGAGCAAGTTCCATGACTTTATCCTGTGCATTTTGTGATGTATATGGTGGAGAAGCATAATGAATGCATTCGATATGCGTCCCACGTTTCATCATCAAATAACTTGCAACAGGAGAATCAATACCTCCACTTAATAAAACCATTGCCTTTCCGCCTACACCAACCGGATATCCTCCAGCCCCTTCAATACGGTCTGTCATAATATAGGCAGCATCTTTATGAACTTCTACAACAACTTTAACATCTGGATTATGTACATCCACTTTCCAATTGCTATTCTTTAAAATTGCTGTTGCGACCAAACGATTCATTTGATCTGAAATAATTGGGAAAGTTTTATCACTTCTTCTAGCTGCTACTTTAAAAGTTTTGCAAGCATCTAAATCCTGCGAATCAAGACAAGCCTGAATGATTTCATCCATATCTGGTTTTGTTTTGATTGCAAGTGAGAAAGAAGAAATACCAAATACCTTTTTTAATACTTCACTTACTTGTTCGGCATTTTCATCATGAAGGTAAATATACATACGATCATGCTGGCGTTCAAATTCTAGAGTTTCAAAAGACTTTAATGCTTTTTTTACATTAACCATTAACTGTTTGATAAAACTGTTTCGATTTTTTCCTTTTAAACTTAACTCGCCATAACGAATCAAGATATGATCATAACGATAATCCATATTCTTTTACTATCTCCTTACATGCTTTGATAAACTGTTTTGCTTCTTCTAATGTGTTGTTCTTATCAAAAGATAAGCGAATCATATGGGTAGCACTCTTTTGAGTCTTGTTCATAGCTAATAAAACACTGCTGGCATTGCTTGAATGCGATGAACATGTACTTTTAGCCGAGACACAGATTCCTTTTTTATCTAAAGCATTTAACAATACTTCACTTGTAATCATATCCAATGAAATATTTAGTATATAAGGAATCGCATCATCTGGCGAATTGATTTGTGTATTAGGAATCTTCATGATTTCTTTTCGAATGTATTCATTGATTTCTTTAACATGTTTATATCCAGCTTCCTGTTCTTCTAGTGCTAAGCGAATTGTTTTTGCCAAGACAATATTAGCTGGAGCATTTTCAGTACCGCCACGTAACCCTTGTTCCTGCTGGCCACCTTGAATCAAAGGCACCAATTGAATCTTATTTTTCTTCATCAATAAAGCGCTACCTTTTAATCCATGGATCTTGTGTGCAGAAATCGTAGCCATATCCAAAATTTCAAAAGGAACATCAATCTTCGAAAAACTTTGAACACAATCCACATGAAATGCACAAATAGGATTTGAGTGTACGATCTTTTCAATCTCTTTGATTGGGTTGATTGATCCAACTTCATTATTTACATGCATGATCGATACCAGAATTGTATCTTTACGCATGTGATTTTTAACGGTTTCAGGTGTAACGATTCCCTGCTCGTTAATCTTCAACTCCTCAATTTCAAAACCAAAGCGCTTCAAAAACTCCATTGAATGTGCGACACTTGCATGCTCCACATTGCTAGTAAGAATATGATGGCCTCGATGTTCATTTGCCAAAGCATAGCCAATGATAGCTAAAGAATTGGATTCACTGGCGCATCCTGTAAAAATAATTTCAGAAGGATTTACATGCAAAAGCTGTGCGATATTCGCACGGCTTTTTTCTAATAATTGATGTGATCTACGCCCTAAAGCATGAAGACTATCTGGGTTTCCATATGTATCTTTTAAAAGTTTTGTATATACATCAAGGACCTCTGGGCGCACAGAGGTCGTTGAAGAATTGTCAAAATAAATCATATTACTGAGCCACATTCATGACCGCAGGATCTTTGCGGGCAACAAGTTTTTCATAAACACCAGGATGCATATTCTCAATTGACTGGATCGCAATTTTTAATGCTCTAGTATATTCACCATTCTGAAAACACAATTCAGCACGTGTTAAATCGGAGTCAATTGCCGGATGAGATGAACGGAATCTATTACCAAATACAATTGCATTTTCAACCATGATTGCAACACCGATCAAATTATTAGCATTGTTGTAAAGACGATAAACAAAATCAATCGCATCCTGTAAATCAGCATTCAAAGTTTGAACATCTAATGGTGAATGTTCAAGTACAACACGTACACGAGAAATCAAGCGTTCCCCCTCTTTAATATCTTCATTAAAAGAAGAAGAAATACTTGGTAAATGACGTGTCATGGCGCTTAAACGAACTTCATTTAAGATCAACTGTAATTTGATCAATTGTTTCTTTGCTCTTGATTCATCACTAGAAGCTCCCACAAGTTTTTGTTTCATGTCTTTGACCTGAGCATGGAACTCTTCAACTTCCTGTGTGTATTCACGATACTGATGAACTAATTCAACACTAGTCTGTTCATCATTCTTTAATAAATTAACAATTGAATCACGCTTTTTCTTTAAAGATGTTAGTTGTTCATTCGCTAACATGAAGCGCTGTGTCCAATCTTCCAATCCAAAGCGATCTTTAATGTTTGTATACAAATTAACGATTTCTTTTAATTCTACTTCAATCTGATCAACAACACTTAATGTTTCTTCTAGATTTCCATGAATTTCATCATATGCATGCTTTTCATTTAAGATATCATCCTGCAAAGCAAGGATATGATCTCCGATTTCATCAAGCGCATCACTTGCCTGATCAAAATTTCCAGTATCCAATAAAGATATAGTTTTTTCCAATGCATTTTCAATCGCATTGATTTTTTGCTCTGGTTCAAGATAGCTCAAATCAATTTTTTCAAGCTCCATCTGTTTCATAGTTGCCTTTACTTCTTCTAAGGCACGTGGCAAGACCACTTTTGCCTTCTCATAATATCCTGGGCAGGCAGCAATCTTAGAGCTGATATCATCTACCATCTTAGAAATTTTTTCCTGTTCCTCTTTTGCCTTATTGAACTCACTGGCAAACATCCATTCTTCAAAGTTTGAGAATTCGTCTTCAATCACATTCAATGCATTATCAATATATTCTGCAGCACTGTAATAAGAAGAACGATTATCATTGTAAACTTTTTTAACATTACCATAGCGTTCTTTTAAAGCATTGGCCTGTTCACGAACTTCCGTTTCTTTTTTCAAAATATGATCCAGAGATTGTGTTACAATTCGAATTCTTTCTTTTGTTTCATCAATCACTGTTTCTAATTCATCCATAGAACGCATTGCCTTTTTAATTCTATGTCCTGCTAGATAATCATCTGCTTCAGTAAACAATGTTTCACAATCAACCACACTGTCTACACATGTCTTATATTTTGGAGTTAAATTTTTAACACGTTCCATTATATCATCATTGACTCTTGCAAAAGCTGAAGCTTTATTGAACTTATATTGTAATGAATTGTTGCGAATTTCATTAACTTCCAGTTCTAGATCATTGATACGTTTGTTTGCCTTACGAGAACGAATTGTTCTTGTGATGATCCAAATCAAAATCAATAATAATATGGCAATAGAAATATAAATTAACATTTCAGTTGATAAGTGCGTTGTAACCACTGAAACGATTGAATTAAAAAAGTTAACAACACTTTCCATAGTGCACCTCCCGCATACCGAGTCTATTATAGCAAAACTTATTCATTCTTGCACTAAAATTTAATTCAAGTTCTTGATTTTGCGTTTTTGCTCTGTTATGATACTAGAGCATAAATTGATAGCAGCATACAAAGCTATGGAAAATGCGTTACAAGCCACTAGGCGATACGAGTAAACAAAGAGCTGATTGTAAGAAAGTATCTTTTGTAACACAAGCTATAGTGATTTGTACTGTTATTGTTTTATGAAGCATAAAACAATAGGAGGAAAAGAATTTTATGTCAAGAAACACAGGAAGTACTTGGAAAAAGTCACGTCGTCTTGGTTTCTCAATCCTTGAAACAGGTGAAGAACTAACTCGTCGTAATTATGTTCCAGGACAGCATGGTAATGCACGTCGTGCAAAACTAACTAACTACGGTCTTCAGTTGCAAGAAAAACAACGTATCCGTCACACTTACCAGTTAAGTGAAAAACAGTTCTACAACACTTATATCAAAGCTAGCAAGCGCCCAGGACCTTCTGGCGAAAACTTGTTAGTAATGTTAGAATCTCGTTTGGATAACCTTGTTTATCGCATGGGATTTGCCCGTACTCGTCGTGGAGCACGTCAGCTGGTGAACCATGGTCATATCTTAGTTAACGGAAAGAAAGTAGATATCCCAAGTTATCAGGTTAAACCTGGAACCGTTATCGAAGTTCGTGAACGCGATAAAAACATGTCAGTTGTTGCAGAAGCTTTAGAAGCTGCTACTACTCGAGTTGCATTCGTTGAAGTTGATGCAGAAAACAAAAAAGGAACTTATGTTCGTTATCCAGAACGTAACGAATTATTCACTGCTCAGCCAATCAATGAATTGTTGGTAGTTGAGTTCTATAACCGTTAATACTTGAATAAAATCACAAAGAAAGCTTGGATCAAACCAAGCTTTTTTTGTATGTCAAAATTAAAATAAAAAGTCTGTTTAAAACAGACTCTTTATCAAGATCCTATCGTTACTTCTTAAAGGCTTGAATAAAACCAACATTTTCCGCTATAAATGTATAGAATCGATAAGTTTTTTCGGATTTTTGAATCACTCTGGTT
>NZ_KI271070.1 GCF_000469305.1 Faecalitalea cylindroides ATCC 27803
TCGTGAAGTAGGAAACTACTTCACTTTTTTAAAAGGTGAAAAAATGAACTTAGAAAAAGAGATGAATGAATTTGCAAAAGCTAACCATGTTCCTGTAATGATGGATGAAGGTGTGGAGCTTTTGATTGCAAAAGTTAAGGAATATAATTGTAAGTCGTTTCTTGAATTAGGAACTGCAATAGCTAGAACAGCAATTCGTGTTGCTTCTTTGGATCCTGAAATGCGTGTTGTGACAATTGAGAGAAATCCTGAAATGATTGAACAGGCAAAGATAAACATTAAGCAGTCTGGATATCAAAATCAGATTACTCTCATTGAAGGAGACGCTTTAGAAGTAGAACTTCCTGATCAAAAATTTGACTGTATCTTTATTGATGCAGCGAAGGCACAATATACACGTTTTTTTAAGAAATATTCACCACTTTTAAATTCTAATGGTATAATTGTTACAGACAACATGTATTTTCATGGATTGGTTGAACATCCGGAAAATACAAATAATAAGAATACCAAGGATTTGGTACGAAAGATTCGTAACTATCACGAATTCTTATCTTCTCTTGATGAATTTGAGACTACTCTATATTCAAAGGGGGATGGAGTTGCCGTAACAAGGAGGAAATAAGTATGAAATTTCTTAAGTTCTTATTAGGTGTAGGCGTTATTGGAGCTGCCGGGGCAGCTATTGCCACAAAGAAATCGCGCGATAAAAAACGTCAAGCAGAATTAGATGAATTTTTAATGCCAGAAGATGATACAGTTATCATCGATGTTCCAAAGAAAGAACCAGAGTCATTAACAAAGTTAGAAGCTGATTTGTATGCTTTGGAAAATGAGAAGGAAAACATTCTACCATTAACGTTCATTTTTAGTTTTGAAAATTTTGAAGAAGCAAATAAATTTAAGAATGAATTAACTTTAAGAACGATCACTTCTACAATTAATGATCAAGATCGTTTTGTTGAAGTGATTTATAATGATGTCATCACACATGATGCATTCACTGTTCTATTGAACGATTTCAAAGAAGCCATGGAGAAAAGTCAAGTTACATACCAAGGATATCGTTACTTTGCCAAGTAAATCCTTGGCTTTTTTTATATAGGCTTGTATAATTATAACGTTTAAAAAGAATAGGAGGATTTAAAATGTCAGCTGTAGAAGTTTCGCATTTATCTTTTTCATACGATGGACAAAATGATGTTATAAAAGATGTATCTTTTGAGATTCCCAAGGGAAGTTATACTACGATCGTAGGTCATAATGGATCCGGGAAGAGTACGATTGCTAAGCTCTTGATTGGTCTTTTAAAAGCTAAAAGCGGGGAAATAAAGATTTTAGGTAATACTTTAAATGAAGAAAATGTATATTCATTAAGAAATCATGTAGGTATCGTTTTTCAAAATCCGGATAATCAGTTTATCGGCTCAACGGTTGCCGATGATATTGCGTTTGGATTAGAGAATCATTGTGTTCCTCAAGAACAAATGCAGGCAATTATTGAAGATGTAGCTGCTCGTGTAAATATGAGCAATTTTTTAGATAGTGAACCTACTAAGCTTTCAGGTGGACAGAAACAAAGAGTTGCAATAGCTGGTATTTTGGCTATAGCACCAGATATTATCATTTTTGATGAATCTACAAGCATGTTAGATCCACAAGGAAAAGCAAGTATCAACGAACAAATTCAAAAACTTCATGATGAGCGTAATATAACGATCTTATCTATTACACACGATATGGAAGAGGTAGCTCAAAGTGAATATGTAATAGTATTAAAAGATGGAAAAGTGGAAATGCAGGGGACACCAAAACAAATCTTTGAACACAAAGGTAAATTAAAAGAAATGAAGTTAGAACTACCTTTTGCGCTTTCTTTTTCTGAAAAGTTAAAAAATGAAGGTATTTTTAAGGATAGTTATTGTACATTAGATGAGGTGGTGAATGAGTTATGTCAATTAAGATCCACCAATTAGAACATGTGTATAATCCAAATACACCATTTTCGCATGCTGCTTTAAAAGGCATCAATCTTGAGATTCCAGAAGGGAAAGTAACTGCGATTATCGGGCAAACGGGTTCTGGTAAATCTACGCTTGTTCAGCATTTAAATGGTTTATTGATTCCAACGGCAGGTACTTTAGATATTTGTGGTTATCATATCCAGCCATTATTGAAAATAAAAGATGTAAAACAGTTACGAAAAGAGGTTGGGTTGGTTTTTCAGTTTCCAGAATATCAGTTATTTGAAGAAACGATTGAAAAAGACATTGCCTTTGGACCTAAAAACTTTGGTGTAGAAGAGACTGAAGCAAGTCAGCTTGTTCGCAATATTTTGCCGGTTGTTGGATTGGATGAGTCGTATTTAGATCGATCTCCTTTTGAGCTGTCAGGTGGTCAAAAACGTCGTGTAGCAATTGCAGGTATCTTGGTCTTAGATCCTAAGGTACTAGTATTGGATGAACCTACAGCTGGTTTAGATCCACAGGGCGCTAAGGAAATGATGACATTATTTATGCGCTTAAATCGTGAACAGAATAAGACGGTTCTTTTGGTAACACACGATATGGAACATGTCATGAAGTATTGTGATCATGTTATTGTATTGGATCATGGTGCGGTTAAACAGACTTCCGATGTAAAAACATTTTTTGAACATCCTGAATGGATCGTCAATATCGGAATCAATCCACCAAGTATCATTCGTTTGAAGATGCGTTTAAAAGAGGCTGGCTTTGATATTCCAGATGAAATCATTGATGAAGATGGACTTTTAAAATGCATCAAAAGGCAGGTGAAGATTCATGAATAATATTGCCTTAGGAAGATATATGCCTTTAAACTCTGTTGTTCATAAAATGGATCCACGTGCTAAGATCATGATTCTATTGTTCTTGATGATTTCAGTTTTTATTCCAGCAGGTGCTTGGGGCTATGTATTATTATCATTGTTTATTCTGGTAGCTTTATTTTTATCAAAATTACAACTAAGTTTTGCCTTAAGAGCTATGAAACCAATGATCTGGATGATGGTATTTCTTTTGGTCATCAATATTTTAGTTATAAAAACTGGAATACTTTGGTTTGAGCTTGGTTGGTTTAGCATTTATTCAGATGCGATTTATCAAACTCTTTATATTGTTGTTCGTTTAACTCTAATGATCATTATGACAACGATATTGACTGCTTCCACAAAACCATTAGATCTAACATTGGGAATTGAAAAGCTATTAAAGCCTTTTGAAAAGATTGGTTTGCCATCTCATATTATTGCGATGATGATTTCTATTGCCTTGCGTTTTATTCCTACATTAATTGAAGAAACGCAAAGAATCATGAATGCACAGGCTTCTCGTGGGGTAGATATGGAAAATGGAACGATCAAAGAGAAAGTAATGGCTATTTTATCGTTGATCGTACCTTTATTTGTATCCAGCTTTGATCGTGCTGATCAATTAGCCAATGCAATGGAAGCAAGAGGATATAATCCTATGCAGGAGCGTACAAGATATAAAGTGTTAAAGATGACTGGAATTGACTATGTTGGATTACTTTCTTCAATAGCACTTTTAGTATTGTGTATCGTTTTGGCGGTTATATTATGATATACAAAGTAATACTTGCATATGATGGTTCAAACTATGCAGGATGGCAAAAGCAGGAAAATGCATTAGGTATTCAAGAAGTGATTGAAAAAGCACTTACTACGATTCATAAAAAAGAAACTTTTATCACAGCCAGCGGAAGAACCGATGCCAAAGTTCATGCCTTAGGTCAGGTGTTTCATTTTGAGGCAGATAAAAAAATTGGACCGGATCGTTATAAGATGGCCTTGAATGCATTGTTGCCAGAAGATATTCGTATTTTAAAAGTCAGCATGGAAGCAGATGATTTTCATGCTCGTTTTAGTGCAAAATCAAAACGATATGACTATATTTGCACGTATGAAAAAGAAAATCCATTCGTATATAAATATAAGGAAATATTAAATCATACTTTAAATATAGAAGCAATGAGAAAGGCTTCTGAATATCTTGTGGGAACGCATGATTTTACAAGTTTTTCTTCATCTAAGATTGATCCAAGAAAACCTAGAATCAAGACCATTACACGAATTGATATTTTTCAAGAAAATCAGGATATTCGTTTTATTTATGAAGGAACAGGTTTTTTAAGATATCAAGTTCGTATGATGACAGAAACTTTGATTATGGTTGGTTCAAATAAAATAGATATAGAAGAAGTAAAAAGAATACTCGATAAAAAGGATAAGAGTGCTTGTCGTTATAACGCAAGTCCAAATGGATTGTATTTAGTACATGTTAATTATTAAAGGGGTAAAAGATGAAGCAGACAAACTTTCATACACACACATGGCGGTGTAATCATGCTAATGGAAGTGATGAGGAATATGTACTGGAAGCCATAGAAAATGATTTTGAAATCCTTGGTTTTGCGGATCATTGTTGTTGGAAATATGATTCGGGATTTGTTCCCTGGATTCGAATGAAAGAACAGGAATTTCCTCATTACAAAAGCAGTATCATGAATCTGAAGAAAAAATATGCAAAAGACATCAATATCCGATTAGGAATGGAAGCAGAGTATTTTCCTGATAAGATGGATTGGATGTTAGATTTTTGTATAGATGAAGACATTGATTATTTGATTTTTGGTAATCATTATTATCAAAGTGATGAAACAGGGATTTATTATGGTTCCATTGAACCAGAATATGTGCAATCTTACTTTGATAGTTGTATTGAAGGAATGAGAACAGGAATGTACGCTTATTTGGCACATCCTGAATTGATCATGCGAAATAAGTATTTAGGCTGGAATGAAACGGTTGAAATCGGATTTCATCGTATTTGTCAAACAGCAAAAGAATTAGATATGCCTTTAGAATATAATGTTCTAGGTATGATGTATAATGAACGATATAAAGTCGATGCATATCCAAATTCACGTTTTTGGAAGATTGCATCTCAATATAAGAATAAAGCAATCATTGGTATGGATTCCCACCAGCCATTTGATTTAAACAAGACAAATTATATGAAGGCATTGGATAATTTATCAAAATATAATGTGGAAATTATAGATGATATAAAAAGAGTGGATTATTTAGCAATAAAAGCAAAAAAAGCACTAAATAACCTTGAATTCTGATTGACAATTAAAGTCGTTTTGAATATGATAGTAGATGGCTGAACTCTGGCCTTTTGAGCCCCGGTAACGCTCAAATCAAGGAGGAATAAATATGCGTCAAACAACAATGGCAAAACCTGCCGATGTAAAACGTACATGGTATGTAGTTGACGGAGAAGGACAAACCTTAGGTCGTCTTGCGACAACTTGTGCTCATGTATTGAGAGGTAAACACAAAGTTACATATACACCAAATGTTGACTGCGGTGATTATGTAATCGTTGTGAATGCTGACAAAGTCGATATGACTGGAAACAAACTTAACACAGAAAAATACTACAATCATTCTGGATACTTTGGAGGATTACGTGTTCGTACTGCCAAAGAAATGAAAGAAAAATATCCAGTTGAATGGGTAGAAAGAGCAATCAAGGGTATGCTTCCACACACTAAATTAGGTGATAAACAACGTACTCACGTATTTGTTTATGCAGGAAGTGAACATCCACATGCAGCTCAGCAGCCTGTTGAGTTAAAGGTGAAAGGATAAGGAGGAATAGAGAATGCCAGCAAAGAAATCAAATAGCGTTCAGTACCACGGTGTAGGCCGTCGTAAGACATCTGTTGCTCGTGTCTTTTTACGCCCAGGAACAGGAAATATCGAAGTAAACGGAAAGACTTTGGAAGAATACCTTCCATTGGAAACTTTACGTATGGTTGTTAAATCACCATTGGAATTGACAAACACTTTAGATCAATTTGATGTAATGATCAATGTGTATGGCGGTGGATACACAGGTCAGGCAGGAGCAATGCGTCATGGTATTACTCGTGCATTGATGGAATGTAATGAAGACTATCGTCCAGTATTAAAAGCTGCAGGATTCGTTACTCGTGATCCACGTGCTAAAGAACGTAAGAAATACGGTCTTAAAGGTGCTCGTAGAGCTCCACAGTTCTCAAAACGTTAATTTTCTTGGAATTCTTGAGAAAAACGCAAAGAGACTCAAAACCACTCAAAGCCCTATTTTATGGGGTTTCGGGTGGTTTTTTGTTTGTTCTGAAAAGCTCTGGGCAGTGCTGAATTTTAAACAGTAGGCAGCACGTAGCACGCTAGTAGGCAACAATATTAACACCACAATTAATTTTCAGCACGCACACCTAAAGAAAAGCCTCAAGTATAAAAGTCTTGAGGCTTTTTTGGCTTTTTTCTTAAGTTCTTTTCGATTGATCATCTTTTGCACCACCTATAATTTTCGCCTTTAATCATATCATAAAAAAAATTAAGCTTTCACATTTTGAAAGCTTAAAATACCAAATTCAGAATATTTTTCTTATTTCTTTTCGTATTCTTTCTGGGCAGCGGCTTTGAGTTCTTCCTGTGTCATCTTTTTGGTTTCTTTTCCCAGACACAAGGCTTCAAAATTATGATATACATGTTTGGACATAATATTCTTTGTTGGTTTTTCAATCAGTTTTGAAAGAGCTTTGGCAATCAAATGAACACCGGTATTGATTTCAACATCCATTTCCAAACTCACTTCATTGTCTGACAATTCTTTTAACTTGAAATAGATAAAATCATGATCGTGTTTTTTGTTGCTGGTGCTTTCGATCTTTACGATTTTGTTCTCTTCATCAAATGTAGCCCAATATGTCGATACAGAACCCACATCGTCATTGATTGCTTCCCATTTTGTCGGAGAAATGATCCGTACTTCTGTCCCTGGTTCAACATCTAATTTGGCAGGATCCTGCAAGGCCTTCCATGCCATTTCCATTGAAAACGGAAATTCTTTAACTGTACTAAATTTCATAGAATAGGTTTCCTTTCCTCTTTTTTTTTACAATAAAAATCAGATCACGAACATGATCTGATCATAAAATTATTCTTTTGCAGAAGTAAACAGCATTACTCCTAATACCATGGCAATGCAGTCCGCAATATTAAAAGCATTCTGAGTGAACTGAAGGTAGATCAAAGAAACTAAACCAACAGCAGCAAAAACAAATCCAATCACTTTTGCGACCGGTTTATTTCCCATAACGGCACAGATACCACCAATCAATGCCAAAAGAGCTACCGCTGCAGATAAAACCGCAACCATCACTTCCTGACTTTCATGTCCTGGTAAAAGTCCCTGCACGCTTCCTGTATATGTCATAATCGCTAAGATAGCATAAACAATGCCAAACAGAATCATTAAGATCCCTGATACTTTCATAGTAGAATTTGATTTCATATATCCTCCCTGCGCAAATGCGCGAGGACATTATACATAATAATAATAATAATAATAACAAGCGTTTTTCTTTTATATATTAAGATTTCTTAATGTTTTTGCGTTATAAAGCGCATACATCCGACAAATCTTTAAAAAGGAAGGATATATACAAGGTGCCAGACCTTTTTTCAATGCCGAAAGAGTTATAGGATTAGAGCTTAATTTTCCTCAATTCCATATCGTTCTTTAAACTGGTCATAACGCTGCTCTTTTAGATCTTCGATGCTTTGTTTTCTTGCCTGATCGAAAAAATGCATTGGGATAAAGGCGACTGCCAAAATGATGGTACCACCAATCGCCATGATCATCAGCCAGCGAAGTCCCGACCGAAGCATGAATTTTTCTGTCATGCGGTTGATCTCATTGACA
>NZ_KI271071.1 GCF_000469305.1 Faecalitalea cylindroides ATCC 27803
CGAAACAGACTGTACGGATACCTGCTTCATATACCTGCTTCATAGCAGCGATACGGCGCTCAATGCTCGAAGCAGAGTCCATATCGTTCTTGAAATTTTCATCTAGTGTGTTGATCGACCATGAAACGGTTACTCGTCCAAGCTTTTTCAGCAGATCAATATCCCGTACCACAAGATCCGACTTTGTGCAGATCAGAATATCTGCGTCACTGCCGATCAGCTGCTCCAGAAGTTTTCTGGTATTCCCAAATTGCTCCTCCTGTGGATTGTAGCCATCTGTCACAGAACCGATGACCACCCGCTGTCCGGCATATTTCTTCGGATTTTTAATTTCCGGCCAATGCTTCACATCAAGGAAAGTGCCCCATTCCTCCTTGTGCCCGGTAAAACGCTTCATAAAAGAAGCATAACAATACTTGCAGGCATGTGTACAGCCCACATAGGGATTGACCGAGTAACCGCCTACCGGCAGACTAGACTTAGTCATGATATTCTTTGCTTCCACCTCACGAATGAGGATTCCATTTATTGCTTCTTCCATGATTTCTGTACCTCTAACACTTTATTAAATTCTTCCGGCATTTCCTGAATCATATTTTCATCCCCTATAATAGGAACAAGGTCTTCCTTCATAAACACCGGAATGCCGAGCTTATGTGCCTGGTCCGCCAGAGACCATGCCCATTCCGGCTCCGTATGAATCTTCCTGCTTTGAGCTCCGGTCATGGTGCCCACAACGACCCAATTGATTCCGGAAAGGTCAACTGTACCAGGATCATCAAATAACGGCTCAAAGGTAACATGATAATGTTTTGCTCTGATGTTTTCCCGAAGGGCGTCGATACGCCACAGTTCTACTTTTCTCGTCACCGTAACGCCAAACCATGCGTTTTCCAGATTGGTATCAAAATCCAGCAAATCAGGTTGCTTGGTAAGGAACAGGAACTGATGCTGTGGATTTTCACGGATCTTTGCAAATACCTCGTCTCTCCATTCCGGCTTCCATCCGGAGAGATCGCTCATCCCAGTAAGAAGAAAGTTCTGCGGACGTTTCTTTTCCATCATCTTGAGCTTACCCGGAAAGAATTCAGGGTCAGCAAAGTCATCGATCATATGCCAGCGTTTCACGTTGTTGCGGGCATAGCAATATGTGCACCCCACTGTGCAGCCAATGACGATATTCATGTTCTGAATCTGATCTTTGATACAAATACTCATGACTTCTGCCACTCCTCAAGATTCTTTCTGATGCGGTCGAGGCATTCCTCAAACCGGGTAATTTCTTCCTCTGAAAAACCTTTGTAGTAAATTTTGCCCATCTCATCAGATACATAATCGTACTCGCCCTTTAAGGTATGTGCTTTCTCAGTCAGAAACAGGAGTGTTTTCCTTTTGTCCATTTCAGACTGAACACGGCTTATCAGCCCTTGATTTTCCATTCTTTCCAGCATCGTAGTAAGAGATGTTATCGCTAATCCGCATTTAGTCGAGAGTGACTTGATTGAGATACCATCCCCCTGCCACAGCACATAAAGAATACGTCCCTGGGCTCCATTAAACGCATCAACATTCTTTTCACTGAGAATCTTCTCGAAAATCCGGTCTCCAAGCTGTTTTATTTTGGTAACAAGAAATCCTCCATTCATTTCCATACAAAACCTCCTATATAGTAGTTTGTTAAAAACGTACTATATAGGAGGTTTGTTGTCAAGAGTTTATATGTCTCAATAGGTAAATTCCAATTTATAGAGATATTATACATCTATTTTTATCCTATGTTTTATAAATTCTGAAGAACAATCTATACTTCTATGAATAAAGGACAACACAATACTTTTAAAAAGGTATCACCCGATTTTTTCAGTATAGAAATCTTTTCTTTTTCGATTTCTTGAAAACCATATTCTTTGATATAATTTTTGTATGCAAGCATATATAGATAAACTCAACCAGGAAGATATTCAATCCAGTCTTCCTTCTTTCTATCAAATCAAGGTCATTGACTCTACTGCCAGCACCAATTCATGGCTATCAGAACATACAGATCTACCTGAAGGAACGGTTTTGATCGCAGATCATCAAACACAGGGAAAAGGAAGAAATGGCCGCTCATTTTATTCTCCTTCAAATAGCGGCACCTATCTTTCTTTATTATTAAAGCCCAAAGAAGATAAAGAGTGCGTCCTACACTATACAGCCTTAAGTGCCTTATGTATGTGTAAAGCTATTCAATCTGTATATGGATTCTCCCCTTCAATCAAATGGTTAAATGATATTTATTTTCACGATAAAAAACTTGGAGGTATCTTATGCGAAGGAAAGCTGCAGCAGGAACGCTTTGATTCTTTGATCATTGGCATTGGCATAAATGTCCATTCCTTTATTTATCCTGAAGATATTGCTTCTATTGCCTGTGCTGTTGAAGATTTTGTTCCATTCAAAAAACCTCGCAATATATTGATCACAAGTTTTCTAGAGTCTTTTTATGATTACTATACCAATCATCATTCTTTTCTTCAGGCATATAAAGATCATCTTGCCTATATTAATCAAACAGTAAGGATCCTGCATCCCCAGAAAGAATATAAAGGAACGATCTTAGGAGTCGATGATTCTTTTCGACTTGTCATAAAAAAAGAGGATGGATCGATCGATCATTTATCCTCTGGTGAAATATCAATTCGACTTTGAATCCAGTCATGAAGTTCTTTAGCAAGATCTTCCTGGCTGATTTTTTTATATTCTGAAGCACGAATCGGTTTTCCATATTCAATTTCAAGTTGTTTAGTATGATCAGATGAAATATCCAGTGTATAAGCTTTTTTTAAGGCAACTGGCACAATTGTAGCTTTTGATAAATAAGCCGGCAACAAAGCACCTGCCTTGAACTCATTCATCGTATCTCCTTTTGATCTAGTTCCTTCAGGAAAGACCAAAAGATTCTTTTTTTGTTTAAGCTCTCTAGCAGCTTCTCTTAGCATATGCACATTGCCTTCTCTAGATTCACGATCAAAATGGATCGTACCTATATTTCTAGCCCATCGGCCAAAAATAGGCATGGTTTCATTCTCTTTTTTTGAGATAAAAGCCAAATGAACCGGACAACTTGCCAAGACAAGAGCTGGATCCAATGTACCTTGATGATTGGATACAAAATAAATCGTTTCCTCTTTAGGAATTGTTTCAATTCCCTTAACAGATAAATTGTATCCTAGATATTTCAAAATAAAACGGCTCCATTTTTCCAGTCGAACCTGTGCTTCCAACTGACTTTTTTTCTCATATATCTTTGAGCTAACCCAGGCAACAGGCAAAACAGGTAAAGCTCGAATGATCTTAGATGTTTTCATGAGATTCCTTTCTTTGAACCAGGGCTGTCGCCATGGCAAATCCTCCATCATGGGCAATCGATACTTGAATCGTATACCCTTGATACTGAATTTCTTTTGGTGGCTCTACTACAATTTCCTTTAGCTTTATAGGAATCGGTAATGCTTTGATAATGGCCTCTCTAGCGGCAAAGCGCCCTGCCAAAAACTCTTTTTGTCGATTTGAAGAATAATTTGAAAATTGTTCATATTCTTGTTCACTCAAGATCCTTCTGGCAATTTTGTAAGGATCCTTGATTCGATCGATATTTACAATATCACAACCGATCCACATTTATTCCACATCCTGTAAAGCACAAAGAATTTCACCATATGCGACTTTTTTATCGTCCACATAAGCTTCACAACCGGCAATACAAATACCACCGATCATACGTTTAAATTGAACCTTCATCCTTAATACATCCCCTGGTACGACCACAGACGAAAAACGCATCTTATTGATTCCCGCAAACAAAGGAATCTTTCCACGATTTTCTTCCTCTTTTAATAGATACACAGCTCCTGTTTGTGCCATAGCTTCTACGATCAGAACACCCGGCATAACACTTTGTTGTGGAAAATGTCCTAAAAACTGCATTTCATTGGCACTGACACACTTGATTCCAACAATGGTTTTGGTTTCTTCATCAATGGATTCAATTTTATCAACCAATAAAAAGGGATATCTATGCGGAATGATCTTTTTTATATCTTCGTTTGATAACAACATACTAATCCTCCCATTTTTTGAATACCAAGGATGCATTATGTCCACCAAAACCTAAAGAGTTGCTCATGGCATAATGAATATCTTGATGACGTCCTTGATTTGCGACAATATCTAGATCACAGTCTGGATCTGATTCTTGATAATTGATCGTTGCCGGGATAAAACCTTCCTGTAAAGATTTGATAGAAATAATAGCTTCCACAGCTCCACTGGCCCCTAACAAATGCCCTGTATTGCTCTTGGTTGAAGAGATAGCTAATTTATAAGCGTGGTCTTTAAAAGCTGCTTTAACAGCCATCGTTTCTGTCTTATCGTTTAGTTTTGTACTCGTTCCATGAGCATTGATATAATCGATATCTTCTGCTTTGATACAAGCATCCTGTAATGCCTGTACCATGGCTTTGGCACCACCTGAGCCATCATCCAATGGTGCTGTAATATGATGTGCATCGCAGCTAGAACCATACCCTACGATCTCACCATAAATTTTGGCATTGCGGGCCTTGGCATGCTCTAATTCTTCCAGAATCAAGATCCCGGCACCTTCACCCATGACAAAACCACTTCTCTGTTTATCAAAAGGAATGCTGGCTCTTTTGGCATCATCTCCAGTATGTAAAGCACGCATTGATTGGAAGCCGGCAATAGCTAATGGAGTGATCGCAGCTTCACTGCCACCAGCTAACATAACATCTTCATAGCCGTCACGAATTCTATGAAAAGCTTCTCCAATCGCATTAGAACCAGCCGCACAAGCTGTTACAACACAAGAAGTTGCTCCTTTTAAGCCCCAGTCAATTGCCACCTGTCCTGCTGCAAGATTGGCTAAAGCCATAGGAATAAAGAATGGAGAGACTCTTGAAGCTCCTCTTTCGCTTAACGTATGTGAAGCTAATTCAATTGATTCAATACCCCCAATTCCTGAACCAATGATGCATCCAAAACGATCTGCATCCGAAATTTCTTTATCAAATCCAGCATCCTGCATCGCTTGTTTAGAGGCTATACGAGCAAACTGTGTAAAACGATCATTAAACTTTAGATCACGTTTAGAAAAATAAGCTTCCATGTCTAGATCTTTTACTTCAGCCGCCAATTTCACCTTATAATCACTTGTATCAAAGTGCGTAATCGGAGCAATTCCACATACTCCTTCTTCAATACTATTCCATAAAGCATTTACATCATTTCCAATAGGAGAAATAACTCCTAAACCTGTAATTACAACTCTACGCATAATTCCTCCTACATGATCATGCCGCCATCGACATGAATCGTTTGACCTGTTACATATTTAAAGGCATCGCTTGCCAAGGCAACACATACATTGGCCACATCTTCTGGTTGTCCAAATTGTCTTAATGGAATTTGTTCCATCATCTTCGCTTTGTCTTTCTCTGCCAGTTTTGCGGTCATATCCGTTTCGATAAAGCCAGGTGCAATCGCATTGACTCGTATATGACGAAGCGCCAATTCTCTAGCTGCAGATTTTGTCAAACCAAGCACACCGGCTTTGCTGGAGGCATAATTGGCCTGCCCGGCATTTCCCATGATACCTACAACGCTTGACATATTGATGATCGAACCACTTCTTTGTTTCATCATGATCCTTGAAACATGTTTGATACAATTAAAGGTCCCTTCCAGATTCACGGCAATGACCTTATGAAAATCTTCATATGACATTCTTAACATCAAACCATCTTTATTGATTCCTGAATTATTTACCAAAACATCTATTCTTTCAAATGTCTCAATACTCTTTTCAACCATTGTTTTTACTTGATCTTCATCAGATACATCCGCTTGAACAACAAGTGTCTTTACACCCAATGCTTCAATTTCCTGCTGTGTATTTAAGGCCGCTTCTTTAGAACCATTGTAGTTGATGACGATGTTATAACCTTCTTTGGCAAAAGCTAAGGCAACAGCTTTTCCAATACCTTTGGCAGCCCCAGTAATCAATGCTGTTTTATTTACTTGTTCCATGTTTGCAGCATCCTTTCTACATCTTCCATTGTATTGATCGTAAATACATTCACTTTGCGATCGATCTTTCGAACAAAACCTGTCAGTGTCTTTCCTGGACCAATTTCGACAAATGTATCGACACCATCTTTGATCATATTTTGAATCGTTTGTTCAAAATAAACACTTTGACAAATCTGCTGCTTCAAGATCTTGATCAAATCTTCGATCGTTTCATATTCATGAACTTTTCCATCCACGTTGTGATACACAGGAATAGAAGGTAAAGATAACGAACTTGTCTTCAACACTTCTTCAAGTTGATTGCTGGCAGGAGTGAGTAAAGAAGAGTGGAAAGCTCCGCTGACACTTAAAGGTAAAACTCTTCGCGCTCCTTTTTCCAATAACATTGGTGCCGCCATTTCTAAAGCTTCTATTTGCCCGGTAACAACAATTTGCCCTGGACAGTTATAATTGGCCACTTCAAGAACCAACCCTTTTTCATTTACTTCTTTGCATACTTCCAAGATCTTGCTTGCGTCTAATCCTAGAACTGCACGCATTCCCGTTGTGTTCTGTGGCAAGGCATTGGACATTAAGATCCCTCTTTGACGTACGATATTAATTGCAGTTTGTGCATCCATTGAACCTGCACAACATAACGCACTGTATTCTCCTAAGGAAAGGCCGGCACATACATCTGGTTTTATACCTTTTGATTTCAATCCTTCTAAGATCATCAAAGAAGCTGCCACAATCGAACTTTGTGCATAAGCTGTATCATTCAATGTTTCCTGCGGCCCTTCAAAACAAAGCTTTTTTATGTCGTAATCACAATGTAGGTTATCCATCAATTCTTTACTTGAAGGGCAATGATCATAGAAATCTTTTGCCATTCCTACAATCTGTGAGCCCTGCCCCGCAAATAGAAATGCTGTTGTCATTGTTCTTTCACCTCTCCTTTTAATTGATTCATTAATGTATGTACATCAATGATTTCATGAATCTTTTCGGCACTTGTTCCACAAAAGAACAAGCCATTCTCCATATCTCCTTTAACCGCTCGAATCAAAGCACGAGTTATACAGTAAGGCGTTGAACTTGGAGTGCATGGAAGCATGCAAGCCAAACAATTTGAAACGCTTTGATTTGACTCTGTTTCCGTTCTTTTGACAAACTCATTTTTAATGGCCCTGCCTGGAAAACCAGCCGGGCTTTTTACATAGACAATATCTTCCTTTTTTGCCTTTAAGATCATCTGTTTAAAATTCTCATGGGCATCACATTCGTTTGTCGCAATAAAACGTGTTGCCATCTGTACACCAGAAGCGCCTTGATCGATATAGTTTTGAATATCTTCATGTGTAAATATTCCACCAGCAACAAAAACCGGAATCTGTTTATTATATTTCTTTTCAAATGGTACAAGTTCTTCTAAAACCTCTTTTAAGATTTGTTCTAGCGTTTGATATGTTCCGTCTTCTAGATCTTTTTTCTTAAAGCCTAGATGTCCTCCTGCTTTTTGACCTTCGATTATGACAAAATCTGGTGTTGTATTATGATGTTTATCCCATACACGACACAACAATCGACATGCCTTGGCACTTGATACAATTGGTGCCAACATGATCTTGCCCTCTGCATACTTTGGCAAATCTAAAGGTAGTCCAGCTCCAGATATGATCGCATCTGCCCCAGCTTCAACAGAAGCTTTTACATAGGATTCATAATTTCTGGATGCAACCATAATATTGACTCCTAGAAGCCCGCGTTTTACTTCATTGGCTTTTTGAATTTCCTTTTTTAATGCTCGAATATTAGCTTCTAAAGAATTAGTTTCAAAATCTGGTTCATTAAATCCAGGCATAGCGGCTGAGATAACACCCATACCGCCTTCTTTTCGAACAGATGATGCCAAGTTTGATAAAGATACACCTATTCCCATACCACCTTGAATAATTGGAACTTCTAAGATTTTATCTTTTAGCTTTATAGGTCTTAACATTAGCATTCCTCTATTTTCTTTTTCAGTTCTTCCAGTTGTTTTTTAGAATCATTCATCATATCTTCAAAGATTTCTGATAGAGGACGAATTTCCTTACATAAGCCGGCAACCTGCCCCATCATGACAGATCCAGTTTTCATATCGCCTTCAAAAACAGCTCGTCTTAATCCACCAAGAGTCAATTTTTCCATTTCTTCAGGTTTGGCACCTGCTTTTTCTAATTTTAAATACTGACGGCTCATTGAATTTTTTAAGATACGCACCGGCGTATTTAAAGTTCTTCCAGTTACGACCGTATCTGTATCCTTTGCCTTTAAGACAGCATTTTTATAGTTTTCATGAATTGGACATTCTTCACTTGCCAATAAACAAGTTCCTAACTGAACACCACAGGCTCCTAAAGATAGAGCTGCATTAAAACCTCTGCCATCTGCAATTCCCCCAGCTGCAATGACTGGAATATCCACTGCATCAACAACTTGAGGTAATAAAGCCATCGTTGTCTGTTCATTGACATGTCCACCAGCTTCTGTTCCTTCGGCAATGATTCCATCAGCTCCTGCTCTTTCCATACGAATCGCAAGAGCAACACTGGCTACAACAGGAAAGACCTTAGTTCCTGAAGCCTTTAACATTTCCATATATTTTCCTGGATTTCCTGCTCCAGTGGTTACAACAGGCACATGATTCTGTGCAATAACTTCCATGATGGCATCTGTTTCCGGATTCATCAACATGACGTTGATGCCAAATGGTTTATCTGTCAAAGAACGAATTTTTTGAATACTTTCCTGAACTTGCTTGGCATTCATAGCCCCTGTTCCAATAATACCTAATGCTCCGCTTTCTGAAACTGCTGCAGCAAATTCAGGTGTTGCGATATTGGCCATAGCGCCTTGAAATATAGGATATTTGATATTAAGCATCTGATTGATCATCATGTTTTCCTCCTTCGATATGAATCTTGCAGGCTGCCCAGGTAAATCCTGCCCCAAAGCCAACTAATACAAGATTCATATTTTCTTTGATCTTGTTTTGTTGCCATGCCTGGCCTAGCGCCAATGGAACACTGGCAGCTGATGTATTACCAAATTGATCTAAATTGATAAACATCTTATCCATTGGAAATTTCATTTTCTTGCTGACATATTCTAAGATGCGAATATTGGCCTGATGGGGAATCATTAAATCGATTGAATCAATGCTCTCTTCTTTTAGCACATGTTCGATCGCATCTGGCATGGAGCGTATCGCAAAGCGGAAGACTTCTCTTCCATTCATGCTAAGATAAGGTTTCTCTTGGGCTATATTTTTCAATTCTGGTTGTAAAGAACGCCCGGCACAATATAGTGCCTTATCTTTATCTCCTTTGGACCTAGCATAAAAAGTCATGTTAGAACCATCGTTGCAGCGTTTGATCAGGACGGCTCCTGCTCCATCACCAAACAAAACACAGGTATTGCGATCTTTCCAGTCTAAGATCTTAGATAAAGTTTCTGCCCCTATCACAAGAGCTATACCTTTATCCAACATTCTAGAAGCACACTGTAATGCATAAATAAATCCACTACATGCTGCATTGATATCAAAAGCCATGATGGGATCCTCATTAAGACCTAGAGCTTCCTGCACTAAACAAGCACACGATGGTGTGACATTATCTGGGGTACAGGTCGCCACGATAATTAATGAAATTTCATGTTTATCGATATGATTTTCTTTAATAGCTTTTTTAGCAGCTCTGATTGCCAGATCACTGGTATTTTCATTTTTTGATACTGTTCGCTGCTTGATGCCGGTTCTTGACTGGATCCACTCATCACTTGTATCTACAACATTCTTTAACATGTCATTAGTTACACAATTTGAGCCATAAGCATAGCCACAGCCAATTATCTTGACATTTTCCATGATCCTTCTCCTAAATGACGAAATTTTTCATAACGTTTTTCTACCAGCGTAGTCGTTTTCATCTTAGTCAGTTCATTCAATGTTTCTTTCAACATAAGATCCATCTTATCGACAACACTCTGTAGATTTGAGGCTGCTCCACCAAATGGTTCTGGTACGATTTCATCAATTACTTTTTTCTCTAAAAGGTCTTTGCTGGTAAGCTTCATCACATCGCAGGCTTCTTTAGCACGTGAGCCATCTTTCCACAATATAGAGGCAAATCCTTCAGGAGATAGAATCGAGTAAACTGCATATTCTAACATGAAGATCTTATCGGCCACACTTAGTGCAAGAGCTCCACCGCTTCCTCCTTCAGAAAGAACAAAGCATATAACAGGTGTCTTTAATGAAGAAAAGGTATATAGACAATCGGCGAT